>NZ_MDZA01000044.1 GCF_001816125.1 Hymenobacter coccineus | reverse complement strand
CTCCGCCGCTCCCCCGAAGCCACCGCCACCTCCGCCAAACCCACCGCCGCTACCGAAGCCGCCCAGGCCACCGAAGAGGATGGGGCCGAAGCCGCCACTGCGCCCACTACGGCCACCACCGCCCCCACCGCCGCCGCGGCGGCTGATTTGAATGAAGATGAAAATGGCAATCAGGATGACGACGATGAGGCCGAAGCCAGGGCCCCCACCGCCCTGGCTTCGGTCTTGCACCGCAGCCGGGTCGGCCTGGTACTCGCCGCGGGCCAAGGCAATGAGCTGGTCGGTGCCCCGGTCGAGGCCCGCGTAGTACTGGTTCTGCCGGAAGGCCGGCACCAGCGTGTTGCTGATGATGCGCTTGGCCAGGGCGTCGGGCACCGCCCCTTCCAGGCCGCGGCCGGTTTGGATGCGGGCGGCGTGCTCCTGCTGCGCCACCAGTACCAGAATGCCGTTGTTCTTGCCCTTCTGGCCAATGCCCCAGGCCCGGTACAGCTGCTGGGCGTAGTCGGCAATTTCGTTGCCGCCCAGGTCGGGCACGGTCACGACGGCGATTTGCGAGGAAGTGCTGTCGTTGTAGGCCACCAGCTTTTGCTCCAGCGCGTCGGCCTCCTGGGGCTGCATAAGGTGGGCCAGGTCGTTCACGAGGCGCGGCGGGTTGGGGCGTGGGGGCAGGCCCTGGGCCAGGGCCCCGGCAGCGGCCAGCACGGCCAGCAGCAGCATGCCTAGCGCCCGGCGCAGCCACTGCGGCCCGGCGGCTACCAGCAAGTAGGGGCCCTGGCTCATGGGCGGGGCGACGGCTCATCGCCGCCAATGGAGATGCTGTCGTCCAGCTCGTTCTGGTCCGTAGCCGCGTCGTAGGGAAAGTAGCGCTTGAGCTGCTCGCCCACTTGGCGGATGCCGTGCTCGAGGCCAGCCACGTAGTTTTCGCGCCGGAAGTCGCGCAGTATCGCTTCCTTGGTAATTTCCCAGAAATCGTCGGGTACCACCGAATTGATGCCCACGTCGCCGGCAATGGCAAATTGGCGGCTGGTCCAGGCCATGTAAAATAGCACGCCATTGCGCTGGGCCGTGCGGTGCATGCCCAGCTCGCCAAACACCTGCGCCGCCCGGTCGAGGGGCTCGGGCGTGGGGCAAGTGTCTTCCAGATGCACCCGGATTTCGCCCGACGTAGTGACCTCCGCTTGCCGGATGGCCGCCACCAGGGCCGCGTCCTGCGCGGGGGTAAGGGGAGATTTCATAGCTTATCAGTTAACAATTAACAGTGAGCAGTGAACAGTTGGCAAGCGGACAATCGTGCTGCCCGGCCTGCAAACTGTTCACTGCTCACTGTTCACTGATAATTTAGAACTGCACCGTGGGGGCCTTGCTAGCGGCGGCGTCGGCCTCGAAGTAGGGCTTCTCCTTGAAGCCGAACATGTTGGCAAACAGGTTGTTCGGAAACGAGCGAGTGAAGGTGTTGTAGTCGGTGGTGGAGGTATTGAAGTCGTTGCGGGCCACGTTGATGCGGTTTTCGGTACCCTCAATCTGGGCTTGCAGCTCCTGGAAGTTGGCGTTGGCCTTCAGCTCGGGGTAGTTCTCCGATACGGCCAGCAGCCGGCCCAGGCCAGAGGAGAGCTGGCTTTGGGCCGCCTGGAATTTTTGGATGTTTTCGGGCGTCAGCTGGTCGGCATTCAGCTGCACGCTGGTAGCTTTAGCGCGGGCTTCAATCACGCCTTCGAGGGTGGATTTCTCGAAGTTGGCGGCACCCTTCACGGTGTTCACCAGGTTGGGAATCAGGTCGGAGCGGCGCTGGTAGGCGCTTTGCACAGCGGCCCATTTGTTTTTCACTTCCTGGTCGCGGGAGACCATGCCGTTGTAGCCGCACGACGATTGCGAGAGCAGGATGACGAAGCCGGCGAAGTAGAGGAGGAGGCGTTTCATGAGGGGGAAAGGATAAGGTGAAAGAGGGTGAAGACGAAAGAAAGTGGCGCGGGGCCCAACCGAACGGGGCCCCGGCCGGTTGAGGGCAGCGGCAGGGCCCCATACGCAACCGTGGCCCAACGGTTGTTTGGCGGCCGGGGCCGTACTTGCGGGTCGGTGAAGCTGCAAGTACGGCCAGTTTCCTCATTTTTACTTTTCCCCGCTGTGAAAGCCATCATTCCCGTTGCCGGTATTGGCTCGCGCCTGCGCCCCCACACCCACACCCAGCCCAAGAGCCTGGTGCCGGTGGCCGGCAACACCATCCTGGGCCACATCATCGACCGGCTGACGGCCGCTGGCCTCACCGAGTTCGTGTTCGTGGTGGGCTACCTCGGCGACAAGGTGGTGCGCTACGTGCGCCGCCAGTACCCCGATCTGAACGCGACCTTTGTGCTGCAAGAGCCCCGCGAGGGCCTGGGCCACGCCCTGTGGCTGGCGCGCGACACGTTCCGGCACGACCCCGACGGGGTGCTGATTTTGCTCGGCGACACCATTGTGGACGTGGACCTGCCCGCCCTGCTGGCCACGCCGGGCACGGTGCTGGCCGTGAAGGAAGTGAAAACGCCCTCGCTCTTTGGCCTCGTGGAAACGGGCCCCGGCGGCCGCGTGCGCAAGGTGGTAGAAAAGCCCACCATCCCCAAGTCCAACTTTGCCCTGGTGGGCCTGTACAAGCTGGCCGATGCCGAGCAGCTAGCCCAGGCCCTGGAGTGGCTCATTGCCAGCAACGTGCGTACCCACGGCGAGTACCAGCTCACCGATGCCCTGATGCACCTCATCGAGCAGGGCGAGGAAATGACCACGGCCGCCGTGGACAACTGGTTCGACTGCGGCCGCAAGGACACGCTGCTCGAAGCCAACGCCCGCCTGCTGAACCGGCCCGAGTTTCTGGAGCCGCGCGACTACTCGGAGTTCGTGGGCTCGGTCATCATTCCGCCCGTTAGCATCGGGCCCGGCTGCCGCATCGAAAACTCCATCATCGGCCCCAACGTGGCCATCGGCGACCGCACCATCGTCGAGCACACCATCCTCAGCAACTCCATCATCGGCTCGTATTCCGAGCTGCGCTCGGCCGTGATGCACGACTGCATCGTGGGCTCCGATGCTTCGTTTAGGGGCCTCAACCACAGCCTCAACATCGGCGACAACACTGAGATTGACTACAGCTAGGGCCCCCGAAGCCGGGAAGTAGCCGAGCGGGGTTTGGCAGGAATTATTTTTATCCACAATTTTTACGGGATAAAACAACTCGGGTGGCCAGGCTAGGTAGCCCGGCCCGTCCTTTACTGCGCTAATTAACCACCGCCGCTGTCTTGGTCAAATTCGACACTCTCTCCATTGTGGTGCCCGTTTACAACGAGGTCCGCACCGTCCATCAAATCCTGGATTTGCTGCGCGAGCTGCAGCTCCTCAACGGCATTGGCAAGGAGATTATTCTAGTCGACGACTGCTCAACCGACGACTCGGCGGCGGCCATCGAGGCCTACGCCGCGCGCTACCCCGGCCTGGGCCTGCGCCTACTCACCCACCCCGTGAACCGGGGCAAGGGTGCGGCCCTGCGCACGGGCCTGCGCGCCGCGACCGGTGACTACGTTATCGTGCAGGACGCCGATTTGGAGTACGACCCGGAGGAATACAACCTGCTGATTAAGCCCGTCTTGAAAGGCTTTGCCGACGTGGTATTTGGCTCGCGCTTCATGGGGGGCAACCCGCACCGCATCCTCTTTTTCTGGCACAGCATCGGCAATTATTGGCTCACCGTGTTCTCAAACATGACCGCCGACCTGAACCTGACGGACATGGAAACGTGCTACAAGCTGTTCCGGCGCGACATCATCCAGGGCCTCGACCTGAAGGAAAACCGCTTCGGCTTCGAGCCTGAAGTAACGGCCAAAGTGGCCCGGGTGCCCGGCGTGCGCATCTACGAGGTGGGCATTAGCTACTACGGCCGCACCTACGCCGAGGGCAAGAAAATTAGCTGGCGCGACGGGTTCCGTGCCCTCTACTGCATCGCCAAGTATGGCCTGCTCAAGCTTTAGCCCGTGGCGAGTGCGGGTATTGGGCCCTGGGGCGAGCAGCCGCGCTAGGCCCCGGCCGGCGGCAAGTGCAGCTGCGCCACCGCCTGATCCACCAGGGTTGCGGGCGGCGCGTCGTCGGTGAGGTGCAGGCCGTAGGTGGGCTTTTCGAGTGTGGCCAGCTGCGAGTCGAGCATGTCGGCTTTCATGTAGTGGCCCTGGCGGGCGGCCAGGCGGGCGCGCAGCACTTCCACGTCGGTATCGAGAAATACCCAGCTAAGGGGGGCCCCGGCACCGGCTTGCAGGGTTTGGCGGTAGGCTTCCTTGAGAGCCGAGCAGGCCAGCACGGCCCCGCCGGCCGCGCCCCACTGGCCCAGGTCGGTGGCCAGGGCGGCGAGCCAGCCGGCGCGGTCTTCGTCGGTGAGGGGGTGGCCGGCGGCCATTTTGGCCACGTTGGCGGCCGGGTGGAAATCGTCGCCGTCGTAGAACGGCAGGCCCAGGCGGGCGGCCAGCAGCTGGCCCACGGTGGTTTTGCCGCTGCCCGAGACGCCCATAACAATAATGAGGGGTGGATTCATGGGCGTAAATAACGCCGTTGGTTGAGCTTGGGTTGGCGCGCCTGCTGTATTATCGGCGCCCGTTGGCGAGTTAGGGCCCCGGGGCTGCGCTGCGCAGTAGCCCGGGGGCCCCAGCCGTTCCCATACCCGGCGCGGGGTGGCGTACTTTGCGGGCCTTACTTGTCGTTTGCTCCGCATGATGTTTCGCCGCTTTTCGCTCCTGCTTGCCTTGCCCCTGGGCTTGCTCGCCGCCCGGCCCGCACCGGCCCAAACGCCCCTGGGCCAGCCCTCGCTCGACGAGGCCAAGGTGCAGATTTGGTGCGCCACGGCCCGCTTCGTGTACGACGACGCCGGCCGGCCCAACCTCAAAAGCACTGTGCGCTGCGCCGGTGCCGACCTGCCCGCCCTGGCCACCAGCCTGCGGCCCGACAGCCTGCGCGTGTACTCGGTGCTCTACCAGCCCATCGAGGGCCGGGGCGTTGTTTACCAGGACAAAAAAACCACCAGCGCCCGGCTGGGGGCCCTGGTGAAGGCCATTGTGCAGAAGCTGAAGGCCTCCCCTGCCCGCCGCCGCGACCCCGCCCGCCTCGCCCGCCTGCAAGCCCTTGAAACCGCCCTGACCAACTACGTGGCCAGCGGCACGCCCCCCGGCGACGTGCCCGCCGCCATGGTGCCCACCACCGCCGATACCACCGCCACCGCCGGCAACGGGGCCCCCGGCCCAGCCGAAGCCGCCGAAGCCCAGGCCCAGGCTGTGCGCGACGCCAACCCCGGCGCCATGCTGCCCCCCCGGCACCGCCGCGCCATCGGGCGCTACCAGCCTGCTCGACCGCTTCGCCGCCCCGCTGGCCCTCATTTTGGGCATTCTGAGCCTGGTGCTGTACGTGATGCTGCGCATCAGCCTGGGGCAGTGGCGGCGGCAGCAGCGCCGCGAAACCTGAGCGCCACCCACGCCGCCGCCGGGGCCAAAACCGCCGCCGAGCAAGCTGCCGCCGCCGTGGCCGATGCCGCCGCCCGCGTGAAGCGCGCCGAAGCCCTGGTGCTGGCCGCCGGGGGCCCCAGCGAAACCCCCGCGACGCCCGCTGCTGAACTCCTCACCCCCACCCAGCGCCTGGAAGTGGAGCGCCTCGTGAGCCAGCGCGTGGACGAGGAAATGGCCTGGCTTCGCGGCCAGTTGCCCGAGTTGCTGGCCGCCGCCGCCGGGGCCACCCGCGCCGGACACGGCGGAGTAGGGCCCGGGGCGGGCTGCCGGCTTTTCGTCGGCTGCCCGCTAACCGTTGCATTGCCAGAACGGTCGTTGCGCAGCAAAGTGCTTGGTGGGGGCCCTGGTGATTACCGGGCGGCTGGTGAAAAGCCGGCAGCTTGGCCCATTCGATGCAGCACTATTCTATCTTTGAAGAATACTACCGCGCCCTAGTTCTTCCCGTCGTATGAATACTACCCACAAGCTGGCCCTGCTGGGGCTGCTGGTGGCCCCGGCCGCCTGCCGGGCCACGTCGCCGCCCCGCAACACGCTACCCAACCACCAGGCCCTCACCGAAATGACGGTGCCCGAGCCCGGCGAGCCCACCCACGCCAAGCGCCCCCAATACGTGCCCCCCATCGCCCCCAACCCGCCCTTGAAATACCCCGCCGCCCGCCGCACCGACCAGGTTGACGACTACTTCGGCACCAAAGTGCCCGACCCTTACCGCTGGCTCGAAAGCCTCGACACGCCCGAAACCAAGGCTTGGGTAACGGCCGAAAACGAGGTGACGTTTGGCTACCTAGGCCAGATTCCGTTCCGCGACAAAATCCGCGACCGGCTCACCAAGCTCTGGAACTACGAGCGCTACGGCGTGCCCGAGCAGGTGGGCGAACGGCTGGTGTTCAGCAAAAACGACGGCCTGCAAAACCAGGCTGTCGTATACGTGCAAACCGGCGCCGGCGAGCCCCAGGTGCTGCTCGACCCCAACAAGTTCTCGGCCGACGGCACCACGGCGCTGGCGGGCACGGCCTTCAGCAACGACCACCGCTACCTGGCCTACGCCACCAGCGGCGGCGGCTCGGACTGGCATAAGGTGAAAATCATGGACTTAACGACGAACAAAACCCTGCCCGAAACCCTGGACTGGGTGAAGGTGTCGGGCACGTCGTGGGTGAAAAACGGCTTTTATTACAGCCGCTACGACGCGCCCAAGGCCGGCGAAAACGGCCTGGCCGGCAAGAACGAGTTTCACAAAGTGTACTTCCACCAGCTGAACACACCCCAGAGCGCCGACAAGCTGGTGTACGAGGACAAGAAAATGGTGCTGGGCTTCCGCATGGCCGACGCCACGGAGGACGAGCGGTTACTGACCCTCTCCCTCACCGACGGCAAGGCCGACGGCAATCGCCTGCTGGTGCGCGACCTGCGCGACCCCAAGCAGGCCGCCACCTGGGCCACGCTCATCAGCTCCTACGAGTTTCAGAACCACGTGATTGGCAACGTGGGCGGCGAGGTGCTGGTGTACACCAACTACAAAGCGCCCCGCTTCCGGGTGGTGGCCATCGACCCCAAGAAGCCCGCGGAGGCCGGCTGGCGCACCGTGTTGCCCGAGGCCAAAGATAAACTGGAGGGCATCAGCCAAGTGGGCGGGCACCTGGTGGCCACGTACTTGCACGACGCCAGCTCGCTGGTGAAGGTGTACGACGAGGCCGGCAAGTTCCAGCACGACGTGGCGCTGCCCGCCATTGGCACGGCCAGCGGCTTCGGCGGCCGCCGCACGGATAAGGCTGTTTACTACGCCTTTACATCCTTCACGTACCCGACCACGATTTACAAATACGACCTGGCCACCAACGCCAGTACCGTGTTTAGGGCCCCCACCGTGGACGTGAACCCGGACGACTACCTGACCACCCAAATCTTCTACGCCAGCAAGGACGGCACGAAGATTCCGATGTTCATCATCCACAAAAAAGGCGTGAAGCTGGACGGGAAAAACCCGACCTACTTGTACGCTTACGGCGGGTTCAATATCTCGCTCACGCCGGGCTTTTCGGTGGCGCGCATGCTGTGGCTGGAGAACGGCGGCGTACTAGCCATCCCGAACCTGCGCGGCGGCGGCGAGTACGGCGAAGCCTGGCACCAGGCCGGCATGACGCCCCGCAAGCAGAACGTGTTCGACGACTTCATCGCTGCCGCCGAGTACCTGAAAATCAGCCAATACACCGACTACGAGCACCTGGCCATTGCCGGCGGCTCGAACGGCGGCCTGCTGGTGGGCGCCGCCATGACGCAGCGCCCCGACCTGTGCAAAGTGGCCCTGCCCGCCGTGGGCGTGATGGACATGCTGCGCTACCAGGACTTCACCATCGGCTGGAACTGGGCCCCGGAGTACGGCACCAGCAAGGACGCCGCGCAGTTTGCCAACCTCTACAAGTTCTCGCCGCTGCACAACCTAAAGCCGGCTGCTTACCCCGCCACGATGGTGACCACCGCCGACCACGACGACCGGGTAGTGCCGGCCCACTCGTTCAAGTTTGCCGCCGCCCTGCAAGCCGCCAACACGGGCCCCAACCCCACCCTCATTCGGGTGGACGTGAACGCCGGCCACGGCGCGGGCAAAAGCACCAAGCTCCAAATTCAGGAGTGGGCCGACGTGTGGAGCTTCTGCTTCGCCAACATGAACGTGACGCCGAACGTGAAATAAGTTGGCGCCTGGGGCCCCACCGGCCCAGCCGATTACGTAAGCAAGCGCGCCGCCGCCCGGCAACCGTGCGTAACTTGCGGCCCCAAACCCGTCTTTACTTCATGAAAAAGCTGCTGTTCCCTGGCCTGCTGGCCGCCCTGGTTTCGCTCTCGCTCACCTCCTGCGGCTCGTCGGCCGATGCCACCGACGATGGTGCCGCCGTGACAGCCCTGCCCCCGCTGCCCCCGGCCCCCGACTCGACAAAGGGCGCCAAGCAGCCCGATGCCCTGCGCGAGCTGAACTCAGTGAACGCCACCCAGGACATCAAGAAGATGCAGCCATCGATGTAGTTTTTCAGTTAGCAGTTGGCAATGAGCAGTAAACAATGCCCCCGCGGCGTTTTTTACTGCTCATTTTCGTTGCTGATTTCTGCCACCAACCCGGCGCTTGCGGGCCCTTTGCCAACCGTTCACCGACGACTGTTCCTTGCTAACTGATGTCCGATTCTCCCGTTCTCCGCCGCGGCACCGCTGCCGACTTGCCCCAGGTGCTGGCCCTAATCCAGGAACTGGCCGTGTACGAAAAGGCGCCCGATGCCGTGACCAATACCCTGGCCGCCATGCAGCGCGACGGGTTTGGGCCCCAGCCCATCTTCGGGTTTTTCGTGCTCGAAAACGCGGCGCAGCAGCTCATCGGCCTGGCCCTGTTCTACACCGCTTACTCCACCTGGAAGGGCCGCATGCTGTACCTCGAAGACCTGGTGGTGACCGAAACCGCCCGCCGCGGGGGCCTGGGCCGGCTACTGTTCGACGCCGTGGTGGCCGAGGCCCGCGCCACCGGCGCGCACCGCATGAAGTGGCAAGTGCTGGACTGGAACGAGCCGGCCATCGGCTTCTACCAAAAGCTGGGGGCCCAGATTGAAACCGAGTGGCTGAACGGCAACCTCGACGCGGCGCAGCTGGCCGCCTACGCCGTGGGCCCCGCCGCGCAGGCCGCCGCCGCTAATGCTTTGCCCAGCTTCTAGCGCCGGGGCCCTACCTTGGGAGCGCTAGTCGCTTGACGGCTAACGCCTCACTCCCACGCTCCCGCTATGAACCGACCCGGTATGCTCCGTTGGGCCCTGGCCCTGTGCACATCCTTTTCGGCCGCGGCCCAGGCCCCCGCGCCTGCCCCGTTCCCCGCGGCGGCGCCCGCCCCAGCCCTGACGCTGGATGTGGCGGCGGTGGACGCCGTGGTGGCGCACGCCTTGCAAGCCTTCAAGGTGCCGGGCATGGCGGTGGCCGTGGTGAAGGACGGGCAAGTGGTGCTGGCCAAGGGCTACGGCGTGCGCTCCCTCGCCACCAAAGCGCCGGTGGACGCCAACACGCTCTTCGGCATTGCCTCCAATACCAAGGCGTTTACCACGGCGGCCCTGGGTTTGCTCGTGGACGAGGGCAAGCTGCATTGGGACGATAAGGTGACGGACTACGTGCCCGAATTCAAGCTGTACGACCCCTACGCGACGGCCGAGTTCACGGTGCGCGACCTGCTGTGCCACCGCAGCGGCTTGGGCCTGGGCGCCGGCGATTTGATGTTCTTCCCGGACTCGACCGACTTCACCACCAAGGACATCATCCACAACCTGCGCTACTTCAAGCCGGTGTCGTCGTTCCGCACCAAGTTCGACTACGACAACAACTTGTACCTGGTGGCGGGCGAAGTAGTGGCGCGCATCAGCGGCCAGCCGTGGGCCGCTTTTGTGGAAGCGCGCCTGCTGAAGCCGCTGGGCATGAGCCGCAGCGCGGCCGGCTTTTCGCGCCTGCCCGACGCCACCAACGTCATCGACGCCCACGCCGAAGTGGACGGCCAGGTGCGGGTCATTCAGCGCGACCAGGGCCTGGTGACCGGCGCGGCGGGCGGCATCTACAGCAGCGTGAACGACCTGAGCAAGTGGGCCCTGATGCTGCTGGGCGGCCCGGGGGCCCCAGCCCCGCTGCTGAAGCCCGCCACCCAGTACGAGCTGTGGTCACCCCAAACCATTCTGCACGTCGGCCCGCGGCCTTCGCCCTACAACACGCACTTCGGGGCCTACGGATTGGGCTGGTTTCTGCGCGACGCGCGCGGCTACAAGGAAGTGTCGCACACCGGCGGCCTGCCCGGCATGGTGACGCAGGTGGTGCTGGTGCCCGAGCAGCACCTGGGCATCATCGTGCTCACCAACCAGGAAAGCGGGGCCGCTTTCCTGGCCGTCAATAATTTCATTGAGGACCAATACCTGGGCCTGCCCGCCCACGACCCGGTGGCGGAAATGGTTGAGCGCATGAAAGGCTACGGCGGCGGCTACGACCGCGACCTGGCCACCGCCATGAAGCAGGTGGCCCTGGCCCAAAAAGCCACCCCCAAGCGCCCGGACTACAAGCCGTACCTCGGCCGCTACCACGACGCCTGGTTTGGCGACGTGACCCTCGCCGCCCAGGGGCCCCAGCTGTGGCTGCGGGCCGCCCGCTCGCCGCGCCTGGTGGGCCAGCTGCTGCCCTACCGCGGCAATACCTACGTGGTGCGCTGGCGCGACCAAAGCTTCCACGCCGATGCTTTTGCCACCTTCACGCTGGACGAGCAGGGCAAGGCCACGGGCCTGAAAATGAAGCCCGTTTCCGAGCAAACTGACTTCAGCTACGACTTCCAGGACCTGGACTTGCAGCGCGTGCCGTAGGGCCCCGGTGGCCTTACAGCCGCAGGAATTTGCGGCTTTGGTTGTTGCCCTGCCCATCCTGCCAGCGGAAAATGTAGAAGCCCCGCGGCAGGGCCCCCACGTCAAACGTCAGCACGTTGAGGCCGGGCTGCACGGCGGCGGCGGCTAGCCGGTAGCGGCGGCCCAACTCGTCGTAGATGCTGTAAGTGAGGGCCGTAACGTTGGCCGCGGCCGGGTACTGGAGGCTGAGCTGGGTGCCGGTGACGGGGTTCGGGAACAGGTCGGCTACCGGGGCGGCGTCGGGGGCCACGGGCAGGGGCGCGGCGTAGTCGCGGGTGCCGTCGGGGCGCAGCAGGGCCAGGCGGTAGTACACGAGGCGGGTGGCGGGCCGGGCGTCGGTTACCTGATAAATGCCGCCGGGGGCCCCCAGCGCCACGGTGGCCACGGGCTGCCAGCCGGCGGTGGCCGCGGCGGTGTCGAGGCCGGCGCTGCGCTCCACCACGAAGCCGGCGAGGAAGCACTCGGCCTGGGTGGTCCAGCGCAGCACGGGGCCCCGCCGGTTTCCACGGCGGCGCTGAGGGCCGTGAGCGGGGCCGGCAGCAGCGCCGGCCCGCCGCAGCCGCGGTGCGGAAGCTGCGGGTGCGCAGCACCTGGCGGCCGCCGGCCACGTCGCTTTCGGGGGCCAGGCGGCGCGAGTTTTGGCCCCGGGCCACGGCGTAGTGCATGATGGCCCCCGGCCGGATGAGGTGGCTGAGCTGCTGGGCGTGGCCCAACTCGTGCACCGCTACCGTCTCAAAATCAATGGCCAAGCCCACCGCCAGCGCCGGCCCAAACTGAAACGCTGCCGCGGTGCTGAACTGCATGTCCACCTCGCCCACGTAGAACACCACCGAGCGGTCGGCCGCAAAACAGCCCTGGTAGTAGCTGGTGGTGCGGCCCAGCACGCCGGCCGGCAGCGCGGCGCTGGCCAGGTCGAAGGCCACGGTGCTACGGCCGTCGCTGGCGATGTCGTTGGACGGGGCGGCGTCGCCCAGAGCCCAGTTCATGCCGGTTTGGCAGCGCCAGTTGGCCAGGGCCCGCTGCCAGGCCGCGCCGGCGGCGGCGTTGTCGCCAAAGTTGGGGGCGAGGCGGAACGTCAGGCCGCCCAGGCCGTTGGTGGCCACATGGTTGGGGCGCTGCACGGTGGGCACGGCGTCGGTGCTCTTCACGTTGCTAAGGGCGTACACCACCGTGAGCAACTGGGGGCTGGCCCCCACCGTACCCCCGTCGGGCGTGACGCGCACCAGCCCCGAGCCGGCCGGGTGTCCGCCCACCCCCGTCGACGGCACCCGCACTTGGATAACGCCATCGGCCCAGGCCAGGTAGTCGGCGGCCAACGGCTGCTCGAAGGTGCGCCCGCCGTCGTCGGCATTGGCAAACTCCACGAAGCCCGCGCCCCGCGCCTCGCCAAACCCGCTGCCCCGGATGGTGAGCACCGCCCCGGTGCCGGCCGTGAGCTGCGCCGGCTGAATGCCCGAAATGGTGGCCACCGCCGTGCCCTTGGCCGCGGCCAGCTGGTGCCGTTGGGCAGCGGCCAGGGCGGGGTTGGGCTGCAAGGTGTGGCGCACACGGGCCCCCTGCGGGTCGAGGGACTGGTAGAAAGCGGCGTCGATGGCTGGGTAGGCGCGCACCGGGTCGGCGGCGGTGGCGTGGGCCAAATCGTAGGCCACGAAGCCTTGGGTGCTGCCGTAGGCCGCGTAGGTAGGCCCCGCCAAGTCTAGCCCGGGCCACGGAGCAGGCGTTAAAAACAGCACGCCCTGCTGGCCCGGCGCCAGGCGCAGCGTGTTGGTAAGCACTTGCTGATCAAGCCCCAGCTGGCCGCCTTCGGTCACCACCACCAGGCCGGCGGTATCGGCCACGCTGCCCTTTAATAGGCTGAACACCCGCAGCCGGTGCCGGGTGAATAGGTGCCGGTGGCCGCCGTCCCAGAAGCTTTGCGCGGTCAGCACCTGGGCCTCCAAGATGAGCGGGGCCCCGGCGGCCCGGGCGGCGGGCGCCGAGCGCACAGCCCGCAGGCAACCTCAGCAACTTTGGGGGCGGCGGGTCCCCCCGGGTCCTGGGCGGCGGCGGGCCCGGCGAGAGCCCCGGCGGCCAGCGCCAGCAACGCCGCCTGGCGGCAGGCATTCGTAATAGAAAGCGGCATAAATAACGGCGCGGGGGTGGGAAAGCCTAAGGTACGAGGGGCCCGGCGGGCGCGGGTTGCGGCTGCCACGAGGGGCCCCCACCGGCCACGCGCGGCCAGCCGTCGGGGCCATATTCGAGGCGGTCGAGCAGCAGGACGCGGCGGGCGTAGCCTTCCGAATCGTCGATGGCGGCGAAGGTGGGTTGGGCCGGGTCGATGGCGTGGTAGGCCAGCCAGTCGTGCCCGGCGGCATCGGTCACCACGCAGTTGTGGCCCGGCGCCAGCCAGTGCGCGTTGGCCGCCACCACGGGCGCTTGCTGCACCTCGTAGGGCCCCAGGGCGGCGTGGCTGCGGGCCACCAGCACGGCGTAGTGCGCGTGGGGCCCGCAGCAATTATCGCCCGAAAAAAACAGGTAGTACCAGCCGTCGTGCCGGTGCACCCAGCTGCCCTCGATGAGCCGGTGGTAGTTGGCGGCATCATCGGCCGGGCCGCTGGGCCAGATCAGTGCTTGCGGCTCACTATCCGGCGCGAAGCTCACCCGGTCTTCGGCCAGCGCCTGCACCCACAGGGGCCCGAAGCCTGAGCCCCAGTACAGCAGGCGCTGGTTGGTGGCGGGGTCGTCGTAGGCCATCGGGTCGATGCAGGTGAAGCCGGGGCCCCGGCGCAGCGGCTGGCCGGCGTCCACGAACGGGCCGGCGGGATTACCGGCCACGGCTACGGCCAGCGCCAGGGCCCCGTCGGGTGCATCGTCGGGCCGGGCCGAGTAGTACAGGTAGTAGCGGCCGGCGGCGTGGCTCACGTGGGGGGCCCAAAATTTCTGGGTGCCGGCGGCCCAAGTGGGCTTCTGCGGCAGGGCGTCGCCGAGGTGCTCCCAGGCCACCAGGTCGCGCGAGCGGGCCACCTGGATGTTCACAATCTGCCCATCGGCCAGCCGGGTTTGGGTGCCATAGGCGTAGTACCAGCCGTCGGGGGCCCCAATCACGGTGGGGTCGGGAAAGTTGTCGTCGAGGATAGGATTAGTGTACATTTTTGGGAAGCGAGGAGTGGGAAGTGAAGGGCGGGTAGTGGGGCCGGGCTGCCGGCTTTTCGCCGGCTGCCCGGTAATCGTTGAATCGTTGAATCGTTGAAAATTGCTGAATCGCAACCAAACCGTGGCGCGTCCCCGCCCGGCAATTACCGCGGGGAGCAGCAACGATTACCGGGCAGCCGGCGAAAAGCCGGCAGCCCGGATCGGGGGCCCCTGGCCTGCTTACGCAGCCCGCGGCAACCTGCGCCGCCCCTGCCGTTCTTTGTACCTGCATTTTCCCATTCATTCCCGTTTTTTCTTTGAAAACCTCCTTTTTCGGCCTTGCCGCGCTACTGCTGGCGGCGGCCCCCGCCATGGCCGCCCCGGCCCCCAAAGAGCTGACCTACACCGTGAGCATGGACCCCGCCGCGGGGCCCCACCAGTTCCAGGTGCGGCTCGAAACGCCCAAGCTCGGCAAGGAGCAGGCCGTGTACCAGTTTGCCGCCACTGCGCCCGGCACCTACCAAGTGATGGACATGGGCCGCTACGTGCGCCAGTTCGAGGCCTTCGACGCCAAGGGCAAGCCGCTGGGCAGCAAGCAAATCGGCCCCAACCAGTGGGAGCTGGCCCAGCCCACCAAAACCCGCGAAATCCGCTACACCATCGCCGAAACCTGGGCCACGCCCGTGCCCGAGCACAACATCTACCGCATGTGCGGCTCGTCGCTCGAGCCCGACCACGCCCTCGTGAACGGCCAAACGGTGCTCGGCTACCCGCAGGGCTGGCAGGCCAAGCCCCTGCGCCTTAAGCTGAACCACCCCGCCGCCTGGACGGTGGGCACCGTGCTCGTGCCCGACGGCGACGGCTACTTCCACGCCAAAAGCTACGACCAAGCCGTGGACTCGCCCATCCTGCTCGGCAACCTCACGAATGCTAAGACCAAGGTTGGCAACGCCGACGTGGCCCTGTACTGCTACTCGGCCACCGGCTTGGTGCAGGCCACGCCGCTGCTGGCCGACATGCAGAAGATGCTGGGCGCCGCGCAGGTCTTCCTGGGGGGCGACTTGCCGGTGAAGCGCTACGCGTTCCTGTATCTGTTCAGCGACAAAAGCGCCGGGGCCTGGGAGCACTCCTACAGCTCGGAATACATCATCCGCGAAGGGGCCCTGACGCCGGAATTTGCGCAGAACGTGGTGGACATCGCCGCACACGAGTTTTTCCACATCGTGACGCCGCTCAACATCCACTCCGAAATCATCGAGCACTTCAACTTCGTGAACCCCACCGGCTCGCAGCACTTGTGGCTTTACGAGGGCGTAACGGAGTGGGCCTCGCACATGATGCAGCTGCGCGGGGGCCTGGTGCCGCTCAACGACTACCTGGACGTGCTCCACAACGAGGAGCGCTTTGACCGCACCCGCTCCGACACCACGTACTCGCTTAGCAAGCTGGGCCTCAACTCGTTCTCCGACGAAGGGCAGCGCCAGTACGGCAACATTTACCAGCGTGGGGCCCTGACGGCCAGCGCCCTCGACCTGCGCCTGCTGGAGCTGAGCCACGGCACCCGCGGCCTGCGCGACGTGCTGCTGCAGCTGGCCAAGAAGTACGGCCCCGACCGCCCCATCAGCGAGCAGAATTTCTTTCAGGACTTCACGGCCCTCACTTACCCCGAAATCGGCGACTTCTTCCAGCGCTACGTGCAGGGCACCGAGCCGCTGCCGCTCAAGGAGTACTTCGGCCGCATCGGCATCCGTTACGATGCTGTGCTGCACACCGGCCGCCAACTGGCCACCCTGGGGGCCCCCGTGGCCTATCAGGTGCGCGGCGACGAGGTGTACTTCCGCCAAGTGAGCCCGGCCCTGCAAGCCGCCGGAGTAGCCGCCGGCGACCAGCTCACGGCCGTGGACGGCACCGTTATCGACCGCCGCAACTACGCCGCCGCCCTCGACAAAATCAGCGCCCGCCCCGCCGGCGCCGACCTGGCCCTGAGCACCCGCCGCGCCGGGGCCCCCGCCAAAGACGTACGCGTGAAGCTGACCGCCGCCGAGGACATCCAACGCTACCGCTTCGCCCCCGACCCCGCCGCCACCCCCGACCAACTGGCCGCCCGCGCCGCCTGGCTGAAAAACCTGTAGTACCCCAGCCCCGCGCCAGATCCTGAAAAGGCACCCGTCTAGCCGGAATTAGTCCGAGCATTTTTTCTCAAGGCAGGGGCCCACTGGTAGCAACCAGCGGGCCCCTGTTTTTATGGCTTGTGCACGCTCGCCAGCACAAAGGGCGCGGCGCCGCATCCGCGCCGCTTGGCCAAAGCGCCCTTCGGGCCCCGGCCCAATCCTCAAAAAGCCTCAGTCGCGTTAGCAGCCGGGGCTTTTTTGAGGGTTGGGCTTTTGTTATTAAAAGGCATTGGCTGCCATACCGGGCCAAAAGCCAATAGCGCCTGATAGTAGCCGCAGTAAAGAATGAATTGATGGCTCAATATAAGTTTTGCAGGTATGAAGCACACACAATTATTTTATATTTCAGCAAGGCCAACCTTTATCAATTTTATGGGTCGGCTTGTATTGCTCTGCCATTAATTAGCTCAGGCGGTGGGACACACCTGCTAATCCGAGTACCGTTAATAAAAATACCCCCGCTTTATTTAGAAGCGGGGGTATTTTTATTAGAATCCGGTAATGCTATTCTGCCGACTTCTTGGGGCGGCCGGGCTTTTTGCCCGTTACGCTGGAAGCGTCACCTGCGTTTTCGGCTTTAGGAGCCCGGAGCTGGCGCGGCTTGCGCTCTTTTGGGGTGGCCACGTAATCGTCGGCGAGCACGTTTTCCATATCGCCGAGGGCGCCTTGCAACGCATCCAGCGCGCTCGTCACTTTTTTCAGGGCGCGTTTCAGGTCCGCCTTCACTGCGTCGGCCTGCTGGGCAGACTCAACTACTTTCTGAAATTCATCAAAATTTAAAGCCATGTTGTCAAAAAATAAAATTACGCAATTATTGTGGGGCAAAAGTAATGCAAACGCGCACTAAATCGACACTTATTTTTACTACGAGTAAATTACCGCAACTGGTTGAAACTGGATAAAAAATGTGCAGCTTTTGCAAAAGCTGCGCGCAAGTACCGCGCTAATATTGCCACTACCAACTGGCCCGGGCAGTGGAATCAGTTATTCAGCGCCGGTTATTATTTGGGCGGGCGGCGCAACTTATTCAGCAACTACGGCTAAAATCAGAAGCAGATGAACGGCTGGATTTCGGCCAATTTAACTTGAACGACCCGCCAGATAACGGCCGTGACGAGGACGGCCTGGATAACGACCGACTAGGCGCTCGAACTGGAAGGTGAAGCCGTCGGGCACCATGGGTAACAGCCGCCGCCCACCACTGGGCCCAATAGCGTGCGCAATAAAAAGACCGTAACCATAAATAACAACCGTAGTACGGCCCCGAAGTAAGCAGGATGACGCGGAGAAGCTTAGTCGCAGGCGTCGAGGTCCCGCCAACGCCTGCGGGCCGCGAAATAATTTACGCAGGCAACCCGCACCGAATCGTGGCCCGTGGGGCCCTGGCCTATTCGCTGGTGAGCACCGGCTGGGGGTGCTGGGCGGTGAGGGTGGCGCCCGCGCTGGCCACCACAATAAAGCCCACGGCCAGCCACTGCCCCACCGTCAGCCGCTCGCCCAGCAGCAGCCAGCCCGACAAAGCCGCCGCCACCGGCTCCAGGCTCATCAGGATGCTGAACGTGCGGGTGGGCAACGACCGGAGGGCCTGCATTTCCAGGGAGAACGGCAGGACGCTCGAAAACAGCGCCAGCAGCCCGCCCAGCAGCAGCAGGTGCGGCGTGAGCCCCAGCAGGCTGCCGCTGGCCACCCCGAAGGGCAGCACCGGCAGCGTGGCAAACAGCATCCCGACCGCCACGGCCACCGGCCCGGGCAGCACGGCGGCCGTGCGCTTGCCCAGCACAATGTACACGGCCCAGCACCCGCCGGCGGCCAGCGCGAAGCCCAGCCCCAGCAGGTCCACGCCCGCGCCGTGCCACGGGGCAATGAGGGCAATGCCAGCGGCGGCCAGCAGCACCCACACGCCGTCGAGCCAGCGCCGCGAGCCGGCCAGCGCCAGCCCAGGGCCCCACAAACTCCAGCGTCACGGCCAGGCCGAGCGGCACCCGCGCCAGCGCGCAGTAAAATAGGAAGTTCATGGCCCCAGCGCCAGGCCGTAGGGCACCACGGCCCGCCACTGCGGGGCCCCCAGCTGCCCTAGCCGGGGCCGCACCACCGCCAGCAGCACCAGCGCCGACAAGCCGATGCGCAAGCTGGTGGTGCCCGCCGCCCCCAGCACCGGAAACAAGCCCTTGGCAATGGCCGCGCCGCCCTGCACGCTCACAATGGCCAGCAGCACGGCGGGCACAGCCGGCAGCGAAAAACGAACAGAACGCGGCATAACGGAACAAGGCAAACCGCCGCAACCCCGGCGGCGCAAGCGCGGGCAAAGGTCGGCCGCCCGCCGTGCCCCGCCCAAACCCCGTGGGGCCCCACGGTAGCATCACCCCGCAACGGGAGAAGCCCCAGCTGCTGATGCGACCGGGGCTTCTCACGTTACGGAACTCACCAATAAGAACCTGTTAGCTGTATAGTTTCGACTTGCTGAGTAAGTATGATGCCGAGTATTTATTTATGACATTGAATTTATCTTTCTTGCATGAAAGACTCTTTTGCTCAACTCCTTCCTGCAAGTCTGGTAATTTTCTTCTTGCTGCTAGCAAGTTGTGAGCATTCGACCCACCCAACCGAAGTGGTTGAACCACTCAGCACAACGTTAATAGGGCGCTGGCGCTACGATTCTACTGGGGCAGCTTTCTACAATTCCCGACGTGAATTCAGTAACAAATTTATGGCCCCCCTGCCTGCTAATGCTTTGCTCACGATTGGGCCTACTAGGTGGAATTATTCCGGTAGCTTACACGAAGAGCACTCTTACACTCGTCAAGGAAATAATCTCCTAGTTTATCGAATTGGTGACTCTCACTTGGCCGACCTTAAGTATATCCATCAAGAAGAAATTGGCAAGGTGATAGGAAATCCAAGCGAACTTACGATTACTACCCTCTCGGCGCACCAATTAGTCGTCCGAGACAGCACGATGGATTCCGACCGTTCTCTCATCCGTGTTTGGCGGTCTTACTATTCGCGTTAAAAAAGACTTATACCAAAACCTTATTATAGAAGTTCAACACGTATATCCTGTTTCAATAATTCATATACAGCGTATTACAAATCAACTAGCCTTTCTACAACCAACTCAATTTGAACTGTGCGCCCCGCTACGGCCGCAGCATGTGGATGTGTGGGATGTCGTCCTCCAGGTACTCGTCGCCTACTTGCTCGAAGCCGAAGCTGCGGTAGAATTCGCGCAAGTAAAGCTGCGCCCCGATTTGGATGGGCTGGGGGCCCCACTGCGCCGCGCACCGGGCCAGGGCCTCGCCCATGAGCTGCCGGCCCAGGCCGTGGCGGCGAAACGCGAGGGCCACCGCTACCCGCCCGATGCTGGCCTCGGGGTAGCTGCGGCCCACCGGAAACAGCCGGGCGTAGGCCGCCAGCTCGCCAGTTTCGGTGCGGCCCAATAGGTGCAGAGCTTCGGCGTCGTGGCCGTCAATGTCTTGAAAGGCACAGGTTTGCTCCACCACAAACACGGCGCTGCGCAACTGGAGCAGCGCGTAAAGCTCGGGCACCGACAGGGCGGCAAACGGCTGGAGGGTCCAGGCAAGGGTCATGGGCGGGGTGCGGGGTGAGGCGCAAAGATGCGCCGCCAATGGGGCCCCGGGGCCCCATTGGCGGCGCGGCGCGCCCGTTGGCACCCGGCTGGGCCGGCTTAGTGCAGCGAGGCCAGGTACGTCAGGTTGGAGCCCAGCAGCCCGCTGTTCACCAGGTCCTGGAATTTGGCAAACTGGGCCTCCGTGAGCACCGGGCGCAGCAGGGCGGCCAGTTCCTCGGGAGTAGGCGTGCCCAGGGCGCGGGTTTTGAGCACTTGCTGGATGGCCAGCGCCTGGCGGTCGGGCACTCGCAGCGTGGCTACCAGGAAACGCAGCAGCGGCCGGGCACCTTCGCGGTGGGGCCAGGGCCCCGGCAGGGCGCGGGGCGCGGCCACCGCCGCACCCAAAAAAGAAAGTAACAGGCACACAGCAAGTAACGTAGCTTTCATAGACGGCAAAAACGGGGCGTTGAAGAGAAAACGTACCAACTCGGCGGCTGCTTACCGGCCTGTTTCCGCAGCGGTTGGTGTGTTAAAATTGCGCACGAAACCCCACCGGGGCCCGGGTGATTAGACGGGCAGCGGCGAAAACCCGGCCAACGGCGCCCGGGCCCCGGCGAACCAAACCGTGCCCCGGGCCGCCGGCCGCCCCCGGCACGGTACAGCCCGGGCTGAGCATTGTGCAACGGCAGGCGCGCTTACGGCGAGCGATGATTGGGCAGCGCAGCGCACCGGGTGCAGGCTGACAACCTGCCCAAATCAGCACGCATTTTATCTTAACTATTTGGCATTAAACCATATATTGCCTCACCAACAAATGACTGGGGTGTTCTGCATTTCATTTTGGGGATGCGCTGGCAGGGCCCCGGCGCCTTCTTGGCCTGGCCCAGCGGGTTTGGTGGGTTCGCCGGGCCAAGTTTGGGCCTCGCGGCGCGGAGGCGCGGGCCCACGGCCTGGCGGAAGCAAGGATTTGGGCGCGGCCAGGGCCGCGGACTGGTTGGCCCGGCAGCGGGCAATACATTTGCCCAACCCCAGCCGCCGCAGCTGGGGCCCAACGTCCCACCTTTTTCAGCTTTCCTATGTCGCTTTCCGCGGCCTTCGACCTCGCCGGCCAAACTGCCCTCGTCACGGGCTGCAACCGGGGCATTGGCCTGGCAATGGCCGTGGGCCTGGCTGAGGCCGGCGCCAACATCGTGGGCGTGTCGGCCTCGCTGGCCGCCGACGGCGGCGAAGTGGGCCGCCAGGTGCGGGCCCTGGGCCGGCAGTTCAGCACCTACCAGGCCGATTTCAGCCAGCGCGCCAGTGCCGATGCGTTTACCAAGCAGGTGCTGGCCGACTTCCCGGTCCTCGACATTCTGATTAACAACGCCGGCACCATCCGCCGGGCCCCCGCCGCCGAGCACCCCGACGCCGACTGGGACGACGTGCTGGCCATCAACCTCGACGCGCCCTTCCGCCTGGCGCGTGCCGTGGGGGCCCGGATGCTGGCCCGCGGCCGCGGCAAAATCATCTTCACGGCCTCGCTGCTCACGTTTCAAGGCGGCATTAACGTGCCGGGCTACGCGGCCAGCAAGGGCGCCATCGGCAGCCTGGTGAAGGCCCTGGCCAACGAGTGGGCCGGCCGCGGCGTGAACGTGAACGCCATCGCCCCGGGCTACGTCGCCACCGACAACACCGAGGCCCTGCGCCAGGACGCCGACCGCTCGGCCGCCATCCTCAGCCGCATCCCCGCGGGCCGCTGGGGCCAGCCCGACGACTTCAAGGGCCCCACCGTGTTCTTGGCCAGCGCCGCCGCCGACTACGTGCACGGCACCATCCTGACCGTAGACGGCGGCTGGATGGGCCGGTAATTGATTGAATTGTTAATCATTTAATAGATAACAACAGCAGAAAAGGCCGTCATGCCCATCTGGCGTCCGCGCAGCCGAAGCATCTCTACTGCGGCAGTAAACCCTAGTCAGTTACGCGGTAGTGCTGCTTCGCTGCGCGCTACATGACTGCCTTTTTGCACGACGTTACTCTTTCCACCGACTTTCTCTTGCGTTCCTTCCCTACCGAAATGACCCAACGCTATGCCATTGGCCCGCGCGAAACGGCGGCCATGAACACCGCCGAGCTGCGCGAAAATTTCCTCATCGAAACCCTGTTCGTGCCCGGCGAGGTGACGCTCGTGTACACCCACTACGACCGCATGGTGGTGGGCGGCGCCGTGCCCACCGGGGCCCCGCTGGCCTTGTCCTGCCCCGACAACCTGAAGGCCGATTTCTTCCTCCAGCGCCGCGAGCTGGGCATTCTCAACACCGGCGCCGCCGGCACCGTGACGGTAGACGGCACCGCCTACGCGCTGGGGCCCCAGGACTGCCTATACGTGGGCCGCGACGCCCGCGACGTGCAGCTTGCCAGCGCCGACGCGGCCCAGCCGGCCCGCTACTACCTGCTCAGCACGCCCGCCCACCGCGCCTATCCCACCACCCGCCGCACCCAGGCCGAGGCCACGCCCGTGACGCTGGGGGCCCTGGAAACGGCCAACCAGCGCACCATCTACAAATACATTTACAACGAAGGCATTACGAGCTGCCAGCTGGTGATGGGCCTCACGCAGCTGCACCCCGGCAGCGTGTGGAACACCATGCCCGCCCACACCCACGACCGGCGCATGGAGGCATACCTCTACTTCAACCTGCCCGAGGGCCAGCGCGTGCTGCACCTCATGGGCCAGCCCCAGGAAACCCGCCACCTGTGGGTGGGCGAGGGCCAGGCCATCCTCTCGCCGCCGTGGTCCATCCACTCGGGCTGCGGCACGGCGGGCTACACCTTCATCTGGGGCATGGGCGGCGAAAACCTGGAGTACACCGACATGGACCCCGCCGCCATCAGCGAGCTGCGGTAAGCAGTTAACTTTTGAAATTATTATAAAGCCGTTAGGCCATCCTACAGCGTGCTGTAGGATGGCCTAACGGCTTTATTTAGTTATCCTTTTTCACGCAGCAGGCTCGGCGTCGTCCGGTATTTCCCAGCCGGCGCCGGGGGCCAGGGCCACGTACACCGCGGCGCCGGGGGCAGGGGCGGCCGTGGTAGCGAGCAGGCGCACGGCGGTTTCGGCCAACTGAATTTCCAGTTCGTAATGGCTGCCCATGAAGCGCACGGCTCGAACCGTGCCGGCCGCGCCGCTGCCGGGGGCCCCAAGGCACAGGTCTTCGGGGCGCACGAGCAGGGCGGTGCCGGCCGCTGGGGGCCCCGCGTCGGGCGCCAGGGCCCGGCGGTCGGCCCCGCGCACCAGGTAATAGTCACCAAACAACGCGGCGGTGTAGGCGTCGGCCGGCTGGCGGTACAGTTGCGCCGGAGGCCCCTGCTGCACCAGCTGGCCGCGGCGCAGCACCAAAATTTCGTCGGCCCAGGGCAGCGTATCAGCCGCATCGTGCGATACCAGCACGCTCGTGATGCCCAGGCGCGTGCCTACATCGTCGAGCACGGCGCGGAGCTGGCGCTTGTGGGTGCGGTCGAGGTTCGAGAAGGGCTCGTCGAGCAGCAGCAGCTGCGGGGCCCCAGCAGCAGCCGGGCCAGGGCCACCCGCTGCTGCTCGCCGCCCGAAAGCTGGTCGGTGCGGTTGGCCAGCAGGTGGTCGATGCGGCAGAGGGCGAACAGGGCCGGCGCGTCGGCGGCGGGGCGGGCCTGGGCGTAGCGCAGCACCTGCTCCACGCGCAGGTGCTGCGGCAGCTCGGAGCGCTGCGAGAGGTAGGC
This sequence comes from Hymenobacter coccineus, assembly GCF_001816125.1. GTDB lineage: Bacteria > Bacteroidota > Bacteroidia > Cytophagales > Hymenobacteraceae > Hymenobacter > Hymenobacter coccineus. Next base: position 41,470 of record NZ_MDZA01000044.1, on the reverse strand, counting down.
CACGCCCGGGTGGCCGGCCACCAGCACCTCGGCGGGGCCCCGCACGCGGCGGCCGGCCACGTGCACGGTGCCGCTGCTGGGCTGTACTAGCCCGGCAATGAGCTGGAGGAGCGTGCTTTTGCCAGCTCCGCTCTCACCGGCCAGGGCCAGGCGCTGCCCGGCGCGCTGCCCAAAGCTGAGGGGCGCCAGCACAACCCGGCCGCGCTCCGCAAGGCCGAGGCCCGATACCGTTAGCAAATCCATTCGGGCAACCTGAAAAAGCGAAAAAAGCGAAGTAGCCGGGCAAAGAACGGGCTCCTGGGCCGTAGCGCCCGCCCCAGCCGCGGGAACCAGTGCTCACTAGGGCCCCGCGGGCTACTCGGGTGGTCGACGGCGTTGGCGGTGGCTGGTAGTGGCGGCATGGCCACTCCGGCCCTGCTGGGTACCGCAGCCACGGCCCTTACCAGGCAGGGCAACAGTGCACCGCCCACAATAAGTACCAAGTGCCACTGGTACATTACGGCTGATGCGGCAGCGGCCCAGCAGTTTCTGGATACTAAAGGCACCATTACAAACGGCAGTACTTGCCTGCGGGCGGCCGTTAACACGCCCTAGGAAACCCGGCCGGTTACCCTGCCGCCGGGTACGCGACAGTTGTTTGTGTGCGTGAACAACGACAACTACACTACGGATGCTACGGCTACGCTCAGCGTGAGCGCGTTAATTCAGGCTTGCCGCTAAGCCGATGCAGAGGAAATTGAGGCTAGTAAATGAAGCGCAGGCCCGCCCCCCAGCCGTAATTGCTGTCGTAGTTGCCGGCCAGGGCCACGTACTTGCCCAGAATGTAGCTGCTGCCGAGCCGGTACTCGCGGTCGGAGTTGACCATGAGGTCGGCGCGTAGGTGGCGGGTAATGGGCAGGCCGTCGCGCTCCAGTTGCACGCGCATTTTGCCCTGGTGGTCGAGGCGCAGGTCCGACCACACGAGTAGGGGTAGGAAGTAGCGGATGCCCACGCAGGCCACCTGCCGGAAGTCCTTGGAATTGCCGCTGCGCGTGGGCTGTCCAGGCGCGTCGGTGGCTGTGTTGGCCCCGCCACGCGTGTTGTTGCGAATGTCGGTGCCCGCGTACACGGCCACGAACTGCTTGGGCCCCAGGTAGCGCTGCACGTGGGTTTCGGTTTCGTAGGAGCCGCGGTAGTTGAAGGCCGCATCGGCCCGCAGCAGCCAGTACGAGTTGCGCACACCGCCCTGGGCAAACACGCCCTGGCTGAAAGCATCGACCCGCCCGTAGGGAAACAGGGCCCGGTCTTCGGCCGTGAAGCGGGCCACTTGCCGGGGATTAGCCAGGGGCACGGCCGTGTTGGCGTAGTGCACGATGCGGGCCATGCCCGAGTTGAGGTGGTAAAGCAGGTGGCAGTGGAAAAACCAATCCTTCTCCTCGTTGGCGTCAAACTCGATGGTGACCACATCCATCGGAGCCACGCTGAGCGTGTTTTTGAGCGGCGAGTAGTCGCCCTGCCCGTTCAGCACCCGAAAAAAGTGCCCGTGCAGGTGCATGGGGTGGCTCATCATGGTGGTGTTGTGCATGACGAAGCGCACGGTTTCGCCCTGCTTGATTTCAATCTTATCCGCGTCGGAGAGTGTCTTGTTGTTGATGCTCCACACGTAGCGGAACATGTTGCCGGTGAGGTACAACTGCACCGTGCGCACCGGCCGGTCGGCTGGGATGGCGGTGGGCTGCGGAGCCTTCAGCATTTCGTAATTCAGCAGCGTTTCGTTGGGAAAGGCCGCCTGCAACTGCTTGTGGCCGGTGACGAACGTGCCGAGCGGGGCTTTTTTCATGCCGCCCATCTTCATCCCAGCCATCTGCATTCCGTCGCTGCCGGCCATTGCCATGCCGGGCATGGCGGACTTATCGAGTTGACTGTGAGCGCTACTATCCATGGGCATGTTCAGGCCGGGCATGGCGGCCGGCTGGCTTTTCGGGGCCCCAGCCATGCCCTGGCTATTCATGCCCGGCATATCGGGCATCGGGGCGCTGCCGGCGGCGGCCACGCTGGGCGGGGGCACGTGGGCCGGGGCGCGGCCCATGGTCATGCCTTGCATCTGGCTCATCATGCCGTTCATCTCCTTCACCAGCTGAAAATAGTCGATTTTGGGCAGGTCAGGGGCGGCGTGCAGCGGGCCGGTGCCCAGCAGCAGGCTGGTGTGCTTGGCCATGTCCCAGGAGGTAGCGCGCAGCTCATACTGGCCGGCGGCGGCGGGCAGCGTCACTTCCACGTCGTAGGTTTCGGCCGTGCCGATGAGGAGCTTGTCCACGGGCACGGGCTGCACGTCAACGCCATCGGCGGCCACCACGCGCATTTTGCCGCCCGCAAACTGCACCCAGAAATAAGAAGCTGCCGAACCGTTAATCAGCCGCAGGCGCACCGACTGGCCGGGGGCCAGCGGGGCCGCGCGGGTGGGTTGGCCATTCACCAGGTCGGATTGGTAATACACGTCGGCCAGGTCCATTTCGGGCATGCGCTTCCACTCCTGGCGCAGCTTGGTGCCCAGGTTGCCGGTGGCCAGGGCCAGGCCGTAGCTCTGCACCGAGCCGCGCTGGATGGCGTACCAGTCGGTTTCACGCTTGAGCGAGCGGAGCACTTCCCAGGGGTTTTCCTTGGTCCAGTCCGATAGCAAGACGACCTGGTCGGGCAGGGCCAGCGGCGTGGGCGGGTAGATGACGATGGCCCCGTACTGGCCCAGCTGCTCGTTGAGGCGGGTGTGCGAGTGGTACCAGGAGGTGCCGTGCTGCTTGAGGGCAAACCGGAACTCGTGCACCTGGCCGGGCTCAATCAGCTCCGTGTTGAGCATGGGCACGCCGTCGTAGCGGTTGGGCAGCAGCAGGCCGTGCCAGTGAAACGACACCGTTTTGCGGGTTTGGTTGTGGAGGTAAATCAGGGCCGTGTCGCCTTCGGTGAAAGTGAGCGTGGGCGCGGGAATGGAGCCGTTGGTGGCCAGCGCGTGGTTGCTCACCCCGGCAATGGTCCAGGTGGTGTCGCGCACGTGCAGGTCGTAGCGCACGAGGCGCGGCGCGCGCGCCGCCACGGCGGCGGGGGCCGCGTATAGCGCACTGTAGGCGGCCGGGGCTACGGGGGCCTGGGCTCGCACGGGTAGGCTGTCCCCTACCCCCACAGCCAAGGCCAGAACCCACGAATAAAGAGTCAGTCGGCTAAAGACGGCGGAGAGATAATCAGACATACTAACTAAAAGAGCATTACAGAAAAGTCAGCCAGGCGGCGGTGAGCAGGCAGCGGTTATGACACCCGGTCTCCATCCGGCGACAACCTATTGTGTGCCAGCAGAATGTACCGAGTAACCGGGGCCCTGTCAGCACACGTTAGCAATACAGCGAGCCGGTAGCCGAATGCCGCTGGATTGAGTAGCAAAAAGGGAGAGTAGTCTACTACCGTGCGAGGGAGCTGTTTTGCTAATTCGCCCCCTCGGCTGGTATAATTCGGGCCGGCGGCTACTTTTTTACCACCAGGTCCATGCCGCACTTCGGGCACTTGCCGGGCTGGTCGGCCACTACTTCGGGGTGCATGGGGCAGGTGTACTGCGTAGCTAGGCCGGCGGGGGCGGCCGCACTGTCGGGAGTTGCCGCCGTGGTGGGGGTAGTCGTGGTGGTTTCGGCGCTCTTGTTGCCCGAGCAGCTGGTGGCGAAGGTGAGGCTGGCCAGGGCCAGGGCGTAGGGGAGGAACTTGTTCATGGGAGTAAGGAAAAAATGAAAAAAGAGAAAAATGATTGATTAACAGCTTGAAATGGGGTTGAGAAAATAGGTTGAGGCGCTACATGGCCATGCCGCTCATGTGGTCGTCGCCGGCTCCCTGGCGCAGGGTGAACTCGCTTTCCAGCAGGTAGGCCCCGGCGGTCACCACCGCGTCGCCGGCTTGCAGGCCCGCCAGCACCGGCAGGGCGGTGGCGGTGCCCTCGCCGAGGCGCACCCGCACCCGCCGAAACTGCCGCTCGCCGGTTTGCTTCCACACGTAGCTCAGGGCCCCGTTGTGAATAATGGCGGCCGGGGGTACGCGAAGCGTCGTGCTGGCGGGGGTGGCGGTTGGAAGGGCGGCGGGGGCCGGGGCGGCGTCCAGCAGTACGTTGGCCTGGGCCCCCGGCTGGAGGCGGCCGGCGGGGTTGGGCACCTCGATGCGGGCCAGCGTCAGCTGGCTGCTACCGCTCAGCTCGGGGCTCAGGAACACGACTTTGCCCCGCACCGGGTTGGCCTGGCCGGCCACCTGCACGGCCACCGTCTGGCCGAGGGGCAGCCGGCCGGCCTCGGCCGGGTAGAGCTGCGCTTCTACCCACACACTGCTTAAGTCCGTGAGGGTGAGCAGCGGGGAGCCCTCGGTTACGTACTGGCCCTGCACGACAGCGAGGGTTTGCACCGTGCCGGTGCGGGGGCTGTAGTAGGTCACCAGGGAGGTAGGCTTGCCACTGCGGGCCAGCTGGCGCAGCTGCGCGCCCGACACGCCCAGCAGCCGCAGCTTCTGGGCAGTGGCCTCCGCGAAGTGGCGGTAGGTGGGCTCGGCTACCTGTAAGTCCTGGGCCAGGGCCAGCAGGTACTCGTGCTGCAAGGTTTGCAGCTGCTCGCTGTAGACCGCAAACAAGGGCGCGCCCCGCCGCAGCACCTGCCCGGTCTGGCGCACGTACAGCTGCTCGACGCGGCCCGCCACCCGGCTGCTGATGCTTTCGGTGCGCTGGGTATTGGCCGTTACGGTGCCCGTCAGCACGGCCTGGGGCGCGGGTGCAGTTGGGGCAGTAGCGCTGCGCGGGGCGCTAGAACCAATTTGCTGCGTTTGAATATTGCCCAACGCGACCTGCTGGGCGGTGAGCACGAGGTCGGTGCCCGCGGCCGGGCCGCCGGGCATAGCGGCCATTTCGGCGGCGGTCATCTTTTGGGCCGCGGGGCGGGCCGAGGTTTTTACCAGGGCCATGCCGCAGATGGGACAGTCCCCCGGCTTGTCGGCGTGAATTTGCGCATGCATTGGGCAAGTGTAGCTGGCCGCCGCCGGGGTCCCGGCCGTCGGCTTTTGGTCGGCTAGCGGCGACACCGCCACCAGGTGCATTTGGCAGATGGGGCAGTCCCCCGGCGCGTCGGCGTGGATTTGCGAATGCATCGGGCAGGTGAAATAAGCCACCGGCCCAGTAGTTTGGTCGGGGTCGGGCTTGGCCTGCTGGCAGGCCGCCGCACTGAGCAGCAGCCCGGCCAGCAGCAGCGTCAGCCACGGCCGCCGTCGGGTTTGCCGGGGCTTTCCGGGAAGTAGCTTAGTCATGAGCAGCGGGGGTAGGGGCAGCGTCGGCAGTTCGAATAAAGCCTTCGCTGTCAATGAGATATTGGCCGTTGGCGGCCACGTCTTCGGGGCCGGCGAGGCCGCGCAGCACCTGCACCTGGCTGGCGGTGCGCTGGCCGACCTGCACGGCCACCGGCACAAACGTGGCCCCGCGCCGCACGAAGGCCACTTGCCGGGTGCCTAGGTCCACCACGGCGGCGCGGGGCAGCCAGAAGCTCCCGGTGCCGGCCGGGGCGGCGGTGGGCACCAGATGCCCGGTCAGACGCTGGCCGCGCCGGAGCCGGCCCTGCGGGTTGGGCAGGTACACCCGCACGGCCGCCACGCTGGCCCCGGCACGAAACTCGGGCTCCACCAAACCGAGGCGGGCCGTGCGGGGCGGCAGGCCGGTGCCTTCGGCCACTACGCGCAGCGGCTGGCCGGGGCGTAGCTGGGCCAGCTCAGCCGGGGTGGGCTGAAAGAGGCCCCACACCTGGTCGGTGTTCACCACCTGAAACAGGGTCTGGCCGGTGCTCACGTAGGCCCCTTCCGTGAGGGTGAGCGGCTGGGGCTGCACCGGCCCGGCCGCCGAGTTGCCCGTTGGTTCGCTGGGTCCGCCGGCATTCATGCCCGGTTCGGGGCTGGCATTCATTCCCCCGGCGGTAGCGGCGGCCGGAATAGATACGGCAGCTGCTAGCGTTTCCACCACGTAGCCATCGTAAGGGCTGAAAATAGCTACCCGGTAGCTGGCCCGGTGGGTGCGGGCCAGCGCGCGCAGCTGCGGGTCGGTCAGGCCCAGCAGGCGCAGTTTTTGGCGGGCACCGTTTACCAGCGGCGCGTTATCAGCGTCGTTTTCCAGCAGGAAAAGTAGCTCCTGCTCGGCCGTGACCAGCTCGGGGCTGTAGAGTTCGAGTAGCTTCTGCCCCCGCCGCACGGGTTGGTAGTTGAAGCGCACCGCCAGCTGCTCGATGCGCCCGCCGAAGCGGGCCGCCACCGCCCGGCTGCGGCGCGGGTCGTAGTCCACCACGCCCGGCAGGGTGAGCGTGTCGGCCGCCGTGCCGTCGGCCACGAGGCGCACCGTGGCCACGGCCGCCAGCACGGCCGCGTTGGGGGCCTGGCTGACCGTGCCCAGGTCGGTGGGCGAAACGGCGGCGGCGGCATTATCGAGCACCTTGGGCACCAGGTCCATGCCGCAGATGGGGCAGCTGCCGGGGGCCTCGCGCACAATCTGGGCGTGCATAGGGCAGGTGTACTGCATGGCCACGTTGGTGGCCACTGGCGGGGTTTGGGCCACGTTGGCGGGACCGTGGGCCTGGCCGTGGCAGCCCACCAGCAGGGCCCCTAGGGCCCCCAGCAGGGCGGCGGCTACCCGCCGGCGCACGGGCTTATTGCTCAAGTTCCTGGTCATAGCGCACGGTGAGGGCAAGGAGTTCATTTTGGGTATCGAGTGCTTGCAGGCGGGTCCGCAGCCATGTATCGAGGGCTTCGACCACGGCGGGCAGCTGGGCGGTGTTCTGCTGGTAGGCCAGCAGCGTTACCTGATAGCTTTTGCGCAGGGCGGGCAGGATGCCCCGGTCGTAGTTATCAACCAGCTCGCGCTGGGTGAGCAGGTCCGATTGCAGGGTGCTGAGGCGGCCAGCCGCGTCGTTGAGCAGGCTGGCCCGCTGCTGCTGCACGGCCCGCGCTTCCAGCCCTAGGGCAGCGGTGTTGGCTTTGTACTCGCGGGCGGCCCAGGGCACGAAGGGCAGCGTGACCATCCCCATGACGGTGAACTGATTGGGCGTGCTGCCGAGGCCGTTCATGTGGTCGTAGCGCACCCCAAAATCGGGCCGGCGGCGGCTGGCCTCGACCTGCTGGCTGAGGCGCACCACGCCAGCGACTGGTCGAGGCCGCGCACGTCGGAGCGGCGGGCGGCCAGGGCGGCCGTGTCGGCGGGGCCCGTGCCAGGGGGGGTAGGCAACAGCGTATCCACGGCAAACTCGGTGGCGGGGTCGCGGGCCATGAGCGCGTTCAGGGCGATGGTGCGCTGGCGCAGCTGGCCGTAGAGCGCGGCGTGGTCGTTGGCGTGCATCGCCACCCGCGCCTGCACCTGGTAGATGCTGGCCAGCGTGGTCTGGTTGTAGGGGTAGCGGGCCTGGGCGATTTTCAGCAGGAAATCCAGCAGGTAGGCGCTCTGGTCCAGCACCCGCAGCTTTTTTTCCAGCACTATCCGCTCGTAGTACAGCGTGCGGGCCCGGGCGCGCAGCTCGTTGAAGCTGGCGGCCTGGTCGGCCTGCACCACGGCGGCCTGGCCGGCCAGGTAGTCGCGCTGGGCGCGCTGCTTGGCCGGGTTGGGCAGCATCTGCTCCACCGACACCATCTGCATCCCCATCCCCTGCCCGTTATTCAGCTCCTTGATGGGGCGCTGGTTGTAGGGCGTCATCCAGTAGCCGGCGCTCACCTTGGGCGCTTCCCAGGTGGTGGCCCCGGCCACGGCGGCCTGCTTGGCCTGGGCGCGGTAGTCGTACTGGCGCAGGGCGGGGTTGCGCTGGCGCACGGCCCGCAGCACCGAGTCGAGGGGCAGTACGCGCTGGGCAGAGGCGGGCACCGCCAGTAGCTCCAGCAGCCCCGTAGCGAACATCATCCGAAAGAAATAAGCCATAGAAGCTAGAAGATTAATGGGTTATCGCCAGCACGTCCAACTTGCCAAACTTGCGCAGCTCGTACTCTTTGGTCATCAGGAAAATCAGCGGCGTAACCAGTAGAATGTGGGTCGAGGACGTGAAAACCCCGCCAATCATGGGCAGCACGATGGGCAGCATCACGTCGGAGCCCGTGCCGGTGGCCCAAAGCACCGGCACGAGCCCGAACAGCGCCACCGAGACGGTCATCAGCTTGGGGCGCAGCCGCTTGGCCGCGCCGTGAAACACGGCATCGCGCAAATCCTGCTTGCTGATGGTCTCGCTCGAATTGCCCTTGGCGGCCACCAGCTGCTGCATGGCGTCGTTGAGGTAGATGACCATGATAACGCCTGTTTCCACGGCCAGCCCGAACAGGGCGATGAAGCCCACGGCCACCGCCACCGACAGGTGCACCCCGTAGAAATACACCATGTAGGCCCCGCCGATGAGGGCGAACGGGATGGTAACTAGACTCAGCAGCGCCTCGCGCACCGAGTGGAAAGCGAAGTACAGGCAGCCGAAAATTACCACCAGCACAATAGGCAGAATGAAGAGCAGCGTGCGCTGCGAGCTGATGAGGTTTTCGTACTGCCCGCTCCATTCCAGGTAGTAGCCGGCGGGCAGCTTGCCCTGCATGGCTTGTACCTTTTTCATGGCCTCGCTCACGGTGCCGCCCAGGTCGCGGCCCCGCACGTTGAAGAGCACCGCCCCGCGCAACTGGGCATTTTCGGAGTTAATCATGGGCGGGCCGTTTTCGAAGCGCAGGGTGGCCACGGCCGACAGGGGCACCGGCCCGTAGGCGGTGGTCTGAATCGGGATGCGGCCCAGCGCGGACAGGCTGTTGCGGTAGTCTTCGGCCAGGCGCACGCCGATGGCGAAGCGCCGCCGGCCCTCCACGGTGCTGGCCACCGGGGCCCCGCCGATGGCCATTTCCACCACCTCGTTCACTTGGTCCACGGTGAGACCGTAGCGGGCCAGCTGGTCGCGCTTCAGGTCAATTTGCAGGTACTTGCCGCCCGTGATGGGGTCCACGTACAGGTCCTGCACGCCGGGTACGCCGGTTAGCGCCGCCCGCACCCGCTGCGACACGTTGTAAATCGTGTCGAGCTGCTGGCCATAGACTTTCACACCCACGTCGGTGCGGATGCCGGTGCTCAGCATGTTGATGCGGTTGATGATGGGCTGGGTCCAGCCGTTTACTACCCCCGGTATTTGCAGCTTGCCGTTCAGCTCCTCAATGAGCTTGGCCTTGGTCAGGCCTGGCCGCCATTCGGCGCGGGGCTTGAGTTGGATGATGGTTTCAATCATGCTCAGCGGGGCGTTGTCGGTGGCGGTGCTGGCCCGGCCGGCCTTGCCGAGTACGCCCTTCACCTCGGGCACCTGCATGATAATCTTGTCCTGCACCTGCAAAATGCGCTTCACCTCCGTGTTCGATACGTCGGGCTGGGTGATGGGCATGAACAGAATCGAGCCCTCGTCGAGCGGCGGCATGAACTCGGTGCCCAGGCTCAGCAGCAGCGGAATGCTGATGGCCAGCAGCAGTAGGTTGATACCGATGGTGGTTTTGCGCCAGGTCAGGCACCAGTTGATGAGCGGCGCGTACACCCGCTCCAGGCCCCGGTTGATGGGGTTCTGCTCCTCGGTTTTGAATTTGCCCTTCATAAAAAAGGACAGCAGCACCGGGGCCAGCGTCACGGCCAGCACCGCGTCGATGAGCAGGATAAAGGTCTTGGTGTAGGCCAGCGGGTGAAACAGCTTGCCCTCCTGCCCGGTGAGCAAAAACACGGGCAGAAACGAGGCTACGATGATAATCGTGGAGAAGAAAATGCCCCGCGACACCTGCTGGCTGGACTTCTCAATAATGGCGAGGCGCTCGTCGTTAGTCATGGTGAACGGGTTCAGGCGTGGAAAGAGGAACAGCTTGCTTGGGCGAAAAACCAGGCGACGAACCGGGTGGCGCACCCGCCGCGGCTTCTTCGGCGGCCTGGTGCAGGGCTAGGTTGCGGTAGGCATTCTCGGCCATCACGATGCCATTATCGACAATGACCCCAATGGCCAGGGCAATGCCGGTGAGCGACATGATGTTGGACGAGATGCCAAAAGCGTTGAGTAGAATGAAGCTGGCGGCGATGGTAATCGGAATCTGGAGCAGGATGCTCAGGGCACTGCGCCAGTGGAAGAGGAACACCAGCACGACCAGCGACACCACGGCCATTTCTTCGAGCAGCGTGTGCTTGATGTTGGCCACCGACTCTTCGATGAGGCCGCTGCGGTCGTACACGATGTCGAACGAGACGCCCGCCGGCAGGCCCTTGGCCACCTCGGTCATCTTGGCCTTCACGCGGGTGATGACCTCGTCGGCGTTCTCGCCGTAGCGCATCACCACGATGCCACCCACGGCCTCCCCCTGCCCATTGTGGTCGAAGATGCCGAGGCGGCTCTCGCCCGTCATCTGCACCGTGCCGAGGTCGCGTAGGCGCAGCGGCACGCCGCCAGGGCGGGTGAGGACCGGCACGTTTTCCAGGGTGGCCACGTCCTGGATGTAGCCGCTCGTTTTGATGATGTAGCCCGTGCCACCCTGCTCGAATTTGCGGCCGCCGGCCTCGTTGTTGTTGCTGCGCACGGCGGCCAGCACCTGCGGCAAACTCACGTTATAATAGGTGAGCTTGGTGGGGTCTACCGTCACCTGGTACTCGGGCTGGAAGCCGCCGAAGCTGGCCACCTCGCTCACGCCGGGCACGGTTTGGAGGCCGAACTTCACGTACCAGTCCTGCAACGCACGCTGCTCGCCCAGGTCCAGCTTGGGCGCGTTGAGCGTGTACCAGAGCACGTGGCCCACGCCCGTGCCGTCGGGGCCCAGGGTGGGCGTGAGGCCGGTGGGCAGCAGGCGCTGGGCGTAGTTGAGGCGCTCCAGCACCCGCTCGCGGGCCCAGTAGATGTCGGTGTTGTCGTTGAAAATGACGTACACGAAGCTCATCCCGAACATGGAGGCGGCGCGCACGGCCCGTACCTGGGCCAGCCCTTGCAGGTTGGTGACGAGGGGGTAGGTCACCTGGTCCTCAATAATCTGCGGCCCGCGCCCCGCCCACTCGGTGAACACGATTACCTGGTTTTCCGACAGGTCGGGAATCGCGTCAATCTTGCTGGCCCGGATGGAGAAGATGCCCCAGACCAGCAGCCCCGCCGCCAGCAGCAGCACCACGCCCCGGTTGCGCAGGGAGAGGGAAATAAGTCGTTCAATCATTTGATTAGCAGCTAACAGGCGCGGTATCCCGGTGAGGGAATGGCGTGCTTTTTCGAGCATTACCGGCCGGCAGCCAGTTGCTCAAGAAACGACACGCGCGAAAGCCCCACGGCCAAAAAGGCCGGGGGCACCAGGTAACACCCAGAAGCTAAATCAGGAAGGCATGGCCCCGCACGTAGGGGGGGCAGGCGGGCGGCGGGGCAGCAGTAGCCCGTAGCAGCGCAGCCGGCTCATCGGCCGGGTAGGTGGGGGTAGGCAGGCGGTAGGCCAGCCGTAGTGCGGGCGGCGCGGGCACTACCAGGAGCACCGGCAGCTTGAGCTGTGCGGTGCTGAGCTTCACGTCCTTGAGAGTGCTGCTCAGCTTTTTGTCGTGGCAGCAGCCGGCCGGCTTTTTGGGCACCGGGCAGCAGCAAGCCGCCTCGCTGGTCACCGAAACTTCCGTCAGGGTTGGCCCACAGAAGTGCATGCTGTACACCAACCCAGGGCTGGACAGCAGGTAACTTAGCAGTAGGAACAGGCTGAGGAAACGTTTCAAGTCAGCAGAACAACGAGTTAGCAGAATAAATTGCCGCCTGCAAAGGTACGGCGGCTGACCAGCGCAGGATTTACAGAATTCAGCCGCGAGGCTTGCATAATTTGCGCCCCTACCCCCGGCCCAAGCGGCCGGCCGTGACGCGCGGGCATGGGCGCCCCAGCCGGTGCCCGCGCCTTACTGCGCGGCCCGTTCCCGTTCTAGCCGGGCGAGCATTCGCTTCATCTGCTTGATTTCGCGCTCCTGCGCCGCAATAATGCTGTCGGCCAGCTGGCGCACTTCGGGGTCCTTGATATCGGCGCGCTTGCTGACCATGATGGCGATGGAGTGGTGCGGAATCATGGCCTTCATCCAGAGCTTATCGCCAATGAAGGTTTGGGAGCGCACCATGACGAGGGCCACCACGAACAGCACCAGGCTACCCCCCATAATCAGGGTATTGCGCTGCTTGTTGGGGTACATGCTCCACATGAAGCCCATCATAATCAGCGTCATGGGCACCAGCATAAGCAGGGCCATGTACACGCGGGTGAGGCTGAAATACACGTGGTCCCACTCGTAGACGTTGAGGTACATCACGGCGTACATGGCCACCAGGGAGGTGCCCAGCATCAAAAAAAAGCGCGAATAAGGTTTTTTGTGCTCCATAATAAAGGGGGAGGATATGAAAATCGGCGTGGGCCCTACCCCACCTGCGCTTCGTGCTGCCGACGCAGCGGCACGTCCAGTAGCATGGGCACGCCCTGAATGAGGGCCAGCAGGATGAACTCGTACCCTTCCAGCAACTCGTGGTTGACCAGCATCAGCCCCGCCCCGACCAGATTAAGCAGCGCGGACCCGGCGTAGAGCCCCTTACGGGAGCTGCCATCCACCACGGCGGCCGTATAGGCAAACCCGGCCGCGCCGAACAGGAACCACAGCGTATGAAAGCTGAAGTGCATTAGCGGCTTGGACTCGGCGGCGTGGGCCCCGAAGTTTTCGACCATCGCCAGCACCGTGGCCCCGGCCCACACCCAAACCAGGGCGTTGGCCCGGCGCCCGAGTAGCAGCGACAACACCACCGGCACGAGCATGGCCCCGGCCCAGGTCCAGAGGATGGCGGCGTGCGCGTGGTGCAGCGCCCGGCCGAAGTATTCGGTGAGCAGGTAGGCCCCGGTGACGGTGAGTCCCCACCACAGCAGCAAGGATTGGCGAGTAATGTTCATGAGGAGAAGGTTGAAGCAGGAGAGTGCCCCGCCGGCCGGGCCGGATTAAAATGCGTGCTGCAAGCCCAGGGTGGCCGTGAACTTGTCAGCGTCGGTGCCCAGGCCCGCGGCAGCCCCGGCGCTGAGGACCATTCGCGGATTCATCTGGCGGCGGATGCCGGCCTCCACGGACGACCCCATCTCGCCCCGGAAGCGGCGCTGTTCCCGCACAAAGTCCACGACCAGCGACGACTGCGGCGCAATGCGTGTGGAGTAGCCCACCAGCAGGGCGAAGCGGTCGAGGCGCTCCTCTTTCAGTTGGCCGCCTTCGGCCTGCACGCCGGGCTGGCTGTTGTGGAAGTAGGCCAGGTTGAGGTGCAGGCGGTTGAGGGTGCCCAAAAAGCTTTTGGTGAGGATGAAGCGCCCGTTGTAGTCGGTGCCCGCGCTGCGCAGGCCGGTGGGCAGCGTGAGGGTGCCGGCCAGGGCCACGGCGGGCAGGTACTTGCCTTCGGTGTTGAAGTTGTAGAGGCCTGACACCTGCACGTTGCCACTGCCCGAACGGTCGCCGTTGCCCGAGTACACGGGCACGGCCACGGCCAGCTGGGTATTGCGGAAAGGGCCAAACTCCAGCGTGGGCGTGTACTGCACCAGATTATCGCCCTGCCGGCTGCGCTGGTAGCGCACGGGCAGTTGCAGTTCGCGGTTACCGTAGGCCGTGGGGTAGGCGTCTTCGAGGCGGGTGGGCAGGCCGGCATCGAGGTTTATCTGGTCGGATTGGGCGTGGGCCAGCGGGGCCAGGCCCAGCAGGCAGAGCGCTGCCAGCAGCAGGCCGCGCAGGGTAATAGACTTGTTCATAAGAAGATAACTCGGGAGATGAAAAGGAAAACGACGTCGGCACTAGCGGGCCAGCGGGGCCAGCGTGGGCTCTTGGCTCATGTCGAGCGGCGGCACGTCGGGCATCGAGCCGTGCTTCTCCTGCCAGCCCTTAAGCATGGCGTCGCGCATCATGTCGGGCGTTTTGCCGGGTTCCAGGGCCCCCGGCATCATCTTCATGCCAGGCATCATTTTCATCATGGCGTCGTGCAGCGAGCCTTCGATTTCACCGGGCTCCATGCCGGGGCGCATCTTCATCTGAAACTGCGCCATCATCTTCTCTTTCATATCCGGGGCCATATCGGGCATCATCAGGGGCATCATTTCCATCATCATCTCCATCATAATTTTCGACATTGCCCCTTCCGGGCCGGCCATCCAGGCGGGGTACTGGCGCGGGTCCACGTCGGGGTAGGGCAGGTCGAACTTGCGCACGTACTTTTCGTCGCCCGGCTGGTAGCTCATCGCATCAATAACGCGGTACAGCTCGTCGCGCTGCTGCTGCTCGGTCCAGCCCTCGTAGCTGAGGATGTCGTAGGCCAAGCCGTGCAGCATGTGCAGGTTGTCGAAGATGTTGGCCGACTCGGGCGACATGCGCGCATAGCGCGGCATCAGCTCCCGGCTGAGAATCATGCGCTGGGGACGGTTCTTGTACACCTCGTTAAACATGAGGTCGTTCACCGCTTTCAGTGCGGCCTCCTGGCCGCCGCTGGCGTTGCCGCTCAGCATTTGGGCCTCGTAGATGGCCGGGTGCCACCAGTGCGCCACCCAGGCCTGGGAGTTGGACTTGGGGTAGAAGTTGCGGTAGTAGGTGAAGTAGGGCTTCATCATGCAGGCCGCCCGGCGCATGGTGATGTCGAGCGGGGCCACCGAGCGGGCCACGTCTTTATTGCGGGCCAAGTAGAGCTTCACGGCGCGGTCGGTCCACTGCTTTTTCTTGTCCCAGGCCACGCGCTGGCTGGCCATGATGTCGTAGGTCTGCTCGTGGTGCTGGTGGGTCCAGTCGATGGTGCGAAACAGCTTCCAGGCCACCCGCGCCGTGTAGGGCCCGAACAGCTCCATCGAGGGACCCACTTTTGACTTCTTGTTTTTCACAAAGTCGAACACCGCCGCATCAAAGTCGGCATCAACCTTTTCGCGGTCGGCCAGCTTGGTTTGCAGTAGCACGTCGTGCTCGCGGCCGTGGTGGAAGTGGAAGCCCGCCGACAGGACTTCGGATTCGCCGTGCCGGCGGAAGAACGCGGCGTTGTAGGGCCCCCGAATGTAGCTGACCTCCTTGCGGGGCTCGGTGGTGGTGTGGCTGGCCGAGCACGCCGCCAGCAGCAGCCCTAGTCCCGCCCCGGTAATAAACTTGAATGCCATAGTAGTGAGCTTATTAATCTGGTGCCCGTGAGGGCAGTTGGTTGAAAAGAGTTGATTTTACGGCCCTGGGCAGGGGTAGATTTGTCGCAGTTTCCACGGCTGGTTGCATAATTTCGAGCACGCTTCAGCTTATCACTACCCCCCGTATAAAACAAAAAACGCCCGGTAGCACCGGGCGTTTTTTGTTTTATACGGGGGACCTAGGCCGCCTGAATCCTGAAGCCGGCATTCTCAACGGCCTGCACAACTTGCTCCGAAGTAAGCTGGTCGGAACTGACCGTGAGAATCTTGTCGGGGTTAGCGGTATCTACCTGCCAATTGCCAGCTCCGGCCTGCTGGTTAAGGGTAGGCGTAACGGATTTAATGCAGCCGCCGCAGTTGATATTGGTTTTGAATTGAAGCGTTTTCATGACGAATGGAGCTAGGGGGACACCGGTGGTCCGTGTAAATAGAACACGCGAAGCCCGGCCGGGTGCTGCCAAAACGTGTAGGATTGCGCTGCTGGCTAGCATGATTTCCCGGCCAAGACTATTCCTTGCGCCGTTGCACTAAGCGGCCAGGCCCGCCCGGCATGCTTCTTCGCAGCGGCGGCAGGCCGCGGCGCACTCCTGGCAGTGCTGCATGTGGGTATGCTGGGCGCATTCGTCGCCGCAGGCTTTGCAGATTTCGGCACACTCCTGTAGTAGGTGTTGGGCATGGGCAGAATCGCGGGCCACGAAGCGGGCCGTGAGGGCGCAGATGTCGGCGCAGTCCCGGTCGAGGCGGATGCAGCCAACCATCATTTTTACATCGTCTTCCTGCAAGCAGGCGGTGGCGCAGTGTTCGCAGGCGGCCACGCAGGCGTTGAGGGCGTCGAGTAGCGATTTATTTTGGGTAGGCATGGGAAAGGCAGTTAGCGATGAATGATTTCCCTTCGGTATACACGGCCCCTAGCTACCCGGTTTTGCGTTATTCGCCCGTCCGCTTGCACTATTTAGCAACTCCGCGTCCAGCGCAGCCGCTTTGGCGGTGGAAAGCAGCTGCTGCCGGTATGCGGACGGGGCGCACTGCGCAAACCGCCGAAACTGCCCGGAAAAATGCGCCAGGCTGCCGTAGCCCAGTAGCCGGGCCAGCCGGCCGATGCCCAGCGGGGAAGCGCCCAGCAGCTCCTGCGCGTAAGCCAGCCGCTGGTGCGTGACGTAGCTGAGCAGGCTCTCGTGGCCGGGCAGCCGGGCAAACAGGCGGTGCAGCTGGCGTGCATTTACGCCCAGCTCCTGCGCCAGCGTGGAAATGAAGTCGTGGTGCCGCAACGTGCCGGGGCGGCGCAGCAACTCATTAACCAGCTTTTTCACCTGCGCGGCCAGCACGTGTTGCGGGTTTTCTAGTAGCGCAAACCCGGCCGCCGCTAGCGCGGCCTGAATGCGCACCCAGTCCAACTCCTGGGCCTGGCCAGCCACCGTAGCTGCCCCCAGGCGCACAGCAAGCACCCGCAGCCCCAGGCTTTCTAATTCGCGCCGCACGACGCGAATACCACGCGAGCAAACCATGTGCTTAATGTAAAGCACACAGCGGCCACTGCCGGGCATAAGGGAATGGTCAGAAGCCATGATTGATTTTTAGGGGCGGGCGCCACCGGATTCCGGCCGGCTTAGTGGCTGCGAGGCTTACGCTACCTTGGCCGCGTGGGCATTTAGCGGTAAAGACTAGGCATCCCATTGCTGCCTGAGCACGAAACTCATGGCGACCGCAACGTGGCGTAGGCCTGACAGCGCGGAGGGAAGACCCAGAAAATGCGAGGGAGGAAGCGTGGTCAGGCCACGCCGACGAGCAAACGAAAAGGCTCGCGCCGGCCATAGCGTAGCTATGCCGACGCGAGCCTCAGCGCGTCAGAAAAATCAGATAGTCAGCGACTGAACAAAAATGCGGATGTCGGGTATTTTGGGCTTCAAGTGCCGAGGTGGCACCAACGTAACCGCCTGAGTGCGGTCCCACTGACTGGCCTGGGGCCGGAAATGAAACGCAATAGCCGCTGGTAACACGGCTGGGGCGGGCATAAGCAGTTGCTTCTGCCCAGGCGAGTTCAAAGACGAAAGCAGTGAGGCCGACTTGTCCTTGCAACAGTCGTGGCGGGTGGTCGATTTAGACGAATGGCCCTTGTGCTTGCCGGGGTGTTCCGCTGGGTCGCCGTGGCCGTGGCAGCCCGGATGCGCGGGCTTTTCAGCGGCTTTGTGGTGCGCCAGGCCCGCCGCGTGCGGGGCCACTGCCACCGGGTTTACCGTGGCGCACCAGCACTGCCCCACGAACACGTTGACGAAGACGAGCAGGAAGCTCGTCGCCAGCAAACGGCGGAAGGGGAACAGGGTACGGAACATAACGGGCACGAAGCAACCGCAAAAATAGGCCTGGCTCCGGTGAGGAGTTGGCTCATTTAGTCAACTACAAACCCCGCAAAGGGTTTCGCGCCCGGCCACCAGGGGGAGTAAGCCGAAAGAAAATGCGGCACTGGGTTGTTTTTTAGGCTATTCCGCAAGGGTAGTGGGCTGTTGCCAAACACTATTCGTTGCCAGGATTATGCAAGTGCGCAGCCGGAATTTATGAGTTCGCAGGGGCTAGCAACGACAAATAAACCGGGAATTAGCTAGCTGCAAACGGCGCTACTATCCGTCAAATTATGCAATTCTGCGGCGGTATTCAGTACCAACTTCGCCGGGGGAGCGCCGTTCCTTTACAACGTGGTTGTGGGCTTGCTCTGCTGAGGGCTTGGGCCCAGCAGCCACGTAGTAACCTGCTGTTATGGAACCAACTACCAAAACCGAAACCCTCGACATCGAAGGCATGACCTGTGCCTCGTGCGCCTCGGCCGTAGAAAAGTCGCTGAGCCGGGCTCCCGGCGTGCAGCGCGCACTGGTCAATTTTGCCACCGAAAAGGCCACCGTGCAGTACGTGCCCGGCCAGGCCAGCCCGGCCACCCTGAAAGAAGCCGTCGTTAATGCCGGCTACGGCGTGACCGAGCGGGCCCCCAACACCAGTGCCGCCGAGCGTAGCGCCGAAATCGACCGCCAGAAGGCCCTGGCTTACCAGCAGCTCAAACGCCGCTTCTGGGTGGCCGTGGGCTTGGTCGTGGCCATTATGCCGCTGAGTATGCTGATGCTCTGGCCCGCCCTGATGCAGCGCGTGAATACGCAGTGGCTCAACTACCTGCTGCTGCTGCTCACGCTGCCCGTGCTGGGCTACAGCGGGCGCGAGTTCTACGTGTCGGCTTGGAACGGCTTCAAGCACCGGTCGGCCAACATGGATACGCTCATTGCCGTGGGCACCGGCGCGGCGTTTGGCTACAGCCTGGCGGCAACTGTCGTACCGGGTTTCTTCACCAGCCGGGGTATCGTGCCGGAAGTGTACTACGATACTACGGCTACTATCATTGCCCTGATTCTGCTGGGCAAGGTGCTGGAGCTGCGCGCCAAAACCCAGACCTCGGCCGCCATGAAGTCGCTCATCGGCCTGCAAGCCAAAACGGCCCGCGTGGTACGGCCCGGTGGCCAGGAAATAGACGTACCCATTGAGCAGGTGCAGCTCGGCGACATCGTGGTGGTGCGCCCCGGCGAAAAGGTGGCTACCGATGGCCGCATCACCGAAGGCCAGTCGTCGCTCGACGAAGCCATGCTCACCGGTGAGAGCCTGCCGGTGGCAAAGCGCACCGGTGACCCGGTGTTCGGGGCCACCCTCAATAAGACCGGCTCCTTCCGCTTTGAAGTAACCAAAGTGGGGGCCGACACCATGCTTTCGCAGATTGTGCAGCTGGTGGAAGACGCCCAAGGCAGCCGGGCCCCCATTCAGCGGCTGGCCGACAAGGTGAGCGCCATTTTCGTGCCCACGGTGGTCGTCATTGCCATTCTGACGTTTGTGCTCTGGTTTGATTTGGCCCCGGCGGGCACGCGCCTGCCGCTGGCGCTGGTCAACTTCGTGGCCGTGCTCATCATTGCCTGCCCCTGCGCGCTGGGACTGGCTACGCCCACGGCCATCATGGTCAGCACTGGCAAAGGCGCCGAGCACGGGGTGCTGATTCGCAACGCCGAAGCGCTGGAAAAAGCTTACCAGGTGAACACCGTGCTGCTGGACAAAACCGGCACCATCACCCGCGGCGAGCCGGCCGTGACGGACTTTGTAGCCCCCGGTCAGGACGTACCGCGCCTGTTGCAGCTGGTAGCCGCCGTGGAGCGGCAGAGCGAACACCCGCTGGCCGAGGCCGTGGTGCGTCACGCCGAGGCCCAGGGCAGTGGTAACCTAGCCGCCACTGGCTTCCGGGCCGTGGAGGGCAAAGGAGCGGCGGCCACCGTGGACGGCCAGGCCGTACTCATCGGCAACCGGCGCCTGCTCACCGACGAGGGCGTTACCCTTTCGCCTGAACTGACAGCACAGGCCGAACAGCTGCTAAGCCAGGCCAAAACGGTGCTCTACGTGGCCGTGGCCGGGCAGGCCGTAGGCTTGGTGGGCGTGGCCGACACCGTGCGCGACACTTCGGCCGCTGCTATCAAAAAGCTGCAATCCCTGGGTATCGAGGTGGTAATGATGACGGGTGACAACCCCCAGACGGCCGCCCAGGTGGCGGGCCAGGTGGGCATCACGCGCTACTTCGCCGAAGTGCTCCCGGCCGATAAGGCCGGCAAGGTGAAGGAGCTGCAAGGCGAGGGGCGCGTCGTGGCTATGGTCGGCGACGGCATCAACGACGCGCCCGCGCTGGCCCAGGCCGACATCGGCCTGGCCATCGGCTCGGGCACCGACGTGGCGATGGAAGCGGCCGGCATCACCCTCATGCGCTCCGACCTGCATGGCGTGGTCACGGCCATCGAGCTGAGCCGCCAGACCATCCGCACCATCAAGCAGAACCTGTTTTTTGCCTTCATCTACAACACGCTGGGCATTCCCATCGCGGCCGGGCTGCTCTACCCCTTCTTCGGCATCCTGCTCTCGCCCATGCTGGCGGCGGGCGCGATGGCCCTCAGCTCGGTATCGGTGCTGACCAATTCCTTGCGCCTGCGTTCTTTCGACAACCACTAACCTTTACTAGCCATGGATACGACCGCCCTCCTTGTTACCGTAGTCGGCCTGGGCCTGGCCGCCTTCGTGCTGTGGTACTTCTTCTTTTCGGCCCGCCAGACGGCCAGCGCCGTTTCCTCCTCCAGCGGCGTGCAGGAAGTGGCCATCACCGTAAAAGGGGGCTACTCGCCCGACATCATTGAAGTAGAAAAAGGCAAGCCCGTGCAGCTGAGCTTCTATCGGGACGAAGAAAATAGCTGCTCGGAGGAGCTGCTGATGCCCGATTTTAGCGTCCGCCGCGACCTGCCGGCTTTCAAAACGACGCTGGTGGAGTTACTGCCCGAAAAGGCCGGCACGTTTCCGTTTACTTGCGGGATGGGCATGCTGCGGGGTAGTTTGGTGGTGAAATAATGACGCATCCCATGAAAGCCGACGTCAGCATTGCGCACGTTATACCGCCGCCGGGCTCGCACCGGCTGCTGATTAAGAACATGGTCTGCCCCCAGTGCATCCGGGTGGTGGGCGAAGACCTGGCAGCCCTGGGCTTGCAGGTGCACCGCGTGGCGCTGGGCGAGGCCGACGTATCCATGCCCGACGGCACGTCCCTCGATTGGGCCGCCATCCGCAGCCGCCTGCACGACGCGGGGTTTGAGTTGCTGGAGGATGCGCGCGACCAGCTGGTGGACCGCATCAAAACCTTACTGGTCGTCCTGATTCACTACCCCCCGCCCGGCCCGCGCCTGCTCAACTACTCCGATTACCTGGTCGAGCACCTAGGCAAGGACTACCACTACCTTTCCCACCTGTTCTCCGCTGCCGAAGGCCTGACGATTGAGAAGTTTATCATTCGCCAGAAGGTGGAGCGCGCCAAGGAGTTGATTGGCTACGACGAGCTGCCCATTGCCGGCGTGGCCGAGTTGCTGGGCTACAGCAGCCCGGCCCACCTCTCACGGCAATTCCGGCAGGTGACGGGCATCACC
Organism: Hymenobacter coccineus; assembly: GCF_001816125.1. GTDB lineage: Bacteria > Bacteroidota > Bacteroidia > Cytophagales > Hymenobacteraceae > Hymenobacter > Hymenobacter coccineus. The sequence continues at coordinate 20,333 of NZ_MDZA01000044.1, read as the reverse complement.
CCCACCGAGTTTCAGCGCCTGGGGCCCGCTAGCCACGCCCGCCGCAGCCTGGACTCGCTGATTTAGGGTTCCGTCGGCTTCCGGTTACTTACGGTTTTTTGGCTGGTTCTTTCTGGTAAACCACCGGGAAATCCCCTGTCTAGGGGTTGAAAGGACTATTTTTGCCCAGTATTTCACTGGCTGCCTGTGCCTGTCCGTTCTCTGCTTCGTCTGCTTACGCTGTTGTTGGGTATTTTTTACCTCGATACCGTATGCCAGACCGACGCGGAAGATGCCCGGGCATACTATGCGCGCGGCATTCAGGAGTACGTAGCCGCTCCCGATGCGGTCGTGGTGGCGGCCCCAACACAGCTACCGGCGGTGTCCGTGCCCCGTAGTTCGGGCGGGTACTGTCCGCAGGTGTTCTTCTGGCAGCGCCGGCTGGCGGCCCGGGCGTCGCGCGGTTTGTTGCCCCTGCCCCCGCTGCTCCGCCGCTGGCTAAGGTGCGGGGTGCAGCAAGTCTGAAAATTGGTAGATGCCTGAAGTCCGGCGCTGGAAAATCCCGCCGGGTAGTGCCTGCCAGTTCTTCCGCTTTCTGGACGCAGTGCGTCCTGTTCTCTTGTGAAATCTCTCGTTTTTATGGCGTTGCTGCTGAGCAGCGCCGGCACCGCCGTGGCCCAAAGCCCACTGCGCGTGCGCGTACGCGATGCGCGTACCCATTTGCCGTTACCGGGGGTAACGATCACTATACCAGATCTTAAGTTAGGGACGGCTACCGATGTGGTGGGCCAGGCCACTTTGCCGGGGCTGCCCGCTGGCCGCCACCGGGCAGTATTTTCCAGTCTGGGGTATACCCCGCGCACCTTGTCGCTGGTGCTCCCGCAACCCACAACCGAGCCCCTGGTGGTAGAGCTTGCGGCCAGTGCGGCCGCAATCGAAGAAGTTGTTGTGACGGCCACCCGCACGAACTCCCGCATCGAAGACCAGCCTGAGCGCATCGAGGTGCTGGGCGAGGAGGAGATGCGTGAAGAGGGCGGCATCAAGCCCGGCAACATTGCCAGCTTGCTCGGCGACATTGCCGGCACCCAAGTGCAGCCAACCTCCCCGACTACCGGCAATGCCGACCTGCGCATTCAGGGCCTGCAAGGGCAGTACACCCAGATTCTGCGCGACGGCCTGCCGCTCTACGGAGGCTTCGCGGGCAGCTTTGGCCTACTGGCCATTCCACCGCTCGACTTGCGTCAGGTCGAGCTGCTCAAAGGCTCGAACTCCACCCTCTACGGCGGTGGGGCCATCGGGGGCTTGGTGAACTTGGTGAGCAAAACCCCTACGCTTGGCACCCCCCAGTTTACGGCCACTCTCAACCAAACCACGCTGCGCGAAACCAACCTCACCGGCTTTGCCGCGCAGCGGGGCGCGCGCTGGGGCTACTCGTTCTTCGGCGGCCTCACCCAGCAGCAGGCCGTGGACGTGGACGGCGACGGCTTCGTGGACATGCCCCGCGTGCGGAGCCTCACCCTGCACCCGCGGCTGTTTTACTACCCCACCGCCCATAGCCAGTTGGCCGTGGGCTACACGGGCACCTTCGACAACCGGCAGGGCGGCGACCAAACCGTCTTGCGCGACGGGCCCGACCCGGCCCTGGGCCACGCCTATTTCGTCACCAATACCAGTCAGCGCCACACTCTCGACGCCGTTTACACCCAGGATAGCCTCGGCGCGGGACGGCTCACACTCAAGGGTACCGGTACCAGCTTTAACCGCACCGTGACCACCAATACGGTTGGTTTCCGGGCCCAACAAACCAGCTATTACACGGAGGCCAGCTACCTGCACCCGCTGGGGCAGCGGCACACGCTGGTAGTTGGCCTGAATGCCAACGGCGAACAGCTACGGGCCGCCGCCGGTAGCCCTACCCCGTTGCGGAGCCCGTATACCTACGCCACGCTTGGCGCGTTTGCGCAGGACGACTGGCACCCGGCCGCCCGGCTCAACGTGCAGGCCGGCTTCCGCCTCGACCGCCACACCGCCTACGGCACGTTTCCCTTGCCGCGGCTGGCCATCCTTTATAAGCTAACCGATGCGCTGACGGCGCGCCTCAACGGCGGCCTGGGCTACCGGGTACCCGTGCCCTACGTGAATAGCCTCGACGAGCGGGAGTACCCGCAGATTCAGCCGCTGAAAGGGCTACGGGCCGAAACGTCGCAGGGGCTCAACGGCGACCTGAATTACCAGCGCGTCATTCCGGGGTTTGATGACGAGGGTGAATCGCTGGTTATCAGCCTCAACCAATCGTTCTTCTACACCCACCTGCAACACCCGCTGGTGTTGCCCGACGGCACGGCCGGCAGTGGTACCTACCTGCCTGGCAGTGGCCCGCTGATTTGGCAGAACGCGGCGGCCCCCGTCGTGACCCAGGGCCTGGAGACTTACCTGCGCCTGCGCGTCGATGAAACGGAACTCTACCTGGGCTACGTCTTTACCGATGCCCGCCGGCAGTACGACCCAGTGAATCCCCACCTTGAACTGGCGGCCCGCCACAAGTTTGCCGCCGTGGGCACGGTGGAGGTGACCGACAATTTCGGGGCGGGCTTGGAGGCTTCCTACACCGGCCAGCAGTACCGCGCCGACGGCACCCCGACGCCGGGCTACCCCATCCTGGCCGCATTGCTGCGCTACCGGCTGGGCCCCTGGACGCTGGTGCTCAACGGGGAAAACCTGCTGGATTACCGTCAGACCCGCCAGGAGCAGGTGGTTCTGCCTCCCGCTGGTAACCCGGTTTTTCGCGAGTTGTGGGCCCCGGTGGAGGGCCGAGTAGTCAATCTGTCGCTGAACTGGCGGTTTGGGTCCACGGGATTTTAACTACCTGTGGCTTGCCGGACTTGGCCGGCCGGGTGGCAGACCCCAGGGTTCTGCGCATCTTAGTGGTTTTATTTATCCCACCCCACTTTATGTCTGCCGCGCTGTCGCCGCTTATCCAGCAATACAAGGCTGATTCCGAGTCTGTTTACAACACTTGGTTCATCAACAACGAGGAGCGTTTGAAGGCCTTCCGCTCCATTCGGCGCGGGGTGCAGCAGGTAGTGAAGGACATCAAGGCGGGCAGTTTTGGCAACGATTTCAAGGGTACCTCGCTCGAATTCGTGCTCAGCGTTATCAGCGAGCAAAAGCAGGTGTTTCAGGGCGCGGCTCACCCCTTCTACTGGAAGCCCAAGCTGCGCATCCCCGACATCTACGAGCACGAGGATAACAAGCGAGCCTTCGGGCAATTCCTGGAAAGCTGCCTGGCGGCCACCACCGAGCAGCAGCTGCTGCGCGAGATTGACATTCTGGACCGCCGCAAAATCAAGGGGTTGGGGCCGGCCGTGGCCAGCATCCTCTACTTTCTGCACCCTACCCTGATGCCGCCCTGCAACACGGCCATCGTCAACGGGTTCAACGCCCTGTTTGGGGAGAAAATCAAGCTCGGGTCTTGGTCCGAATACCTGCGGATGCGCGCCCAGCTGCGCGACCTTAACCAGGAACACCGCCAGAATTTAAGCCTCGATTACGGGGCCCTGAGCGGTCTGCTCTTCGACGTGGGCGTGAAGAAGATGATTGCCGGCGACCAGCAGTTTGCCACCGATGAGGACCGCGACAAGTACCAGCAGCAGGCCCAGAAGCGCCACAAAGAGGTCCAGACCGAAGCCCAGGAGGAAAACCAGCACACCGAGATGCAGCACCACCTGCTGCGTGTTGGCAAGGCCCTGGGCTGCGACGTGACGACGGCCATCAACGACCGCAACCGCCTCTGCGGCGGCCAGAAGCTCTCGTTTCTGTGCCTCGACAAGCACCCTGAGCTGCCCGTGCCGGCCGAGGTAGCCAGCACCATTCGCCTGATTGACATCGTGTGGTTTTCCCCCGGCACCAGCCGTGTCGTCGCGGCCTTTGAGGTGGAGAAAAGCACCAGCATCTACAGCGGTATTCTGCGGCTGACGGATTTGGCCTTCTCCATGCCCGAGCATGAAACGGCCCTGTACCTGGTGGTGCCCGATGCCCGCGAGAAGGAAGTGCAGGCCCAGCTTTCGCGCCCCGCCATTCGGGCCGCGGGCGCACCTATCCGCTACATCCTGTTTTCGGGGCTGCGCCAGCACTGCGAGGCCCTGTGCAAGTTTGGCGACTCGCCGGCGGCGATGCGGAAGATTGCGCGGTCGGTTTCTTAGTGCAGGCAGTTGTGCATTAAGCGTTTGCATTCTGTCTTAGTACGTTCGAACGGCTACTAAAGTATTCCCGTACTCGTACTTACAATATGGCTGCGGGCTTCTTCCTCGCCCTGTTGAGTGTCGTGCTGCACATAGTATCCCAGTTGCGTGCCCGGTGCGAAGGCATCAGTATCGAAATAGGGCGAACGGGCGTACACGGCCAGGCGCACCCAAGGTTTACCCTCACCGCCCACATGGCGGAAGATGTGGGCGACATCCAGTAGTTCTTTGCTGAACGCCAAGTGGCGACCGGATGCTGAGAGGGTCAGTTCAATTTTGGCGGGGTGCATGAGCACAATAGGTTATAAATGAACGCGCTAGGCCACCATGCCAAGCAGCAGAAATAATAAAAAGCCGACAAAGAAGGCCAGCGTGAGCAGCGGAGTTTCGGTTTCCTCGTGGGCCTCGGTCAGCAGCTCCTCCGTAACCAGGAAGAGTAGCGCCGCCAGGCCAAAAGAGAGCACAATTTCGAGCAGGTTGCCGGTGGCCCCGCGCAGCACGGTGGTGCCGATGCCGGCCCCGAGAAGCAGCATCAGGGACGTGCCGGCCACGATGGCCACCGCCCGGCCCTTGCCGTGGCCGCCCTCCCGCAGCTCCACGGCCGTGGCCAGGCCCAGCGACAGCAACTCAATGGTCAGGGCAATGGCCAGCAGGGTGCCCTCCTTCGCGCCGGTAGCAAAGCCGATGCCGAGCAGCAGCCCATCAATAAGGATGTCGATGCCGATGGCCACCAGCAGGCCCCACGGCAGGGTTGCAGCAGTTGGCCTGGCGACCGCAGGGGCGGTCGCCAGGCCAACTGCCGCGCTAGGCTGCTTTTCGAGGCGTTGGGTGAAGTAGCGCAGCCCCAGCATGACGGCCACGCCGAGGCCAAAGCCCAGGGCCACTTCGTAGGGGGCGTGGTGCTGCACAATGTCGGGCAGCAGCTCGACGGCCACTACGGAGAAGATGACGCCGGCCGCGAAGTGCAGAATGGCACTGCGCAGCTGGGGGCCGGGGGCGCGCCAAACGGCCAGGGCCGCGCCGGCAATCATCACGACGGCCGGCAGCAGCGAAAAGCCCAGCATCGTGGTCCAGGGGGGGGTACTGGCCGGGGAAATGAGGAGAAACATGGGGGTAAGTAGAACAGGGCAGGGTCAATTGGCCGGGACCGCCGCGTGGGCTTTGAGCCAGCGCTGGTACTGCCAGACTTCGGCTTGCTCGTCGCGGACAATGCGTCGGGCGGCGTCCTTCAGTTCAGCATCCTTGCCAAAGGCCAACTCGGTTTGCGCCAGGGCGACGCCACTTCGGTGGTGCACCTGCATGAGGGTAGCAAAGTCCGTATCGAGGGGCCCCGGCGTGGGGGGTGGCTGGCGCAGCGGAGCTAGCGCCGCCGCAATGCGTCGAACGAAGGGGTCCTTGGCATTGCCAGGCCGATATTCCTGGCCGCTGGGGGGTTGCCGGGCCAGGGCGAGGGTGAGCACATCATTGTCCCGCTCGTGGCCTTTGAGCACGTGCTGGGCCAGGGCGCGCAGGGTGGAGTCCTGGCCTCGCGAAACTTCGACGGCCGCCAGGCGCTGGGCCCCGGCGTGGTGCACGGTCATGAGGCGGGCAAAGTCCTCGTCCCAACACCCCCGGCGGCGCACGGTGTCGAGCTGGTGTGCCAATAGCTGCAAAGTGTCGCGCAGGCTGGGCGGGGTGGCGACGGGGGCTGGTTTGGGCTGACCGGCGTGCACCTCTTGCTCGTGGGCGTCGGTATCAGGCTTGGAATTACAACTGCTGAGCGCTAGGCTGATACTGAGCAGCAGCGCGCCGTACATGTGGGGAAGTTTCATCGTAAAAATAATTTGAAAGCGGGGACTTGACGCCAGGACCCCGGTGCAGCCCGCTCGCCGTTGCCGAGCGTGGCGCTGGGTGCTGATAACAGGGGTTATCAGGTGAGCGAAGTACTTAAACGGACCTGGGCAAGATAGAGGGCCACGCCCAAGGCGAAGGCGGTGGCCAGTCCAAATGGTAGGGCCGGCGCACGGTTTCGCCCCGTGTTCGAACAGTTTGCCACCAACCACGCCTACGCCGGCATCGCGTTCGTGTGGCTGCCCGCGGCTGACGCTGCCCCAGCCGGCCCTTTGTTAGCGGCCCCGTTCTTTTGCACCTTTGCCCAGGGACAGTTGGTTACGGCAACATGCTCACCACAGAGCAGCAGGTACGCGGGGTGCTTCACGCGCTGCATGCCCATGCCTAGGTGCCGGGCTGCGGCTGTCACCCAAGCGTTCCCGCTCAAGGGGTGCCCCGCGCCGAAGCACTGGTCCGGGGCCGGCCCTGAGAATCTGCGGGCCGCGACGTGGACGGTTAGCTCAGCTGCGGAAGAGGTAGCGCTTTTGCTACTTATCTTACCTGAACAGAACCTGTCATCTCGACAGCGGTTCAAGTATTGTTAGCAAACATTATGATGTCTAAACTCTATTAAAAGTCCCGTCGGCAGACTGCTAGACAAGCAAGGAAATTTTAAAACAAAAGTTTCTTCCTGGTGAGAAAAGGAACGTTGAAGAAGTACCCCCCGAACTTCCTGTGCTAACTACTGCTGCTTGTTTGACAGCGCGCGCTCTTTGGGTACCACACGCGGTCACTCTGCTTCCAGGGATTCCGCTTTGTGCAACTCGGCCGGCACCGGGCGGGCTAGCAGGCCAACCCGGAGGTAGTGCCGCAAGCCCTGGCGGTTCCAGAGGAAGAGGCTCCCGGCCAAAGCCAGGTAGAGCCAGCCCATGCTGGTGAGCATCTGAATGGTGCGGGCCTCGTCGTGCTGAAACACGAAGGCTAGCCCAAACTGTATCACAAAAAGGACCAGCAACGTGACGGCGCTGGCTAGGCTCAACCGCAGGCGCAGCAGCAGCGCCACGGCGAACAGAGACTGGGACGCCGTGAGAAAGAATTCCTCGTGCTGGCGGGCATCGAGCGGAAAGCCGGTCAGGTGGCCGGCCCCAATGGCGTACACCACCGGAATCATGCCCACGAGCAGCGTCCACTGGTTGATTTTGTCGCTGACCAGGGCCCCGAGGGCGGCCGTGGGGCGGTTGTTGAGCACGAAGAGCACGACCAGCACCACCTCCGGCACCTCGCTGGCGAAGGGAGCCACCCACTGCACCAGCAGGAACTGGTTGACGCCTAAGTCGCGGCCGGCGGCGAGCAGGGCTTCGGCGAAGGGCTCGGCCGCCATGACGATGACGGCGACGGCCACTATGGTCAGCACACCCATAATCAACCACTGCTGCAGGACGGGCAGGGTCACCAGGGCCGCTGCGGGGCCTACTTCGTCGTCATCGTCATCGGCTTCCGCCTCTTTGGCCGCGCCGTGGTCGGCTTTGGGCAGCTTGCTCAGGCGCCAGAGGTAGGCGGCGAAGATGCCCACCAGCACCCCGCAATCGATAAAGCTGATGCTACCCCGCCACACGATGACAAAGGAATAGAGGCTGGCCAGGGCTAGGTAGGCGATTTCGGCGGCGTTATCCCAATTCAACGCTACCGCTTTTTTGCCGCTGTGCCACCAGTAGAGCCCCACAATAAGCGGCCAACCCGCGCCGATGAGCAGGCGGTTGGCCCCGGTCATGTTGGCGGCGGCGAAGCCGGCGTAGGCCGAACCCGGGTGCAAGCCCGCTTGGTAGGTGTAGTACAAATCCATAGCGTACTCGGGCAGTACCGTCACCAGGGCCAATACTCCGATGACCAGGCCCTGCGAGACGTGCTCCTCGGCGGCTTCGGCACCCCACGAAAGCAGGAAGCCCGCCCCGAGGATGGCCACGAAGAATATAGCGGCTTCGAGCATGGGGGCTACGTGGGTGCCGGTCAGGTGCAGATAGAAACCGGGTAGGGTAGCGGCTACGGCCAGGGCCACGTAGAGGGAGAATTTTCTCATCGAGCGAGTGAAATCGGGTAAAAGGATACGGCTTTTGGTTTTACCGGCAAGGAGGTTACAGGGTACTGGCTTCGTGCCAGGCGTGGCGGGCTTCCCAGAGGCAGTAGCCGGCCAGCAGCAATCCCACCGCACCATCGGCCCACCACCAGCCCAGGGCGGCGTTCAGGCCCAGGCCCAGCAGCACGGCCCCGGCCAGGGCAGCATCGACCAGCGTCACGCGGCCCTCGGTTTGCAGCACGGGGTTGTTCAGCTGCCGGCCCACCCGCTGCTTGCCCCAGGCCAGGGCCAGCATCACGGCGCAGGTGAGGCCCAGCCAGGCCAGGCCAGGCCCAGCGCCGAGGACTGCGGTCGCACCGCGTGGCCCTGTACCCCGACAGCAATCTTCACGGCCGGGCGGCCGTGCCAGGGCCGCAGGGCGGGGCGTTGCAGCTGGGCGGGGCCGCCGGGGGCCGGCCAGGTTTTGCCCCGGCCGATGCCCGGGGGCGTATCCACGCGCACCGGGTGGTGCACGAAGCGGAACAGCTCCGGCGCCAGCAGGTAGGCCAGCGGGGTCGCGTCGTGGACGTAGATGCCGTCAATCTGGCGCACGCGCTCGCAAAAGCGGCGGTAAAACGGTACCCCCTGGCCCACGTAGGCGCTGAGCGGGCCGGTGAGGCGGGCCAGCTCGTCCAGCACCGCGCCGGGCAGGTTGACCTGCTGCGTCACGTCGAGCCCAAACAGGGTCAGGGGCCAGCCCGCCCCGAGCACGACGTCCGCCGCGTCCGGGTCGGACAGCACGTTGGCTTCCGCCGCGGGGGTGGCGTTGCCGGCGCAAAAGGCGTTGCCGCCCATGACCACGACTTCGGCCACTTCGTGCACCAGACTGGGCCGCACGCGCAGGGCGTGCGCCAGGTTGGTGAGCGGGCCCAGCGCGACGAGCGTGACCTGCCCGGGGTGGCGGCCGACCACCTCGGCCAGCAGCTCAGCGGCGGGCTGGGCAACGGCCTGCGTCGGCGCCGGGGGATGGTTGGTGTTGCCCTGGCCGTCGTCGCCGTGCACAAAGGGGGCGCCCCCGTCGAAGGCGCCGGCCAAGGGGTGGGCGGCGCCTTGGGCCACGGGAATGTCGGCGCGGCCGGCCAGGTGCAGCAGCCGCAGCGCGTTGGTGGTAGCCAGTTCCACTGCCACGTTGCCAAACACGGTGGTCAGGGCCCGCACGTCGAACTGGGGCAGACCCAGGGCAAACTGAAGGGCCAGGGCGTCGTCCACGCCGGGGTCGGTGTCGATCATAAGAAGGCGCTTGTCCATGAACAGAAGGGGAAACTAGCCGGCAAGTTCGGCCCGGGTCGGTAAACTGGCCTAGGCGCCGGGCCGGGTGACGGCGAGCGCCGCCGCCCAGCAAGCAAACGCCACGGCTGCGGGCAACGCGTGGCCCTCGGCCAAGGCTACCACCAGCGCCCCGGTGAAGCAGTCGCCGGCGGCCGTGGTATCGACCGACGGCACGGGGGCCGCGACCAGCGCCGCCCCCGTGCGTCGGACCATTAGGCGCCCTGCGCGCTGAGCGTGAGGACGCCCCGGCCGAACCCGGCCGCGTGCAGGCGGGCAGCGGCGCGGGTGGCCGTGGCCGCATCGGTTACCCGCACGCCGGTCAGCGTTTCGGCCTCGGTTTGGTTGGGCGTCAGCGCGTAGAGGTCCGCACCCAGGCTAGCGGGTAAGGGCTGGGCCGGGGCCGGGTTCAGGACCACGCGCAACCCGCGCGCCGCGGCCTGCCGGGCCGCGTGGAGGACCGTCGGCAGGGGTGTTTAGAGTTGGAGCACCACCACCGTGCCGGGGGCGGCGTCGGCCAACGCCGCTTCGACGTCGGCCGGGCCCAGGTACTCGTTGGCTCCAGCGGCGACGCTGATGCTGTTTTCGCCCGTTCCCGTCGCGACATTAATCAGGGCCCCCGAAGGCTGCCCGGGGGCCACAGTCACGCCAGCGGTGTCCATTCCTTCGGCCCGCAACTGCGTCAGCACCTGCCGGCCGAAGGCATCGTCGCCTACTTTAACCTTGGTTAAAAGTTTGGTACCGAAGTCGCATTTGGCAGCTGGCAGACTCGTATGGCGTACCGGAAAGCCAGTAAGAGTGCCTAAACGGTGCTTTGATTGGATAAACCTGTTTTGGGCACCACTTTTTGCTAGGTGAGAGCCTGAGCCAACAATAAGCTCGTTAGTACCCAAAAACGATCTTTTTCGTGCTTAAGCCTCTAAATCAAGGTGGTGTGCGCATTTGGACCAAACTTTTAACCGAGGCCCTACTAGTAAATCCTAACTAGCATCGGCCGGTGATTTGCCCTGGTATATTGGCCCAGATGGCCTCTGCCTCGTCCTGATCCAAAGGCTTGTGGATGATACCCGACACGAGGGGGTAGGCCCCAGCGCTGGCCGTATCGGCCGGCGCCAGCGAGGAAGTCAGCAGGTAAATCCGGCAGCGGCCTGCCAGCGCGGGCGCGTGCGGCGCCAAGGCGTCGAGAAAGTCCCAGCCTGTGAGTTCGGGCATGTTCAGGTCGAGGAAAATGAGCGCCGGCACCTCCGTGGCCAGGCGCGGCAGCAGGTACGCTAGGGCCGCGGCGGCCCCCGGGAAGGTCCGCAGGTGGCTATCCGCCCCTTCCAGGCGCAGCACCTGCGTGGTCAGAAACAGGGCAATAGGGTCGTCGTCGATGAGGTACGTGTCCATCTTAGGCCGCCGGTAGGGAAAGCAAAAAGCGCGTGCCCACCCCCACGGTGCTCGTGACGTTGATGTGGCCGTGCATGGCCTCCACGTGGGCTTTGACCAGAAACAAGCCGATGCCCCGGCCCGGCGGGCGGCTGTGAAAGCGCTGGTAGAGCTGAAACACCTTGACCCCGGCCTGCTGGGCATCAAAGCCTACCCCATTGTCGGTTACCGAAATCGTGATGCCTCCAGCCCCATCGGCCACCGCCCACAGGCTCACTTCCAGGGGCCGTTCCGCGGCGCGGTACTTGAGCGCGTTGGAAAATAGATTATCGAAAATACTGTAGAGGTAGGCGCGCGTACCGCGCACGGCCAAGCCCGGGGCAATAGCGAGCCGTACTTGCCCGCCGCACTGCGCCAGCGCCGGCGCCAAGCTCGCCACAGCTTGCGTGCAGACCTCGGCCAGGTCCACCGGCTCTGGCACTACTTGCTTGTCGCGAATGGCCAGCACCTGGTTGAGGTCAGTAATTACGGCGTCGGCCTGGCTCATGCTCTGGCGCAGGTGGCCCAGAGCTTAGTCGAAGCTATCAGTGTCTTTACCGAGCTTGGTCAGCAGCGTAGCCAGGCCCAAGGCGTTGGCCAGCGGGGCGCGCAGGTTATGGGAAATCATGTACGTAAACTGCTGCAAGTCCCGGTTGTGCGCATACAGGTCCTGGGTCATTTGGCCCTGGCGGGCTTCCGTTTCCTTGCGAAAATTAATGTTTTGCAGCAGGGCGATGTACTGCGTCAACTCGCCGGCTTGGTTATGAATCGGGGTCACGTCAATGGTTAACCACAGCTTCTGCCCGGCCTTGGTATAGTTGAGGAGGGTGACTGAGAAGGGCACCGTCTGTTGCAGCCCCACCCGGAACAGCTGTACGGCCGCCGGGTCCGTTTCCGGGCCTTGCAGCACGTGGCCGCCCTTGCGGCCCACCATCTCGGCCAGGGTATAGCCGGTGTGCTTAGTGAAGCTGGCATTCACCCATTCGATGCCCCCATCAGCTCCGGCGATGACCACGCCGTTGTCGGTGCCTTCGGCCACCAGGGCCAGCAGCTTCAGTTGCTTGGCACTTTTTATCAGGTCCGTGATGTCCAGAATGTATACCAGCAGGCCACTGGGTGAGGGGAACAGCTTCACGTCGAGCCAGCGCCCCAGGTGGGGCGCGTACGTTTCGAACTGCGTGACGCAGCCGGTGGCAAAAGCCTCTTCGCATTTCGCCCGGTATACGCCCGTCAGCGCTTCGGGAAAAACCTGCCCGGCGGACCGGCCCACGTGCGCGGCCCGGTCGAGGCCGAAGAGCTGCTCCGCCTCCCGGTTGAGGTAAATCAGGTGACAGTGGATATCAAACGAGAGGAAGGCGCCCGAGATGCTCTCCAAAATGGTGAGGTGTTGTTCAGCCAGGTGCGCCAGCTCTTCCTGCGCCGCCGAAAAGGCCGTGGTATCCAGCGCCGCGACGTGGATGCCCACCAGCAGCCCATTCACCAGCAGTGGGGTTTTGGTTACGCGCAGCGTTAATTTCCGGCCCGCGGCGTCAAGCGCCACCGCATCGTAGTGCACCGTGCGGCCGCTCAGCGCTTCCGCAAACTTTTCGATGAACAACGCACGGAACTCCAGGGCCAGAAAATCGGTCAGCGGCCGCTGGAGCACCCGCTGCTTGGGCTGCCGCAAAAAGCCCAGAAAGGCGGCGTTGATGTCCAGGGTCCGGCCTTGCATATCCAGAAAGGCCGACAGCGAAAGGGTTTTTTCGAACAGTAGCCGAAACCGCTGCTCGCTTTCGGTGCGTCCCGGCGCGTCGGCCCGGTAGGCCGCCGTGCGCCCGCCGACGGCGCTCGACCACCGGCCGCGCCGGGCACCCGGCACGGGCTTGCCAAAGCACAACAGCACGCCAGAGTCCGGGGCGCGGCTCACCGACCACCCCATAGCCACGGGCTGGCCCGCCCGGTTCAGGCAGCGGCAGTGAAAGTGCACGGGCTCGTTTGCCGCGGCTTGGCGCAGTTGGGCGGCCACGGCGGCCCGGTCGTCGGGGTGCAGCAGCTCGGCGAAGGGTCGGCCCAGCAGCTCGGCGGGCTCGAAGCCCAAGGCAACCCGGCACGCGGTGCTCATGCGTTCGAGGGTGCCTTCTAGGTCCACCGCGCAGAGCACATCGGGCGAACAGGTCATTAAGTCTTCCAAAAACTGGAAGTCGCTGATAGGGCCCATGCTGGTGAGGGTTAAGCAACTAGCACCGAGCTAGCGTGAAGGAAACGGCGAGCGCATCGCACCCTACCCACAGTAAGGGGAATACTACGACTGCTAATAGGCAGAAAATCAATAATTTTACTTTGTCAGAAGCCGATGTAATATAGGCACATATAAATTAGATAATTAGTTTATAGTTGGGCCGGCATTCCTTCAATGACCGGCTGCGCGGCCAGACCGTCGCGGAGTGGCACCAGCGCACCAACTCCGTGGCCAGCGCAGAGGGTAAAGGCACCACCTTTGCACTCGCAATACTCCAGGTCGAACTCGTAGGCAAGGGCTCGGTAGTAACCTGGAGCGGGCGCGCTGAAAAGTCCTTATCGGCGTGGATGAGGTGGTTGAGTGAACGGGGCGGGTTGAAGACCTACTTTTCCTCAATTGTTTGAATGAGCCAGTTCAAAAAGGTGGACCATACGGAGCCACCCCTCTCTTACCCCATTCAGAAGTAAAAAGGCCCATTCTAGCGGTGAGGTGGTCGGGTAAAATTGGACAGGGCGAAAGTAACTTTCCCTTGTCATGGAAGTAGAAAAACCAGCCGCTAAACGGCACCGAACCAAGTATGATGCGGCCTTTCGGACCGAGGCAGTCCGTCGCGTGACGCAGGACGGGCAAGCGACGACACGCGTAGCGCAGGCGCTGGGCATGAGCAAGGCCGTGTTGGGCAAGTGGGTGCGGGCAGCCCGCCCGCCCAGCGGCCCGCCCAGCGGGTAGCGAAGCGCTGGAGCAGGAAAACAAACACTTGCGGGCCCAATTGGCCCGTGCGGAGACGGAGCGTGATATTTTAAAAAAAGCGCTGACCATCGCCCAACTGCTGGATGCGCAGTCTCACAAAAGACGGGCCGATGAAACGCTTCGCTTTCATTGCTTTACACGCTCGCTACTGGCCCGTGCGGCAGCAGTGCCAGCGGCTGGGCGTCAGTGCCAGCGGCTACGATGCCTGGTGCAAGCGCGCACCTGTGCCGACGGCCGAACAAGTGCTGCCCGCCTGGCAAGTGGCGGCCCAGCGCGTTTTCGCCGCCCACGCCGGCCGCTATGGTCAGCGTCGGCGGCGCGCTCAGCTGCGGCGCGAAGGCCACGCGGTGGGCCGCCAGCGTTTGCGCGGCTGGCTCAGTAGCAGCGCTCGGTGCGCCCTCTGCACCCGCGCCAGTTCCCGGCCGCCGCGCACCACCCAGCCGACCCACAGGCCGTGGCGGCCGCCAACAAGCTCGCCACCTGGCCCGCGGCGACGGCTCCTAACCAAATCTGGGTCGGCGACATCACCTACTTAGCCCTGGCCACCGGCCACTGGGCGTACCTGGCCTGCTGGCGCGATGCCTTCCCCCGGCGCGTGGTGGGCTGGCAGGTGAGCGGGTCACTGCATACCGACTTGATTCTGACCGCCTTTGAGCGGGCCGTGGCCATCTGCCAGCCCCCGCCCGGCCTGCTCGTGCATGCTGACCGCGGCAGCCAGTACACCAGCGACACTTTTACCCAGTTCCTGGACCGCACCCAGGCCATTGCCAGCCTGAGCCGACCCGGCAATCCCTATGATAACGCCAGAAAGCAACGCTGCGGAAGAAAAGTAGCGCCACAAAAAACTGATTCTTATCCCGCGCAAAGCCCAGTTATTCCCAGCCAGTGTATATTAACCGCACGAATGCGGACACCGGCCCCCAGCCAAGCCGACGCCCAGAAACTGGAGCCATAAAAGAAGGGGCCCCGACCAACTAGGTCGGCCCCTTCTTTTATTTTATGGATCACAGTTGACCAAAAATCCTAAGCAAAACGCCCCGCAAACACGAGGTTTGCGGGGCGTTCCAGACTTGTAGCGCTCCCTCCTGGGCTCGAACCAGGGACCCTCTGATTAACAGTCAGATGCTCTAACCGGCTGAGCTAAGGAAGCATTTCGTCCCGAAACCGGCGTTTTCGGACTGCAAACTTACGGCGCCGTGCCGGTTAGTGCAAGATGAGCGCAGAAAAAGGTTAAAAAAATGCGCCGGCCGTTTAGTTCACGATGCTTAATTGCGTGCCTTGCAGGCTGGTAGCATATGCACGCAGGGGCCGCACCGCGGGGCCCCCAATGACCTGGCCGGTGAGACTGAAGCGCGAACCGCAGCACGAGTCGCCTAAGAAAAGGCGCGTCGGGCGGTCGATGCTTACCAGCGAGCAGGCATCGTAGGGCTGGTAGGGGCAGTTGCGCTCAAAGGCCAGGTAGCTGCTGGCGTTCTGGCGCACCACCAGTATGCCCTTCACGCCGCCGGTGCCGGCGGGGCCCTGCACGGGCAAGGCCACCACGCCGTTGTCGAAGCGCAGGGCCCGGTATTGCTGGTTGGTGAGGTCGATGACGATATTCACCGGCGCGGAGGGAATCAGCGGCTCGGCGTTGCTACCGCCGGAGCTGCACGAGGCCAGGCCCCCCATAAACAGGGCCGGCGCAAGGAGCGAAGCAAAAAGAGGGCGCATGGCAAGAAGGCTTTGCGGCCGCAACGGCCGGCCGGGGCAGTTTAGTGCCCGCGGCTACTTGCGAAACAGCGAATTGACGTAGGTGTGCTTGTCGAAGAGCTGCAAATCGGTCATCTTCTCCCCCACCCCGATGTAGCGCACCGGAATGCTGAACTGATCCGAAATGCCAATCACCACCCCGCCCCGTGCCGTGCCGTCGAGCTTGGTGATGGCCAGGGCCGACACCTCGGTGGCCTTCGTGAACTCCTTGGCTTGCAAAAAGGCGTTCTGGCCTGTACTGCCGTCCAGCACCAACAGCACTTCGTGCGGTGCGTCGGGAATCACCTTCTGCATCACGCGCTTGATTTTGGTGAGCTCGTTCATCAAGTTCACCTTGTTGTGCAGGCGCCCGGCGGTATCGATGATGACTACGTCGGCCCCTAGCTCCACGCCCTTGCGCACGGCGTCGTAAGCCACCGAAGCGGGGTCGGTGTTCATGCCGTGGCTCACCACGGGCACGCCCACGCGCTGGCCCCAGATGATGAGCTGATCCACGGCCGCGGCCCGGAACGTATCGGCGGCGCCCAGCACCACCTTTTTGCCCGCGCTGTGGAAGCGGTGGGCCAGCTTGCCGATGGTCGTGGTTTTGCCCACGCCGTTCACGCCCACCACCATAATCACGAAAGGCCCCGCGCCCTGCGCAGCGTCGCCGCGCTCGAGCACGGCCGTCGAACCGGTGTTGTTGTCTTCGAGCAGACCGGCAATCTCTTCGCGCAGGATACGGTCCAGCTCGTTGGTGCTCACGTACTTGTCGCGGGCCACGCGCTGCTCGATGCGGTCAATCACCTTCACCGTCGTGTCGATACCCACGTCGGCATGCACCAGCAGGGCCTCCAGGTCGTCGAGCACGGCCTCGTCAACCGTGTTCTTGCCAACCACGGCCTTGCTGAGCTGGTTGAAAAAGTTGGTCTTGGTTTTCTCCAGGCCCGCGTCGAGCGAGGCCTGTTGCTCCTTGCTGTCCTTGTCTTTCTTAAAAAAATCGAAGAGGCCCATGCGGTGCGGCGGTGCGCCCGGCTGGGGCCGGGCAACGTAGAAGGGTGAGAATTAGGGCCCCAGGGGCCCAAAAATGGCCGGGCCTGACACGAAAAAAGTCCCACGAAGGCGGGACTTTTTCATTGTTCAGCGGCCGGCGGCTTACTTGTTGCCGGTGGTGATGAACTCCTGCACTTTGTCGAGGAGCACCATTTCCTCCTTGAAGGTGTAGGCACCCGTCTTCTCCGATTTCACGGCGCGAATGACTTTTGCCCAGTTCTTGGCGTTCTCCGTGGTTTTCAGAGTTGCTACTACTTTCTTAGCCATAACGCAGGTTATTTAATCTCTTTGTGAACGGTCATTTTGCGCATGATCGGGTTGAATTTCTTCAGCTCAATGCGCTCGGGGGTATTCTTGCGGTTCTTGGTGGTGATGTAGCGCGAGGTGCCCGGCAGCCCCGAATTTTTATGCTCGGTGCATTCCATGATAACCTGCACCCGGTTTCCTTTCTTGGCCATCTCGACGGGGGTTGTTTTTGGTTTTAGGATTGCAAAGGTACGGGCTTTTGGGGAAACCGCAAAAGCCTAAGCTCCTATTGCTTATTTATAGTCTTATCAGCCAGGGTATTTCCGGCTATGCCGGGGCCCCGGGGCCCACCAAAGCCAGCGCCGATGCCCGGCCCGGGGGCTGGCGCATCGGCGCTGGCTTTGGCAGTAAGCGGCGCTGCGGGCCGGCAAGTAGTTGCCCAGCCCGCAGCGCCGCACTCAGTTAATACACAACGAAACCCTGGTCTTTGGCTTTCTTCAGCACGGCCGTGATGCCGTTTTTGCTGATGGTGCGGATGGTGGAAGTAGCCACTTTTAGCGTCACCCAGGCGTCTTGCTCGGGGATGTAGAAGCGCTTCTTCTGCAGGTTCGGGTAGAACTTGCGCTTGGTTTTGTTATTAGCGTGCGACACGTTGTTGCCAACGCGGGTGCGCTTGCCGGTCAAATCACAAACTCGGGCCATGATATCGGGGGATTAGAAATTACAAAGCAGGGAAACGGGCCGCAAATATCGGTAAAAGTCTGCCAATTACCAACTACCCGTTTCATTTTCCTGCCGGCGCAGGCCCCGGGGCCCTAAAATTCCAGGGGCAATGGCGGCATCCATTGCGGCAGCAGAAGCCCCGCCGCTGGTGGTACTGCGCCGTGAACACGAGGTAGCCTTCGGGCGTGGTGTAGTAATCGCCGGGCAGCAGGGGCCGGGCGGCAAACTCTTCCAGCGTGGGGCGCTTGGGCTCAGCAGGCATCGGGGGGCAGCACGGCGATGCACTCGATTTCAACCAGCGCCTCCAGTGGCAGGCGCGACACCTCGACGGTGGTGCGGGCCGGGCGGTGGTCCCCGAACACCTCGGCGTACACGGCGTTCATGCGGGCAAATTCGGCGAAGTTTTTCAGAAATACCGACGTTTTCACGACGTCGGCCAGGCCCAGGCCCTGCGCCGAAAGCACCGTGGCTAGGTTGGCCAGCACTTGCCGGGTCTGGTCCTCGATGGTGAGGGCCTCGATGCGCATGGTGGCGGGCACGAGCGGCGTTTGGCCGGAGCAAAACACGAAGCCGCCGGCCACGATGGCCTGCGCGTAGGGCCCCACGGCGGCGGGCGCGTCGGGGTGGTGAAGGGCTTGCATGCAGGCAAAGGTAGCGGCGTCAGGCGCGGCCTACCCGAACGACTAGGGCTTTAGAATAGCTGTATTTTTGAGCGCCCTACCTTTTGCTCTACTTGCCTGCCAGCGCCGTCATCCATATCATTGGTTGGAATGAACGGCTGACATAAAACTCCGACGACTATGCTACGCCTATTCTTGTTGATTGCTTCGTTTGCCCAACTGCTCGCTTTTCAGGCAACCGCTCAGCAAAACGCGCCCGTCAACTCTGCCCCGCTAGCCCCCAATGCCCCTGCTGACCGGCCTATGAGCGTAGTAGTGGCTGATAAGGCTGATTCAGAAGCGGCTTCGGCGGCGTTTGAGCAACACATTGCACCCGCCATAAAAAAGGCGCGAGCCACCTTGCCCCAAGCCAAAAACCGCTTTTTGCAAGGGTTGCCCAGCGGGCAGGCATTTTACGTCACCACGCGTATCTCGGACCCGAACGGCCCCTATGAACAAGTATTCGTGCGCGTCAAACAATGGCAAGGAACGCGAGTACAAGGCTTCATTGCCAGCCAGCTCGACGTAGTTAAAACCTACCAACAAAATCAACTCATTACTTTCTCTACGTCGGACATATTCGACTGGACCATCAGCCGCCCCGATGGCTCCGAGGAAGGTAATTTCATCGGGAAATTAATCGATGCCGATAGCCAATAAACTTCACTTGTTCAGCGCGCTTCTTCTAACAAGTGCGTAAGATTCCCACCGCTCATTCCCTTCCCATGCAATTTCCCGCCCCTGCCCTGCCCACCACCAATAGCCGCGCCGCGCAGCTCATGGCCCTCGAAAACCGCTACGGGGCCCACAATTACCACCCGCTGCCGGTGGTGCTGGCCCGCGGCGAGGGCGTGCATTTGTGGGACGTGGACGGCAAGCGGTACTACGATTTCCTCTCGGCCTACTCGGCCGTGAACCAGGGGCACTGCCACCCGCGCATCGTCGGGGCCCTGGCGGCGCAGGCACAAACGCTGACGCTGACCTCGCGGGCGTTTTTCAACGACCAGCTTGGGCCGGCTGAGCAGCAGCTGTGCGAGCTATTTAAGTACGACAAAGCGCTGCTGATGAACTCCGGGGCGGAGGCCGTGGAAACGGCCCTCAAGCTGGCCCGCAAGTGGGGATACCAGGAAAAGGGCATTTCCCCCAACCAGGCGCGCATTGTGGTAGCCGAGCACAACTTCCACGGGCGCACCACGGGCATCATCTCCTTCAGCACCGATGGCGAGAGTACGGGCGGCTTTGGGCCCTTCGTGCCGGGCTACCAGGTGGTGCCCTACAACGACATTGAGGCCCTGGGCGCGGCTCTGCAAGACCCGCACGTGTGCGGCTTCCTGATCGAGCCCATCCAGGGCGAGGCGGGCGTGGTGCTGCCCGCCGTGGGCTACCTGGCGCAGGCCGCCGCGCTCTGCAAGGCGCACAACGTGCTGCTGATTACCGACGAAATTCAGACCGGCCTGGGGCGCACAGGCAAGCTGCTCGCCTCCGACCACGAGGCGGTGCGCGGCGACATCCTCATCCTCGGCAAGGCCCTGAGCGGTGGCGTATTGCCCGTGTCGGCGGTGCTGGCTGATGATGCTATTATGCTCACGATTCAGCCCGGGCAGCACGGCTCCACGTTTGGCGGCAACCCGCTGGCCTGCGCCGTAATGCGGGCAGCGCTGGACGTGCTCATCGACGAGAAGCTGGCCGAGAATGCGGCCCGACTGGGCGAGGTTTTCCGGCAGCGGATGCGCCAGGTGCAGGCCGAATGCCCCGCTACGGTGACGCTGGTGCGCGGCCGCGGCCTGCTTAATGCGGTGGTTATCCGGCCTGCCGATGACGGCCGCACGGCCTGGGATGTGTGCGTGAGCCTGATGGAGCGCGGCGTGCTGGCCAAGCCCACCCACGGCGACATCATCCGCTTCGCCCCGCCCCTCGTCATCACCGAAGCACAACTACACGAGGCTTGCGACGTAATTGCGGACGTAATCCGGGAATTCTAGCCCGGCTCCGCCCTATGATGCCTACTCGTTTACGCCCGGTTACCTTACTATTCACGCTGAGCCTATTGGCCGGCTGCCGGAGCGAGCAGGTCGCCTTTCAGTTCACTACGCCGGTTGGCCAGGGCCCCGGGGCCCTGGCGCGCCCCCCGCGCCCCCGCG
>NZ_MDZA01000043.1 GCF_001816125.1 Hymenobacter coccineus | reverse complement strand
CCGGTAATCGTTGAATTGCTTGGCTGGCCCGGGGGCCCCAACGATTACCGGGCAGCCGGCGAAAAGCCGGCAGCCCGGCCAAATGCCGCACCCATCACAAACAATTGCCGTTCTGTCCAGCTTAATGGCCCACTCCAAGTAATTCTCACTCCAATCCAACACTGATGAAACAGTTTTTCCTCGCCGCTGGGGCCGCCCTGGCCCTGCTGGCCACCCCGGCCCTGGCCCAAAAAGCCCAGAAGCTCGCCCCGATGGCCCCCATGGCCAGCTGCTGCGCCAAGCCCGTGGCCGCCACCGAAACCTTCGCCATGCTGGCCTCCAGCGAGGAATTCGTGAATAGCCACGACACGCCCCTGCCCTACACCTACCAGGGTGCGGGCGAAACCATTGCGTTCAAAACCTCGGACGGTACCGACGGCCACGGCTTCGAAATCAAAAGCGCCACGCCTAGCAACAAGTACCTGTTCGTGATCCACGAGTACTGGGGCCTAAACGATTACATCAAGAAGGAAGCCGCCCAGTACGCTCAGGAGCTGCCCGGCGTCAACGTTATCGCCGTGGACTTGTACGACGGCAAGGTGGCCACCACCCAGGCCGAAGCCGGCCAGTACATGGCCGCCGTGAAAACCGAGCGCGCCACCGCCATCCTCCAGGGCGCCGAGGCCTACGCGGGCCCCAAGGCGGCGTTTGCCTCCATCGGCTGGTGCTTCGGCGGCGGCTGGAGCTTGCAGGAAGCCCTGCTGGGCGGCAAGCAAACGGTGGGCTGCGTGATGTACTACGGCATGCCCGAGAAGAACGTCGCCCGCCTCAAGTCGCTGAACACCGACGTATTGAGCATCTTCGCCGCGCAAGACAAGTGGATCAACCCCGAGGTGGTAGCCCAGTTCCAGAAGGACATGGCCGCCGCCGGCAAGAAGGTGACCATCAAGAGCTACGACGCCGACCACGCTTTCGCCAACCCCTCGAACCCCAAGTACAAGCAAGACGATGCGGCCGACGCCCACAAGCTCGCCCTGGCGTATCTGAAAACGAAGTTCGCTAACGCCAAAGTGGCCAAGAAAGCATAAGCAGCTTTCCCACGCTTTTACTGCAAAAAGGCCACCTGGAATAATCCAGGTGGCCTTTTTATTGACGCTGGGGCCCCAGGTTTAGCGGTTGTTCATGCGTTGAAAAACGACGTCTAGCTCGGCGCGTGAGGCTAAGCGCGACTGCTCCGAAGAGCCGTACCCAACCTCCTGCTCGCCGGCGGCGAGGCGGGCCATCACGGCGTCGGCAAAGGCATCGAGCGGTTCGCCGAACGTGTGCAGGCCGGGGCCCCCAAGGTCGGTATTCACGGCCGGCGGCACGATTTCTAGCACCTGCACGCCCACGGCCGCCAGCTCGTGGCGCAGCGTGAGGGTGAGCGAATGCAGCGCCGCCTTGGTGGCGCAGTACACCGGCATCATCGCCATGGGCGCGAAGGCCAGGCCCGAGGTGACGTTGATAACCGCCGCGCCGGGTTGCTGGCGCAGGTGCGGCACGAGCAGCGTGGCCAGGTGAATGGGCGCGTCGAAGTTGGTGGCGATTTCCTGGCGGCGGGTTTCCCAGGCCACGGTGGCGTCGGTGAGGGACAGGCGGTTCTGGATACCAGCGTTGTTCACCAGCACGTTCAACGCCGGAAATTCGGCGGTGGCCCAGGCCACCAGGGCTTCGCGGTCGGCGGCGTCGGCCACGTCGGCCACGCGGGTGTGCAGGCCGGGGTGCTGCCGCTGGGCTTCAGCCAGCTTGTCGACCCGCCGGCCGCAGACGATGACGGTGCTGCCGGCGTGCAGGAAGCGGGCGGCTAGCGCCAGGCCAATGCCCGAGGCGCCGCCGGTAATCAGGACGGTGTTGTTGGAGAGGTTCATAAGGAAAGAATTAAGCGGATGCTCCGCCCGTTGTTGGGGCCCCAACAACGGGGCCCGCGGCCGGGTTTTGGCGCCGGGGCCCTACTTTTCGGGCCCCAAACCTTTCGCCCCTCCCCTGCCCATGAACGCCCTGCTGCTGATTGACGTGCAAAACGATTTCGTGCCCGGCGGCGCGCTGGCCGTACCCAAGGGCGACGCCATCATCGCGCAGCTCAACGAATTGCAGCCGAAATTTGACCTCGTGGTGGCGTCGCAGGACTGGCACCCGGCCGGGCACCGCAGCTTCGCCACAACCCACCCGGGCCACGCAGCCTTCACCGAAATCGAGTGGCAAGGCCGGCCCCAGATGCTGTGGCCCGACCACTGCGTGCAGGGCTCGCCCGGCGCCAACCTGCACGCCGCCCTGAACACGGACCGCGTGGAGGCCATCTTCCGCAAAGGCACCAACCCCAACATTGATTCGTACAGCGCCTTCTTCGACAACGGCCACCTAAAGGCCACCGGCCTGGGAGCCTACCTGCGCGGCCGCCGCGTCACGCGGGTGTACGTGGCCGGCCTGGCCGCTGACTACTGCGTGTACTTCACCGCCAAAGACGCGCTGGCCGAAGGCTTCGAAGCCGTGGTGCTGGAAGACGCCACCCGCGCTATTTCAGCCGACGGCTGGCAGGCGGCGAAGAAGGATTTGCTCGATTTAGGGGCCCTGGTGCAAACTAGCCACGCCGGCTTGCGCGAGCCGTAACTGGGCAGTGGGGTAGAACGGGGTGGTCCGGCGACTTTTTCAGTCGTCGGGCCACTCTTACTACAAACCGGGGCCCCAGTTTTTTTTAGCAAGAGTGGCCCGATGACTGAAAAAGTCGCCGGACCACCTCGGTTTAGACCGTCACCAAAAAACGTCATGCTGAACGAAGTGAAGCATCTCTATCGCGCCAGTAACTAACTACTTACGCGTGAAAGATGCTTCACTTCGTTCAGCATGACCGTTTTTTGGTCAGCAATAAGCTTCTTTAATACAGCCCGTTACGGGGTGATGGTGGCGATGCTGCCGTCGGAGTTACGCTTCAGCTCGGTCACTTTCACGTTACGCAGCCAGGTTTTGCCGCTGAGCTGGGTGTCGTGGTAGAAGATGTACCACTTGCCTTTGAACTCAATGATGGAGTGGTGCGTCGTCCAGCCTTCCACCGGCTTCATAATCACACCTTTGTAGGTGAAGGGGCCGTAGGGCGAGGTGCCCACGGCGTACACCAGCAGGTGTGTGTCGCCGGTTGAGTACGAGAAGTAGTACTTGCCCTGGTACTTGTGCAGCCAGCCGCCCTCGAAGAAGCGGTGCTTGGCGTCGCTGGCCAGCAGGGGCTTGCCGAGCGAATCGAGGATGGTGATTTCCTTCACTGGGCCGGCGAAGTGCTTCATGTCGGCGCTGAGCGCGGCCACCCGGGCCCCCACGGCGGGCTCGTTGCCATCGGGCTTTTTGTCGGGCGCGGCGGCGTTGTACTTGCCCGTGGCCCAGCGCTGGAGCTGCCCGCCCCAGAGGCCCCCAAAGTACATGTAGGCCTTGCCATCAGTGTCGGCAAACACGGCCGGGTCGATGCTGAAGCTGCCGACGATGGGCGTGGCCTCGGCCTTGAACGGGCCGGTGGGCGACGGGCTGGTAGCCACGCCGATGCGGAACACGTCCTGCTTGTCCTTCACCGGGAAATACAGGTAGTAAGTGCCGTTTTTGAAGGCCGCATCGGGGGCCCACAACTGGCGGCCGGCCCACGGAATGTCCTTGGTGTCCAGCGCCACGCCGTTATCGGTCACCTTGCCGCCGATGCTGTCGAGCGACAGGATGCGGTAGTCGCGCATGGCGAAGTGGTCGCCGTTGTCGTTCTCCGGAATGCCCGCCTCGATGTCGTGCGAGGGGTAAATATAAATCTTGCCGTTGAAGACGTGCGCCGATGGGTCGGCGGTGTAGATGTCGCGCACGAGCGGCTGGGCCAGGTATTTCTTGCCGGTCGAGTCGGCCTTGGCGCCGGGGGCCCCGGGCGCAGCGGCATCGGTGGCAGCGGCGGATTTCTGTTCGGTGGGCTGGCTTTGGCAGGCGGCGAGCAGCGCGGGCACCGCCAGCAGCAAGGCCGGGCGGCGCAACGTGAATGAATTGAGGAGCATGGGGGTGGGCTGAATCGTTGTTGGCGCAAGGTACACGCCCGTTTTTTACCCTACCTATCGGTCTCGATGAGGATAGTTTGCGCCGGTAATTCCCGCATTATTTCTCGGCACCGACCGCGCGCGGGGCTCCCCACACGGCCTGCCGCGCTACGCCGCCGGGGCCCCGCCGCCCGCGCCACCACCGCCAGCAGCGGGTCGCCGACGCGGGGGCTGCGGTCAAGCAGCTCAATATTGTCCCAGCGCCGGCGGCCAGCAGGAAGCGCCGCACCAGGGCCAGGTGGCCGCGGTCGTCGAGGGCGTGCCAGGCGGCAATGGCCTTGCTGGGGAAGCAGCGGTTGGAGAAGGTGACGACCAGCGGGGCCCCGGGCCGCAGCACGCGGGCCAGCTCGCGCAGCACCGCCACGGGCTGGGTAAGGTAGTCGATGGATACGCAGATAGCGGCCCCATCAAACTCGTTATCAGCGTATTCAAGCGTAGGCGTCTGGTTGAGGTCCTGCACCGCGCGCTCAGTCAGGCGGGGGTTGGCGCGCAGTTCGGCGGCGTTCATGCCCAGGCCCGCCACGCGGCGGTAGGGCACGTCGGCGGGCAGGTGGCTCACCCAGCTGCTCATCAGATCGAGCAGGGCCCCACCGGCCGAAAAGTACTCGCGGTAGAGCTGCGTAACGGCGGCAATGGCCCCGTCGTCGATGTGCGTGACGAAGCGCGGGGCCTGGTAAAACTGCGCGTCGGGGGTTTCGTCCTGGCGGCGGAAGGCTTCGGGGGGAATGGCGTGGGCGTCGTCGGGGCTCATAAAACGGGAGAATAGCTGCGGGCTAAACGGCCCCGGGGCCCCCGGGGGTTGCGCTGGCCGGTTACTTTTGCGCCGTGCTGCCCGCCCCCACCCTTCGCCCCGCCACCGCCGCCGACGTGCCCGCGCTGGCCGCCCTCGTCAACGCCGCCTACCGCGGCGAGGCCTCCCGCCAATCCTGGACCACCGAAGCGCACCTGCTCGACGGCCCCCGCATCGACGAGGCCGCGTTGCACGAGCTGCTGGGGGCCCCGGGCGGCGGGTTTCTGCTGGCCGTGGGGCCCGGCGGCCAGCTGGTGGGCGGCGTGTACCTGCAGGCGCAGGGCCCCCGCCTCTACCTGGGCACGCTGGCTGTGGCCCCCGCGGCGCAGGCGCACGGCCTGGGCCGCCGCCTGCTCGACGCCGCCGAAGCGCAGGCCCGGCAGCAAGGCTGCACCCACCTGAAAATCACCGTCGTAGCAGCCCGCACGGAGCTACTGGCTTGGTACGAGCGCCGCGGCTACGTGCGCACCGGCGCCACCGAGCCGTTCCCCGATACCACGCGCTTTGGCCGGCCCCGCCAGCCGCTGGCGCTGGTGGTGCTGGAGAAAGCGGTGGCAACGGAGAAGGCTACATAGCCGGCTCGGCCGCCAGGGCCCCGGCTACGGGTACGGCTGGGCTAATCGCGCCCTGGAAGCGCCGCATGGGCTGCACTTGCCAGTACGTGAGGCTGCGCCACAGCCACTCAAGCGGACCGAAGAGGAAGTATTTCAGCCAGATGGGGCTGATAATGAGTTGCACCGCCCAGATGCCGGCCACCACGAAATAGAGCTGGTAGTATTGCAAGTCGGCGTAATAATTCAGGCCGTAGCCGAAGAAAATGAGCGTGCAGAACACCGTCTGCATGATGTAGTTGGTGAAGGCCATCTGGCCCACGGCGGCCAGCCGGCGCGTCAGGCCCTGCCACACCCCGGCTTGGTGCAGCAGTAGCAGCACGCTGCTGTGGGCCAGCACCAGCGCAATGCGCTGCACCGGGTAAATGAGGCCTGCCCAAGCGACGGCGTGCGTTTCGATGTAGGCAATTTGGGCGGCCGCCCCCGTGCCGCGCTGGTAGTATAGGTAAAAGCTGAGCAGCACCAGCGGCAGGCCCACGGCGTAGCCCCAGATAGCCGTTTTCAGGTACTGCGCCCGCGACCACTGCCCGGTAAAAAAGCCCCATTTGAACAGGGCAATGCCGAGCAGCATCAGCGCCAGCGCGTCCGGAATGGTAAAAAACAGGTATTTCGTTTGCGAATCCCAGGTGGGGCGGCGGATGCGCTCTGCCACACCGGCGTAGTTCGATTTCATCTGGCGCGTGTGCTCGGCCACCTGGGCTGGGTCGGGCAGGTGGTCTTTTTCCATCGTCTGCCACTCGGCCACTTGCTCCTTTTGGGTGGCCATGAGGGGTTGGTGCCGGCGCTGCGCCGCCTGCGCGGCCACGTAGCCAAACCGCACGGTGCGCACGTGCTGGAAGAACAGCGTGCTGGCCGCAAAGCCCAGCACCGCTACCAGCGGCACGCCCAGCGCCAGGTACTTCGCCGGCAGCTTGCGGAACAAAAAGGCCAGCATGCCGCCGATGCCGTAGAAATAGAGAATGTCGCCTTCCCACAGTAGCAGGTGCGCGTGGAGGAGCCCGAACAGCACCAGCCAGCCCATGCGTCGGTAAAACAGCCCCGCCACGGGCAGCCCGGCCCGCTCCTTGCGCAGGACAAACAGCACGATGCCAGCCCCAAAAATCATCGAAAACAGGGCCCGCATCTTGCCCTCGAACAGCACCTCGATGACGGCATATGTCCAAAAATTGGCGCTGTGCAGGTCGTGCCGAAACCCGTCGGTGGAGCGCTCGGGCAGCGCGAAATACGGGATGTTCATCATCAAAATCCCCAGTAGGGCCACGCCGCGCAGCATGTCGAGATTCTGGAGGCGGTCGGCCTGGGCCACGGGGCCACGGAGGGCGGCGGTGGGCAGTGGCGGGGCGAGGTAAGTATCGGCGGCCATGCTATCAAACGAAAAGTGAGGAACAGAATAATAAATATATACAATTTATTATTCTGTTCCTCACATTAATCAAGCGGCTGGCCCGCCGGGGCCCTACACCACGCCGCCGCGGGCCGCGGCCTTCACCGCGTAGTCCACGGCGCGGGCGGTAAGGGCCATGTAGGTGAGCGAGGGGTTTTGGGTGGAGGTTGACGTCATGCAGGCGCCGTCGGTCACAAACACGTTGGGGCAGGCGTGCAGCTGGTTCCACTCGTTGAGGAGCGACGTTTTAGGGTCGCGGCCCATGCGCACGCCGCCCATCTCATGGATGTCGAGGCCCGGGGCCTGGCCCGAATCCTCAGTTTTGATGTTGGTGAAGCCCGCCTGGGTGAACATTTCGCTGAGCTGCTCGAAATAGTCCTGCTTCATTTTGGCGTCGTTGTCGTCGTAGGCCACCGAAATGTTCAGCAGCGGCATGCCCCACTCGTCCTTGCGGGTGGCGTCGAGGCGCACGTGGTTGGTTTCCTTCGGGATGGTTTCGCCCATCATGTGCGAGCCCACTGTCCAGGGCCCAAACTTCGGGTGCAGAATACTGTCCTTGAACCCGTTGCCAATGGCGTGCTCCGTGTGGTCGAGGCCGCGGTGGGCCCCCAGGCCGGCGGCGTAGCCGCGTAGGAAGTTGGTTTCCTGCTTGAACACGTTGCGGAAGCGCGGGATGTAGCCGCCGCCCGCCGGGTTGCGGCCGTCGGTGGTCAGGTCTTTGGCGCCGTCGTACTCCGCCGTCACGTGGGCGCTGTAGTTGTGGAAGGCCACAAATTTGCCCATCAGCCCGTTGTCGTTGCCCAGGCCCTGCGGGAAGCGGTGCGAGGTCGAGTTCAGCAGCAACAAATTGGTGTTCAGGGCCCCGGCGTTCACGAATACGATGCGGGCGTAGTACTCAGTCGTGGCCTTGGTGTGGGTATCCACCACCCGGACGCCGGTGGCGCGCTGCTTCTGCTCGTCGTATAAAATGGCCTGCACCACCTGGTTGGGCTTGAGCGTGAGCAGGCCCGACTTCTGGGCCCACGGCAGCGTGCTGGAGTTGCTGCTGAAGTAGCCGCCGAACGGGCAGCCGCGCTGGCACAGCACCCGGTTTTGGCACTGCACCCGGCCCTGCTCGTAGTGCACCGGGTTGGGCTTGGACAGGTGCGCGCAGCGGGCGCTGATGACGTGGCGGCTGGGGTACTTCTCCTTGACCTGCTGGCGGAAATAGTTCTCCACCGCGTTCAGCGGATAAGCCGGCAGAAACTCCCCGTCGGGCAGCTCGGCCAGGCCGTCGGCGTGCCCGCTGATGCCGGCAAACTTCTCCACGTAGCTGTACCACGGGGCCACGTCTTTGTAGCGAATGGGCCAGTCCACGGCAAATCCGTCGCGCGCGGGGCCCTCAAAATCAAAGTCGCTCCAGCGCTGGGTTTGCCGGGCCCACATCAGCGACTTGCCGCCCACTTGGTAGCCCCGGATCCAGTCGAACGGCTTTTCCTGCACGTAGGGGTGCTCGGTGTCCTTCACGAAGAAGTGCATGGCGTCTTCGCGGAAGGCGTAACACCGGCTGATGACCGGGTTAGCTTCCTTTACGGCGAAGGGCACCGCCCCGCCGTGCGGGAATTCCCAAGGCATGAGGTTAGTGGTGGGGTAGTCCTTCAGGTGCTGCACGTCGCGGCCGCGCTCCAGCACCAGCGTCTTCAAGCCCTTGCCGGTCAGCTCTTTGGCTGCCCAGCCGCCCGCCATGCCCGAGCCGATAACGATGGCGTCGTAGGTCTGCGCCTTCACGCTGTCGATGTTAAGATTGGCCATGGTGGGACTGGGACAGGTTGATGTCTTTGATGGGGAAATAACCGTTGTAGCGGCTCGGCACGAGCTCGTACAGAATCTGTTGGGTCAGGAAATACTTACTGCCGGTGTAGCCCGAAATCGTCAGCCGCTTGGCCGTTCTGTAGAAGCTCACCAAATCGGCCGAAAAGCCCTTTTCCTGCTCGATGCCTTGCAGCAGGGCCAGCCGCTGGGCGGGGCTACACCCCAAAAACGGCTGCGCATGGCGCTGCTGGGCCGCCTCGTCGAGCTGGCCCAGGCCGGCCTGAAACGCCCGCTGCTCGTCTTTACCGAAGCAGTCGTCCAGCATTTTCAGCACGTACTGGGGCACGCCCAAGTCCTTGGCGCCGGGCGTGTCGGTTTTGGGGAGAATGGTTTCGCAGACCTCGGCGAAGGTCTTTTCCTGGCGGGCGTTTATGGCCAGGTGCCGCAGCGGCACGGAGGCTGGCAGTTCGGCTGGGGGGTGCGAGCAGGCGGGCAGCAGCACGGTGGCGCCGGCCACGAGGGCAAAGTTTCGGAGGGCGGTGCGCCGGTTCATGGCAGGGACGTTTGGCGGTGGGAAGCCCAGCAAATTATAAATTTCCTGCCATTCACTCGTCCGCGACGGCGGTACCCGTCCATTTTGTATCAATAAATGAGCGTTTTTAAGCACTTAGCGCCGTGCGGTACAGGGCGCGAGACCAGTGGGCGTTAACCCAACCAATCAGCAAAAAACCGGCGAACTGCGCCGTTATTAGCTTGCTCTATCATTACGCCAGTGAAATTGAAATAGTAGCTTTTCAGGCCGCATTGCCGCCATTGCCGTGGCTTGGGGCCCCAGCGTTGCGCGCAGCTTGTATTATTACGCAATCGATTTTCTTCCACATGGTCCTCTCCATCCTTTGTTCATGAAAAATCTTACGCAAAAGGCCATTTTTGCCTTGCTTTTGTTACTACTGGGCGGGGCAGCGCGGGCTCAGCCGTTGGGCATATTCGAGGGCAGCCAAGATATTGGTGCCAACGTGCGGCCCGGCATGGCTACCTACTTGCCCGCCACGCAGCAGTACATCATCTCCGGGGCGGGCTACAACATTTGGTTCGACCACGACGAGCTGCACTACGTCTACAAGAAAATCAAGGGCGATTTTATTCTCTACGCCCGGGCCGAATTTGTGGGCCAAAACGGCGTGGACCCGCACCGCAAAGTGGGCTGGATGGTGCGCAAAAACCTCGACGGCAACTCGCCCCAGGTGAACGCCGTCGCGCACGGCGACGGGCTCACCGCCTTGCAGTACCGCCGCACGGCGGGGCCCCCACCGAGGAGACCCGCGCCAAAGTCACCCACGCCAACATCCTCCAGCTCGAACGCAAGGGCACCACCTACACGCTGCGCGCCGCGGCGTTTGGGCAGCCGTTTGAAACCCAGCAGGTGGCCGACGTGGACCTGGGCGACGACGTGTACGTGGGCCTGTTCGTGGGGTCGCACAACGCGGACGTGACCGAAACGGGCGTTTTCCGCGACGTGCGCATCGCGGTGCCGGCTCACGATGGCTTGGTGCAATACAAGGAATACCTGGGCAGCCGCCTCGAACTGCTAGACGTGGCCACCGGCAACCGGGAGGTTATTTACACGTCGCCCAAGTCGCTCCAGGCCCCCAACTGGCGGCCCGACGGTAAGAGCCTGATTTACAACAGCGAGGGGCGCATGTACAACTTCGACCTCGCCACCCGGCAGCCCGCGCCGCTGCCCACCGGCGACGTTACCAACAACAACAACGACCACGTGCTGTCCTTCGATGGCAAAATGCTGGGCCTAAGCAGCGGCGTGGAAAAGCTGGGCGGCTCGATTGCCTACACCGTGGCCGCCACCGGGGGCACGCCCCGGCAAGTGACGCCCCGGGGCCCCTCCTACCTGCACAGCTGGTCGCCCGACGGCCGGTACTTGCTCTTCACCGGGCAGCGCCACGACGATTTTGACATTTACCGCATTCCCGCCCGCGGCGGCAAGGAAGTGAACCTCACCGCCACCGCGGGCCTCGACGATGGCCCCGAGTACACGCCCGACGGGCGCTACATTTACTTCAATTCCAACCGCACCGGCACCATGCAGCTGTGGCGCATGAAGGCCGACGGCAGCCAGCAAGAAGCCATCACCCACGGCGAGTACCAGGACTGGTTTCCGCACGTGTCGCCGGACGGCAAGTGGCTGGCCTTCGTGTCGTTTTTAAAGGACGAAGTGGGCCCCGGCGACCACCCGTTCTACAAGCACGTGTACCTGCGCCTGCTGCCCGTGGCCGGCGGCGAGCCCAAAGTAATTGCCTACCTGTACGGCGGCCAGGGCACCATGAACACGCCCTCGTGGTCGCCCGACAGCAAGCGCCTGGCGTTCATCAGCAACACCACCGGTTCTGAAAACCAATAGTTTACCAATGAAACCCACCTGTCCAACTCAACAGCAATGCGTTTTTTAACCACTAGCCGCAAGGTATTATTTAGCGGCCTGCTGGCGCTCGGCGCGCTTGGCTTGAGCGCCGCCCCGGCCCGGGCCCAGGAAGTGCCCGTGGCCGTGAACCACACGGCCCTGTACGTGTACGACTTAGGCAAAAGCACGGCGTTTTACCGCGACGTGATGAACTTGCAGGAAATCCCGGAGCCGTTCAAAGACGGCAAGCACGTGTGGTTCCGCACGGGGCCCCACAGCCAGCTGCACATCATCCAGGGGGCGGCGCGGGTCGAAGACCACGACATCAACACCCACATGGCATTCCGCGTGAAGGACTTGCCGGCCTTTATGGCGCACCTCAACCAAACCAAGGTGCGCTACGGCGCCTGGAAGGGCGAAGAGAAGCTCACCACGGTCCGCCCCGACGGCATCAAGCAAGTTTATTTGCAAGACCCCGACAATTTCTGGCTGGAAGTGAACGACGACAAATTTTAGGTACTGGTTAAAAACGATTGACCCGACGACAGAGAAAGTCACCGGGCCAATCCGTTTTTAACCATTACCAAATGCTAGCCCGGCGCGGGGCCCCCAGTCCTCATTTGCTGCTGAAGTAGCGGGCGTACTGGGCGGGCATGGCGTCGAGGGGCTTGATTTGGATGCCCTTGTAAAACACTTCGGCGGCTTCGCTTTGCAGCTGAATTTTGCCGTGCGTGAGCGGCTGGCGCTGGCCATTGACGATGGCCGACGAGTTGCGCACGGCCATCACCACGTGGCCGTTCACAATGTGCACGCTTTGGCCGTTCACGCTAATCAATTCCAGCTCGTTCCACTGGCCGTTGGGCACTTCGTAGTTGGCCGCGGCGTAGCAGAAATTGCCCCCCCCGTTGCCCATGGCCACCGGCGCGGCGGCGGGATTAAACCGTAGCGTGTCGCGGGTGGCGCTGCGGGCCGCCGTGATGTCGCTCGCCGAATTGGCGATGCACCAGTAGTCGCCCATGGCATTACCCTTCTGGTATTCCGACACTTGAAATTCCTGGCTCAGCATCCAGCTGTGCCAGTAATCCACGCCGCTGGGGCCCTGGCTGTTGTAGAGCACGCCGCTGTCCAGGGGTTCGTCGAGGCGGGGCGGCCACTTTTTGGTGCCCCATTTCACCTTCAGCTTCAGGTCGTAATTCGCAAAATCCTGCCGGGTAAATACGCAGCCGTAAATCTCCCCGCTAATGCGCAGCACGGGTTCGCCGTCCTGCATCGCCACGGAGAAGACGTTGGCCTCGTTTTTATCGTAGCCGATGGGCGGCACCACGCGGCCCTGGGCATCGGTGGGCACCTTGCCGGCGTAGCCCAGCTGGTAGCGGTAGCTTTGGTACGTCTGCCACTGGCTCAGCTTCTTATCGAGCAGCGGCGTCCAGCCCCGGGGCTCCTTGGGGCCCGCCCCACCCAGCAGCAGCGTGGCCCCGAGGGCCGCAAAAATCATCTTTTTCATGTGGTACCGCAGTAATTAATTAAGGGCGTGAAGGCACTTCAAATCTAGTCAATTTGGCGCGGGGAAACAGGCAAGCGAACCGCAGGGGCCTACCGCCGGCACTATTTCTCGGCGCTTGCGGCCAAGTGTTACGCTTTTTAGGTACCAAACTTGCACAAGGCCCTATCTTGCCGCACGTTTTACGCTTTCAACCGCCGGCAAGTATTTCCCCACCCAACCCCTTCCCGCCCATGATTTCCCGCAGAAACTTTCTCTCGTCGGCCGCCCTGCTCTCCGCTGGGGTGCTAATGGCGCCGTCCGCATTTGCCTACAACAAGCGCTACATCGGCTTGCAGCTCTACACCGTGCGCGAGGCCATGGCGAAGGACCCCGCCGGCACCCTGGCCCAACTGGCCAAAATCGGCTACAACTCAGTGGAAGGCGCTACTTACACGGGCACCCAGATGTTCTACGGCATGACGCCCAAGGCCTTCGCCGCTGTGCTCAAGCAAAACGGCCTCATCATGCCCAGCGCGCACTACATGCTGGGCGAAGCGCAGATGAACGGGGCCCCCACGAAGGGCACCATCCTGCACGAGTGGACCGCGCCGTGGACGACGCGGCCGCGGCCGGCGTGAATTACATGGTGTGCGCGTACCTGCTCGACTCGGAGCGCGGCCCCCTGGAGCACTACAAGTACATAGCCGAGCAGCTCAACAAGGCCGGCGAGCGGTGCAAAAAGTCCGGCATCCAGCTCTGCTACCACAACCACGATTTCGAATTCGCGGCCCAGGACGGCAAGCTGCCCTACGACCTGCTGCTGAACACCACCGATAAGAACTTGGTAAAGATGGAGATGGACCTGTACTGGATGGCCAAGGCCGGCCAGGACCCGCTGGCCTTGTTCAAGCAGCACCCCGGCCGCTTCCCGCTCTGGCACGTGAAGGACATGGACCGCACGCCGGAGAAAGCCTTCACCGAAGTGGGCAACGGCAGCATCGATTTCAAAAAGATATTCGCCCACGCCGACGAGGCCGGCATGAAATATTTCTTCGTGGAGCAAGATAAGACCCCCGCCTCGCCCTTCGACAGCATCACCAAGAGCATTTCTTATATCAAGAAAAATCTGGCCTAGCCGCGGGTACTACCACGGCTCGAATTAATTAATACCATTAGGGGCACGAATCGACTAGGGCCCTGAACTGGATATTAATTAATTCGTGAGCGAAACCTAGTTATTACTGACCTACAGCTGGCAATTCTCGAATCCAGATATTGCGGAAGCT
>NZ_MDZA01000042.1 GCF_001816125.1 Hymenobacter coccineus | reverse complement strand
CCCAGGGGTACCTTCAGGTGGCGGGGCCAGGCCGTTGCCCGAGCCCTGGGGCACAATGCCCAGCGCGGCGGCCGTGCCCAGCAGGCCGCGGCCCACCTCGTTCACGGTGCCGTCGCCGCCCACGGCCACCACCACGGCAAAGCCTTCGTCGGCCGCAGCGCGGGCCAGCTCCACGGCGTGGCCGGGGCCCTCGGTGTGCCGCACCACGTACGCGGCAGCTGGGTTGGCTCCGCCAAAGTGCCGGGCGATGAGCGCGGGCACGTCGCGGCGGCGGTTGGGGCCCGCGGTGGGGTTCAGAATAAAACAGGTGTTGGACATGCGGGCAAACCAAGCGGGGCCCTGGGCCCCACGCGACAAAAAAACCGCCCGCCTCCCCAAAGGAAGCGGGCGGCCCGAATTACAACGGCGCTAAAACTAGCCGTTCATTTTCTCACCCAACCGCTGGATCAGGTCCGCGGTGCGGGTCGAGTAGCCAGTTTCGTTGTCGTACCAGCCAATCACCTTGGCCAGCGTGCCGTTGGCCGAGGTCAGCTCCGAGTCGAAGATGCACGAGTGGGGGTTGCCCACGATGTCGATGCTCACAATCGGGTCGGTGGTGTACTCGATGATGCCTTTCAGGGGGCCCTCGGCGGCGGCTTTCAGCGCGTCGTTGATCTCCTGCTTGGTCACCTCCCGCTTCAGAATCACGGTCAGGTCGGTCATCGAGCCGTCCGGCACGGGCACGCGCATGGCCAGGCCGTCGAGCTTGCCCTTCAATTCGGGCAACACCAAACCCACGGCTTTGGCGGCGCCAGTGCTGGTGGGGATGATGCTGTAGGCAGCGGCGCGGGCGCGGCGCAGGTCCTTGTGGGGCGCGTCCTGCAAGTTTTGGTCCGAGGTGTAAGCGTGCACCGTGGTGATGTAGCCCTTCTCGATGCCGAACGTGTCGTTCAACACTTTGGCCATGGGGGCCAGGCAGTTGGTCGTGCAGCTAGCGTTCGAGATAATAGTTTCGCTGCCGTTCAGGGTGTCCTCATTCACGCCGAGCACCACCGTGGGAATATTGCCCGTAGCGGGGGCCGAAATCACCACTTTCTTAGCGCCGGCGGTAATGTGCTGGCCTGCGCCGGCCTCGTCCACGAAGCGGCCAGTGCTTTCGAGTACAATGTCGACGCCCATTTTGCCCCAGGGCAACAGCTTGGGGTCACGCTCGGCGAGGGCCACAATGTGCTGGCCATTCACGGTCAGGCTGTTGTCATCGTAGCTCACCGTACCATCGAAGCGGCCGTGCACCGAGTCGTACTTGAGCAGGTGGGCGAGGGTTTTATTATCGGTCAGGTCGTTGATAGCGACGATTTCCACGTTGTCGCGGCCCAGCAGGGCTTTGAACGTGAGGCGGCCGATGCGGCCGAAGCCGTTGATGGCGACTTTGATTTTTGCCATTGGTAGCAAGAAAAAAAAAGGTGGCAAGCCGCTCCTTCGGCGGCTTGGTAAAACGCGGGGCGAAGATAGCAGGAAGCCCGGTGCCCCGCCTTCAGCTTTTACGAAACTGGGGCCCCGGCGGCCACACTACCCCCGCCATACACGAGCTCCGCAACTTTTTCAGCCTGAAAAACAAGCCAGTTACGTCCCAGCTGACATTTTTTTCACCTCCTCCCCTTGCCCGGCAAAATGACGCCCGTATCTTTGCACCACCAAAACAGAAAAACGGTCCGTTCGTCTAGGGGTTAGGACAGTAGATTTTCATTCTACCAACAGGGGTTCGATTCCCCTACGGACTACTAAAAACGCCCTCAGCACTGCGCTGAGGGCGTTTTTGCTTTTACCTGGTACGGTTTCTGGGACAAGCGTTATTTTTCTTTTGAAGCGCAGTGGCTGCGCCGCCCGAAAACGAGCCCCGACACGGAAACGTCTAGCCTTCGGAGTTTATCTATTTTCATGGCTGACGACGTCCTAGCTCTTGAAAAATAGCGCTTGCTGCCTGCCCCACGACCACCTGATTTCCCTAAAAAACAATGAAAAGAAGAGCCTTTATTAAAAACGCATCCTTTACGGTTTTGGGCGTAAAGGCAGGTGGTCTAATGGCTCCCTATTGGAAACCGGTGGTGGCCGGCAACAAGTTGCGAGTAAACGAACAACGGCTGGTCAACCGCATTGCCGAACTAGCCAAATTTGGCCGGGACGCCCAAGGCCATGGCTACCGCGTGGCGTATACCCCGGGCGACCTCGACGGCCGGGCGTGGTTGATTGAGCAGCTGAAACGGGCGGGGCTTGAGCCAGCGATTGATGCCGCCGGAAACATTATCGGCAAACGAAAAGGGAAAAACCAAGCGCTTAAACCCATTGCCTTTGGTTCGCACATTGACATGGTTCCCGACGGGGGAAACTACGATGGGCCCGTGGGGTCCCTCAGTGCGCTGGAAGTAATCGAGGTGCTGAACGAAAACAAGCTGCTGACCGAGCACCCGCTGGAAGTAATCATTTTTTCCAATGAAGAAGGGGGCACGATTGGCAGCATGGCGATGGCGGGCGCTTTAACCAAAGAGGGGTTGCAACAAAAAAGCCAAACGGGCTTAACCATGGCGGAAGGCATCAAAGCGCTTGGCGGCAATCCCGACAACATCCAATCGTGCATCCGAAAAAAAGGGGACCTCCACGCCTGGTTGGAATTGCACATCGAACAAGGGGGAATCTTGGAGCGGGAGCACGTCCAGATCGGGGTGGTAGAAGGCATTGTCGGCATTGTGCATTGGGAGGTAACCGTAGCAGGTTTTGCCAACCACGCGGGGACAACCCCCATGCCCATGCGGCAGGATGCCTTGCTGGCTGCCGCGAAAGTAATCGTGGCGGTCAATGAGGTAATCAACTCGGTGCCCGGCAATCAGGTGGGGACCATTGGCAGAATTGCCGCCACGCCCAATGCGTACAATGTCATTCCCGGCAAAGTGGTGTTGGGGTTAGAGATCCGTGATTTGTCAGCCGATAAAATTGAGCTGCTCTTTCGGGAAATAGAAAAGCGGGCCGCCGCGATTGCCACCGACAGCAACACCACCATCCGCTTTGAGAGGCAAGCCAACGCCTCAAAACCGGCCCTAACGGATAAGACGTTGCAGCAATCCATCCAGGCAGCTGCCAAAGCCCTGGGATTAAGTACCAAAGTCATGCAAAGCGGGGCCGGGCATGATTCGCAGGAAATCGCCACGCTTGCGCCTGTGGCCATGATTTTCGTGCCCAGCGTGGGGGGCATCAGCCATTCATACAAAGAATTTACCAAACCGGTGGACCTGAGCAATGGCGCCAATGTGCTTTTGCAAACGATATTGGCTATTGACCAGCAAAAGGGACACTGAATACTCCCCTTAACTTAGGAGTGTAGCTGCCCAGTACTTAACGCTGGGAAGGGCTCTGGTGGCAAAGGAGGGGGGTTGTACGTTAAAATTATCTATATCAATTTATTAAAAAGGACAGCCCTCCAACCCGTATAAAAAGGGGGATTTCAAGCAATCCGAAGGGGGTAGTAATCCTTCGCCTCGTGGCTCAACCAGGTGCACCTTTCAGGGCCGCGAGCGAGGGATTGCTATTCCCTTCTTTTACAAGCTACCGTCCGTCGTTTGCAACACGTAAACGGGATTGCTCTGTTTGAATCACCGTTTAAATAGACTTCCAAACCTGTCCTAACAAGTGGGTCTTAGCGCGGACTTTAATAGCACCACACGCGACACAAAGTGCCGGCTTCATCGGCGGTGCTGTCCCGCACAAAGCCGGATGGACTTGAGTTGGGTAATCAAGAGGGTTGCTCTTAAACACCCTTCCATTTGAATCGTAAACTTGCTAAAGTAAAGTCCAACACACCCGCCGGTGCCTTTCTCCCTATGCTTGTTGCCCCCAAAACAGAAGCCTTGCTCACAGAAGCGGAATTGCTGGCCCGGCTGTTTCCGGGCGGGGGCGAGATGGGCGAGCGGATTCGCCAGCTCGACTGGTCGGCCACGCTGCTCGGGCCGGCGCACGGCTGGCCGCAGAGCCTGCGCACCGCCGTGCGCATCATGCTCAGCTCGCGCTTCCCGATGATGGTGCACTGGGGCCCCGAGCTGGTGCACTTCTATAACGATGGTTACGCCACCATCCTGCAAGGCAAGCACTCCGGCGCCTTGGGCCAGCCCGCCGAGCCGTGGTGGCGCGAGATGTGGCCGTTTCTGCTCGGCATCTTCCAGCCCGTGCTGGCCGGCCAGACTACCTACTTCGAAAACTCCCTGGTGCTGCCCAACCGGCGGGGCTTCGTGGAAGAGGCCTACTTTACCTTCTCCCACAGCCCCTTATACGACGAGGCCGGCACCGTCGGCGGCATCTTCGTCACGGCGCTGGAAACCACGCCCACGGTGCTGCAGCACCGGCGGCTGGCGCTGCTCAGCCGGCTCACCGCCCAAATGGCCCTGCTGGTGCCGCCGGCGGAAGCCGCCCAGCACCTCATTGCCGCCCTGGCCACCAACGCGGAGGACCTGCCCTTCGCCCTGCTCTACACCCAGGAGCCAACCCCCGACCACGCCGCCCTGCAGGCCTGGTTCGGCCTGCCCGCGGGCGAGCCCACGGCCCCCGCCCGCCTTGCCTTCGCCGAAACCCGCACGCAGGGCTGGCCCCTGCAGCAGGCCCAGCAGCAGCGCACGCCGGTGCTGGTACCCTCCCTGGAAGAGCGGTTGGGCCCCCTGCCCGCCGGCACCTGGCCGGAGGCGCCACGGCAGGCCCTGCTGTTTTCCCTGGCGCCCGGCGACGCCGGCGGGCCGGCCACGGTGCTCGTCCTCGGGTTGAGCAGCCGCCGCCCCCTCGACGACGACTACCGCGCCTTTCTGGCGCTGGTAGCGGACTACGCCGGCCGGGCCCTGGCGCGGGCCCGGGCCGCGCACGAGTCCCAGCGCCTGAACCAGGTGCTGCGGGAAATGAATGCCTCGCTGGATTCGCTGGTGCACATCGTGGCCCACGACCTAAAGGGCCCTGTTACCAACCTGCAGGGCTTGCTCGACGTCTACCACCAGGAAGCGCCCGAAGCCGCCCAGCACCGCGTGGTGGCGATGTTCGACCAGGAAGTGCACCGCCTGTCCGGCACGGTACAGGGGCTGCTGAAGCTTCTGCACAGCCAGCACGGCGCCGTGGCTCTCCCGGCGGAAGCCGTGGCCTGGCGCGACGTGTACACCGCCGTGGAGGCGGAGCTGGCCGACTTCTGCCGCCAGCAGCACGGCACGCTGACGGCGGATTTTACCGCTGCGCCCACCGTGTGCTTCCCCCGGGTGTACCTGGAAAGCATCCTGAAGAACCTCGTGCACAACGCCCTCAAGTACCGGGCCCCCGAGCGGGCGCCCGTGGTGTACGTGCGCACCGCGCGGCAAGGGCCCCTGCTGGTGCTGACGGTGGCCGACAATGGCCGCGGCATCGACCTGCCCCGCGACCGGGAGCAGCTGTTTCAGCCCTTCATGCGCCTGAGCACGGAGGGCGAGGGCGAGGGCCTGGCCCTGCACATGCTCCAAACCCTGGTGCGGCAGCGCGGCGGGGAGTTCGACGTGGCCAGCACGCCCGGCGCCGGCAGCACCTTCACCGTGCGCCTGCCCGAAGAAATCCGACCCGACCCGGCCTAGTCCGGTAATGGGCTAGCCTACGCTTTCGGAAGTCGCGACGCCCGTCAAGACCGGCGCTGGAAATTCCAGACCACTGGCCACTACCAGGGAACACCCGCCCGCAACGCTCCGTAAGGGAACAAACAGCGCCGGGTATCCGCAACGCGTACCCTAGATCCAGGGCCGCCGGCGCTCCCT
Organism: Hymenobacter coccineus; assembly: GCF_001816125.1. Taxonomy (GTDB): domain Bacteria; phylum Bacteroidota; class Bacteroidia; order Cytophagales; family Hymenobacteraceae; genus Hymenobacter; species Hymenobacter coccineus. The sequence goes on along the minus strand of NZ_MDZA01000042.1, from coordinate 8,095 downwards.
GCCACGCTATCCGTTTTTCTATGACTACTGTTGCTGCGCCGGCGCTGCCGGGCGATGCCCAGCCCCCGGACGGCCTGGCCGACGTGCTGTTCACCACCTCGCCCGCGGGCATCATGCTGCTGCGGCCCGTGTACGCCGCCGACGGCCCCGCCATCGTCGACTTGGCGTGGGTGCGGCTGAACGAGGCGGCCCAGCGCATGCTGAACTTGCCCGAGCAGCCCACCGCCTCGTTTCTGACGCTCTTCCCAGCCGCTTCGGAGGTCGGCGTGTTTCAGTTTTACCGCGATGCCTTCCTGTCGGGGCGCGTCGAGCGCCGCCAGAACCTCTATCAGGAAGACCAGCTCGACGGCTACTACGACCTCGTGGCCCAGCGCTCCGGCGACGTGCTGGCCGTCCACTTCACCGACGGCAACGACCAGCCCCGCACGGCGGTGGAGGAAGCGCTGCGCGCGAGCCAGGCCCGCGAGAAGGCCGCCCGTGCCGAAGCTGAGGTACAGCGCCAACGCTTCTACGACATGCTCATGCAGCTGCCCGCCCACGTGGCGGTGCACGAGGGCCCCGACCAGGTGTTTACGCTCGTCAACCCGGCCTACCAGCGGCTGTTCCCCACCCGCGCGTTTGCGGGGCTCCCCGTCCGGGAGGCCCTGCCCGAACTGGCCGGCCCCGGGGGCATCCTCGACGTGCTCGACGGGGTGTACCGCATGGGCGAGTCCTTCCACGGCACGGAAGTGGAGTTGTGGGTGGACTTCACCGCCACCGGTCGGCCCGAGCAGGTGTACCTCAACGCCGTGTTCCTGCCCCTGCGCGATGCCCAGGGGCGCATCGACGGGGTGCTGGATTTCTCCGTCGACGTGACCGAGCAGGTGCGGGCCCGCCAGCACGTGCAGCAGCTTAACCAGGAGTTGGAAAGCCGCGTGCAGGAGCGCACCCGCGAGGCCGAGGCCGCCCGCGCCGAAGCCGAGGAGCAGCGCAACCGCCTGCTGCGCCTCTTCAGCCAGGCCCCGGCCCATATTAACCTCTTCCAGGGCCCCAATCATGTCTGGACCCTGGTGCATCCGCGCACCCAGGAACTGCTGCCCGACCGCCAACTGCTCGGCTTGCCTCGTCGCCAGGCCGTGCCCGAGCTGCCCGAGGAGCAAAACGAACCCTTCGACCGCGTGTACCGCACCGGCCAGCCCGAGCACGTCGTCGAATCCAGCCGCCGCCTCGACCGCTTCCACACCGGCGAGCTACATGAGGAATTCTTCGACATCACCTTCCAGCCCAAGTTCAACGCCGCCGGGCAGGTGGAAGGCGTGATGAGCTTTGCCGTCGACGTCACCGAGCGGGTGCGCGCCCGCCGGCAGGCCGACGCCCTGCAGGCCGACATGCTGGCGGCGGCCCAGCGGCAGGCGCAGGAGCGCGAGGCACTGTTTCGCATTCTGGCCGAAACCCCCGCTGCCGTGGCCCTGCTGCGTGGCCCCGAGCACCGCTTCGAGTACGTGAACGCGGCTTACCAGCAACTCTTCCCCGAGCGCCAGCTCACCGGCAAGTCGGTGGCCGAGGCCTTGCCCGAAACCCGGGAGGCGGGCTTTCTCACCGAACTCGACCGCGTGTACCAAACCGGCGAAACCTTCTTCGGCTTGGAGCTGCCCATGCGGGTGCAGCCCGAAGACGGCCGCCCCGTGCAGCAGGTGTACTACACCTTCACCTACCAGGCGTACCGCGAAAACGACGAAATTGCCGGCATTTCCATCTTTGCCTTCGACGTCACCGACCAGGTGCAGGCCCGCCAGCAACGGGCCCTGCAAGAGCAGCAGCTGCAGGAGTTCTTCGAGCAGGCGCCGGTGGCCATTGCCCTTCTTCGGGGCCCCGAGTACATCGTGGAAATAGCCAACCCCCTGGTGGCCCAGCTGTGGGGGCGTACTCCTGCCGAGGTGTTGGGCCGGCCCGTATTTGAGGCCTTGCCCGAAATCCGGGACCAAGGCTTCAAAGAACTGCTCGACGGGGTGCGCAGCAGCGGCGAGGCCTTTGTGGCCGAGGGCATCGCGGCCCAGCTGCGGCGGGGCGACACCTACGAGACCGTCTACCTGAATTTCGTGTACCAGCCCCTGCGCGACGCCGATGGCACCGTGACCGGCGTGGGGGCCGTGGCCACCGACGTGACCGCCCAGGTCCAGGACCGCAAACGGGTGCAGCACCTCAACGAGCAGCTCCAGGCCGCCAACCACGAGTTGAGCCACAGCAACCACCAGCTCACGCGCACTAACGTCGACCTCGACAACTTCATCTACACCGCCAGCCACGACCTCAAGGCGCCCATTTCCAACATTGAGGGCCTGCTCTACCTGCTGCAGGAAGAGTTGCCCGCCGCCGTAACCCAAGACCCAGAAATTGGCCCCACCCTGGCCCGCATGCTCGAGGCCGTGGAGCGCTTCAAGCGAACCATCGGCCACCTCACCGAAGTCTCCCGGCTGCAGAAAGAACACGCCGCCGAGGCCACGCTGGTCAACCTGGCCGCCGTGGTGGAAGACGTCCGGCGGGACCTGCAACCCCAGTTGGAGGCCGCCGGCGCCAAGTTCACCGTCGACGTGCTGGCCCTGCCCCCCATTCACTTCTCGGAGAAGAACCTGCGCAGCATCGTCTACAACCTGGTCAGCAACGCCGTCAAGTACCGCCACCCCGACCGCACGCCCCACGTCGACGTGCGAGCCCACGTGCGCCCGGACCACACCGTGCTCGAAGTGCACGACAACGGCCTCGGGCTGGATGAAAAGCACGTGCCACGCCTGTTCACCATGTTCCAGCGCTTCCACGACCACGTCGAAGGCACGGGCATTGGCCTCTACATGATTAACCGCATGGTCGAGAACGCCGGCGGCCGCATCGAGGTGCACAGCCAGCTCGGGGCCGGCACTACCTTTTATGTGTTCCTGCCCCACGCCACCAACCCCGCCGGGCACCAGTTCCCCTCTTACATCCCTTCCTGACCGCATGGCTGCCATTTCCTGCACCCTGCTCGTCGACGACGACGACACCACCAACTTCCTTAACCAAACCCTGCTCCGGCGCATGGCCGTCAGCGATGCCGTGCTGGTGGCCGGCAACGGCCAGCAGGCCCTTGACCTGCTGCATACCCATTGCCAGGCGGCCACCTCGTCCACCTGCCCGGCCCTCATCCTGCTCGACATGAAAATGCCCCGGATGAACGGATTTGAGTTCCTGCAGGCCTACGCCCAGCGTCCTGAACAGGAGAACCCCTCGGTGGTCATCATCATGCTCACCACCTCCCTCAACCCCCTCGATATCGCTAAAATGCAGGGCCTGCCCATCGCCGGCTACCTCACCAAGCCCCTCACCCGTGAGAAAATCAACCAAGTCCTGCAAGAGCATTTTGGATACCCTGCGGGGCATAACTAACCGCCAAAACGGTTGCTTGCCAAAATGATACGAGCGGACCATGTGGCCTGCTCCTTTCGTTTCTGCCTTGCCCCTCCAAGTGCAGCCGGTCCTTGTATTCCAGCCATTCGGTTGGTGCCCGCCGGTGGATTTTTTGTTACACTTCGAATACTCCGTTTGGTAAGCCGAAGCCGTTTCGAAGAGCCAAAATCGGAGTTTACGAAACTCATCCCAGAGGCGCGTTTCGTAAAATTTGATTCGTAGACGGGTTTCTTAAACTCCCCCGGCCCCACAGCGGCCCGCTGGCACCTGATGGACAGCTGGCAGGAGTTCACCGAAAGGAGGGTTGTAATCTACTGTAGCAAGTATTAGAACCCCAATTCGTATTTGACTCAGTGCTTTTCATCGGGTCTGTTTGATTTGTGCATAAAGCGGTTTGATTCGTGTTGTGCGGCCTTTTTTAGGAGGGGGACCTTTGTCGTGCTTTCCATCACGCAATTGCCTGATGACTACTACCAGTGGCAAAGCGAGGAACCCCTAACGAAAAAGGTCATGAACACTATCCAGCAGAAAACAGGAACCAGCCCAACAGGCCGTTTGGTACAGATTCGCCGCTTGTGGGCAATCCTCGCCCTTTTCAGTGTACTCGCTACCCAGCAGGTTGTGGCCGGCGGACCACCTACGCGGGCGGCCTTTTGCGTTTCGTACGCGCCCAGCCGCCAGCCGCCAGCTGCTACGATGAAGAGCGTGCAGTTCCCAAATGGCGCCCTCCAGATGGCCGGCAACCTCTATTTGCCCGCCGGGTTCGACGCGGCCAAAACTTACGCCACCATTGTCGTGGTGCATCCCGGGGGCGGCGTCAAGGAGCAGACCGCCGGCCTCTACGCGAAGCGACTGGCCGAGCAGGGCTTTGTCACCCTGGCGTTCGACGCCTCCCACCAGGGAGCCAGTGAGGGCCTGCCCCGCTTTCTCGACGACCCCATGAAGCGCGTGGGCGACATCTACAGCGCCGTCGATTACCTGACCACGCTGCCCTACGTGGATGCCAAGCGCATTGGCGCGCTCGGCATCTGCGCCGGTAGCGGGGCCACCGTCAAAGCGGCCATGACCGAGCGCCGCATCAAGGCCTTGGCCACCGTGAGCGCGGTGGACGTGGGCGCAGCGAGCCGCAAGGGGTGGGATGGCAAGGCCACCACCTCCAGTCAGCTGGCGACCCTGGAAGCCGTGGCCCAGCAGCGCACCGCCGAAGCCGCCGGCGCCGCGCCGGTCTACGTGCCCTACGTGCCGAACGTGGGCGACCGCACCGCGCCCCGCGATTTGCAAGAAGCCGCCGACTACTACCTGACGCCGCGCGGCCAGCACCCCAACGCCCCCAACAAGATGCTGCTGACCAGCGCCGGCTACGGGGCGGTGTTCAACACGTTCGACCAGGCCGAAACGCTGCTCACGCAACCCCTGCTGCTCGTCGCCGGCACTGCGGCCGGCTCGCTGTGGCACAGCCAGGAGCTGTACGCCAAAGCCGCGGGGCCGAAGGAGCTGGCCCTCATCGCCGGGGCCACCCACATGGACCTCTACGATGGCAAGGGCTCAGAACGCGCCATGGACCACTTGACGCCGTTTTTCAAGCGCACGCTCTAATCGGTACCCGCCGCTAAACCACCGCGTTTCCACGGTCTCACTTTACCTAATTCTCGCCAACCCCTAGCATTTACAACACCCTCGTGGCAGACAAGCAAGTATGGCTGATTACCTGCGCCGGCCGGGGAATGGGCCTGGACATCACGAAAGCAGTACTCGCCACCGGCCACGCCGTCGTGGCCACCGGCCGCAACCGGGAGCGCGTAGCCCAAGCCATTGGCCCAGCCGACGACCTGCTGGTGGTGAGGCTGGACATCACCAACCCCGCCGATGCCGAAGCCGCCGTGCAGGCCGCCGTGGACCGGTTCGGTCGCCTCGATGTGCTGGTCAACAACGCCGCCAACTTCTACGCCGGCTTCTTCGAGGAGCTGAGCCCAGAGCAGATGAACCAGCAGCTGGCCACCAGCCTCCTGGGGCCGATGAACGTGACCCGGGCGGTGCTGCCCGTGTTGCGCCGGCAGCGGGCCGGGCAGGTCATCACCATCTCGTCCACGGCGGGCCTCATCGGCTTCGAATTCGGCTCCGCTTACGCTGCCTCCAAGTTCGGCCTCGAGGGCTGGATGCAGTCGCTGCAAGCCGAAGTGGCGCCGTTTGGTATCTACACCCTGGTGGTCAACCCGGGCTTCTTCCGCACCGAGCTGCTCACCGAGGAGTCCACCCGTTTCGCCACGAACCCCATTGCCGACTACGACCAGCGACGGGCGGCGCAGGAGCAGTTTTGGAAGGGCCATAACGGCCAGCAGGCCGGCGACCCCGCCAAGCTCGCCCAGGCGCTGCTGACCATATCCGGCCAGATACCTTTGCCCCACCGTTTCCTGGCCGGCGCCGATGCCGTGGCCACCGCCGAGCAGGTCGCCGCCGTGCTCCAGCAGGAAACTGCGGCCTACCGGGAGTTGTCGTCCGCGCTGGCCAACGACGAGCCGGCGGCCAACGCCGGCCGCTAACCCTTTTTCTCCTCCCCACCGTTGATACCCTTCATGGCTACCATCCCCTCCCCGTCGCCGCGCCCGGACATCTACCCGAGCGCCTCGCCCACCGGGGGCGAAATCACCGTGCTGACCATGCAAGAGGCCGAATGCGGCATGGGGCACTACGACCGCCGCGACGTGTTCAAGTGCGTGCTGGTGCTGCGGGGAGCCAACGAGCTGCACTACGCCACCCGCAGCTACCTTATCGACCGGCCCGCGTTGGTGTTTACCAACCGCTTGGTGCCGTTTTCGTGGGAGCCCATCGAAGGTTCCGTGGAGCAGGAGGGGTACATCGTGGCCTTTACCGAGCCGTTTCTGCACTCGGCCATGCGCGGCGTCAGCCTCAAAGAGTCGGTGCTCTACCGCGTCGACGGCAACCCGGTGTATTACCTCGACGCCGAGCAGCAGCGCTACCTGAGCGAGGTGTTTGCCCGCATGCGCCGGGACTTCAACACGGACTACGCGCACCAGGACGACGTGCTGCGCAACCAGCTCTCGCTCCTCGTCCACGAGGCCGCCCGCCTGCAGCCGGCCCGCCCGTACCCGGCCGTGGCCACCAATTCCGCCGAGCGGGTCACCAACCTGTTCTTGAGCCTGCTGGACATCCAGTTCCCGGTCACGAAGGAATACCACGAGCCCCTGCTGAAAAACGCCCAGGACTACGCCGACCGGCTGGCCGTGCACGTCAACAGCCTGAACCGGGCCGTGAAGCAAGTAACCGGCAAGCCCACCACGGCCCACATTGCCGACCGCCTCACCAGCGAAGCCAAGCTGCTGCTGCACCACACCGACTGGCCCGTGGGCGACATCGCCGACCGCCTCGGCTTCGAATACGCCACTTACTTCCACCGCTTCTTCAAGCAGCACACCGGCACCACCCCGCTGGCGTTTCGCCAAGCCGCTTAAAGAACCCAGACAACTCCCGACAACAGGTTCACGAAAACGGTACTGCCGTAAACGCGCTCTGTTCAAAAATAGGAGGGCAACCTGGGACTGATTAAGGCCGCCAAGCGGTTCGACGAAACGAAGGGCTTCAAGTTCATCTCCTACGCCGTGTGGTGGATTCGCCAGAGCATCCTGCAAGCGCTGGCCGAGCAGAGCCGCATCGTGCGCTTACCGCTGAACCGGGTAGGCTCACTCAACAAAATCAGCCGCTCGTTCGCCGAGCTGGAGCAGCAGTTCGAGCGGGAGCCCTCGGCCGACGAGATTGCGGAACTGCTGGAGTTGACGACCGCCGAAGTAGTGGACACGCTGAAGATTTCGGGCCGCCACGTCTCAATGGACGCGCCCTTCGTGCAGGGCGAGGGAAATAGCTTACTCGACGTGCTGCAAGATGAGGGCGGGGACACGCCGGATGCGGGCTTGCTGCACGAGTGCCTGCGCCGGGAGGTGCAGCGCGCGCTCTCGACCCTGACCCGACGGGAGGCCGACATCGTGACGCTGCACTTCGGGCTCAATGGCCACGCGGCGCTAGAAGAGATTGGCGCGCAGTTCAACCTGACCCGCGAGCGGGTGCGGCAGATAAAGGAGAAGGCCATTCGCCGCCTCAAGCATACCTCGCGCTCGCAATCACTCAAATCGTATATGGGCTAGGCCCTTTATCAGTTTCCTTTCCCTTTAAAGAAGACCCGTATAGGCTGGTTCTTGGCAACTCAAGCAAAGATCAAAAAGGCACCTTTTACCAACGCATCGCCTAAGAGGACATAGGGTAAAAGCATAGAGATTTAACTTTATAGCATGAATCGCCGCGCGTATCCAACCGATTTATCTGATGAGCAGTGGCTTCTAGTGGAGCCCTATGTGGCCACCAGTGGCTACGGCCGGCCGCCGCTGCATTCCAAACGGGAATTGCTCAACGCCATTTTTTACCAAGCCCGGGCGGGCAGTGCCTGGCATCTGCTGCCGCACGACCTACCGCCCTGGCGCACGGTTTACAAACAGTTCGAGGCGTGGCGCGCGGATGGGACCTGGGACCGGTTGATGGATGGCCTGCGTCGAGCGGTGCGCCAACCCAGCCGGGCAGCCGAGCCCACGGCGGGCGCGATTGATACGCAGTCGGTTCGGACGGGCGCTAAAAGGGGGGCTGTCACGGCTATGATGCCGGCAAGCAA
>NZ_MDZA01000041.1 GCF_001816125.1 Hymenobacter coccineus | reverse complement strand
GCCCCTGGGGCCCCCGATGCCGCCGGCAACCGCCCCAAGCCCGACGCCGCCGCCCCGCGCGACACCACGCCCGTGCTCGTGAAAGCCGTGAAGGCCGTGCTGCGCTCGCTGATGACGGCCCGCTCGCTCAACTTTACTTACGCCCGTTCCAGCGGCACGCTGCTGCCCGGCTACCTGCCCGGTACCACGGCCTTCGGCCTGAGCAACCTGCGGGGCCCCGGCATCATCGCCCCGGGCATCCCGTTCGTCATCGGCAAGCAGTACAACCTGCGCGACCTCTACGGCTACGCCAGCAGCAACGGCTGGTACACCGGCAGCAGCGAGTTCCTGAACACCCCGTTCAGCAGCCTGCTGACCGAAAACCTGACCCTGCGCACCACCCTGGAGCCGTTCCGCGACTTCCTCGTGCAGGTGGATGCGCGCCGGCAGAAGGTGGAAAACAAGGAAGCTTACTACCGCAACCAGCTCGACACGCTGACCCTGCTGGCCGCCCGCGACCCATCGGGCAACAAAATCCTGGACCCGGCGCAAGCTCAGGCCCTCGCGTCGGGCTCGTTCAGTACCAGCACCATCACCATTAATACGCTGTTCAACGATCTGAGCGCCAACGGGGAAGTATCGAAGGCCTTCGCGCGGTTCGTCACCAACCGCGGCTTCATCCAGAGCCGGCTGGCGCAGGCCAACCCGCCGTCGGTAGGCCAGCCCATCCCGGCCACCGCCGCGGGCAACTACAGCTACAACTCGCAGGACGTGCTCATCCCGGCCTTCATCGACGCCTACCACGGCCGGTCGTCGGGCGGCTACCAGGCCAAGAAATTCAACATCTTCGACCAGTTGCCTTTGCCCAACTGGACGGTGAACTACAACGGCCTCTCGCAGCTGCCGTTTTTCCGCGACTACTTCACCTCCTTCACCCTCAACCACGCCTACAGTTCGAGCTACAACGTGGGCTCCTACACGTCGTCCACGCTCTACAACAACAACGACCTGGACTTCCCGACCCGCGCCAGCGCCACCGGGCAGTACATCCCGTACTACGTCATCGGGCAGGTGAGCATCGTGGAGCGCCTGTCGCCGCTGATTGGGGTAAACTTCCAGACCCTGAACAAGGTAACCGGCCGCGTGGAGTACCGCACCGACCGCCAGCTGGGCCTGAACACCACCAACGCCCAGGTGACGGAGCTGCACACCACGGCCCTGGTGATAGGCTTCGGCTACGTCACCGCCGGCCTGAAGCTGCCCTTCCGGGTGGGCGGCGAGCAGCGGGTGCTGAAAAACACGCTCAACGTGAAGCTCGACCTGAGCATCAACGACAACACCATCATCCAGCGCAGCATCGTGAACGTGGTGGACCCCGCTGATGCCACTGCTTCCGTTGCGGCCAACGTGGGCACGCCCAGCAGCCAGATCGTGAACGGTGCGCGCACCTTCCAGCTGCGCCCCACCGTCGATTACCTGCTCAATACCCGCCTCAACCTCCAGTTCTACTACACCCAAACCATCACCACGCCCCGCGTCAGCAACGCCTTCCGCAACGCCACCACCGAGGGCGGCCTGCTGCTGCGCTACAGCCTGACGCAGTAAGTGCAGAGGTAATTGGCGAATGAGTGAACGAGTGGGTTGGCGCGTTCAGTAGCTAAAGTTCGCGCTACTCCCCTGGGGGCCCTAAAATCAAGCACTGCGTAGCATCAATGAATGAGTTGGTGCGCGCTGGGGCCCCTAATGTGGGGCCCCCAGCGCGCAGGACTGCGCGGGCTTGCCTACTTTTGGCCTTTGATACGCCTTGGCTGGCGCCCTCACTCATTCACTCCCGCACCGCATGACCCTGCCCACCACCCTGCACTACACCAAAGACCACGAATGGATTCGCGTGGAAGGCGACGTGGCCGTCGTTGGCATTACCGACCACGCGCAGCGCGAGCTGGGCGACATTGTGTACGTCGATATTGACACCGTTGACAAGGAAGTGGCCCAGCACGACGTGTTCGGCACCGTGGAGGCCGTGAAAACGGTGTCCGACCTGTTCAGCCCCATCACCGGCACCGTGCTGGAGGTGAACCCCAAGCTGGCCGACGCCCCGGAAACCGTGAACTCGGACCCCTACGGCGACGGCTGGATGGTGAAAATCGCCATCGCCAACCCCGCCGAACTCGAAGGCCTGCTCAGCGCCGAGGCCTACGGCGAGCTGGTGGGCGCCTAGGGCCCCCAGCCCCTGCTATTGATGCCCCCTGTGCCCACCCCGGCCCGCCGGCCCTACGTTGCGCTGCCCCTGCTGTGGGCGGCCTTCATGCTGCTGCTCACCCTCACGCCGTCCCGCGACATGCCCGATACGCCGGCGTGGACGCTGCTATCCTTCGACACGGCCGCCCACGCGGCCGTGTTCGGGGTGATGGCCGCCCTTGCCTGGTTTTCGCTGCGGCGGCAGCGCCGCTGGCCGTTGCTGGCCCAGCAGGCCGCCTTGGCGGTGCTGGTCGGCTGCGTTGCCTTCGGGGGGCTCATCGAGATTCTCCAATACGTGATGGCTCAGGGCCGCCACGCCGAATGGTCGGATCTGATCAGCGACGGCATTGGTGCCCTGGTGGCCCTGGTGCCCATCACCTTCCTGGCCCGCTACCGCCCATTGGCCGCCTGGGTGTAGCCGATTCGGGTAAGTTTCAACTGTAAAACGAGTGGTACTCCGTTTGGCGTTCGCCCGGAAACGGAGTGCCACTCCGTTTTACAGCTGTTTGAAGGGAGCGCGAAAACTGTTGTGGGCAACAACGTAAAAAGCCCCTCTGCTGTCAGCAGAGAGGCTTTTTACGTTGTTGCCCACAACAGTGTAGCTTACTTGCCGGCTTCGGCGTTGGCCTTCACCGAGAGCATGATTTGCTTGGCGACGGGCTCCCACTCGGGCTTCTGGCGGTCGGCGCAGTTGAAGGTGCAGATCATGAGCTTGCCCTGCACATCGGTGAAGAACACCAGCGTGTACACCTGGTGGCCCATCTCGGGCTTCATGAACTCGAGGAAGCCCACCTTGTGGTTGTTGATGTTCTTCACGCCGTCGCCGAACCAGGTGGCGTCTTTGTACTGCTTGTGGTAGGTTTTGGCAAACGTGGTGGCGTACACGTCCACCATTTCCTGGTCCGCTTCGTTGTCGGAGTAGTTAAAGGCCAGGCTTACCAGGTTGTTGTTGGTGAAGATGACGCTGGGGCGGCTCTGCGCCTTGGCGTAGTTGAAGTCCATTTGCTGCTCGCTCATCACCTCGAAGCCCTTGGGGATGAGGATTTCCACCCGCTCGCTGAGCACGTGTTTTTTGATCAACTCAATTTCGGACGTGGGCCGCGCCGCCATTAAAAGGAGGCCCAGAAAGCAGAGTAAAAGGGTGGATTTCATGGGACTTGGGGTTCAGGTGAAGTTGCGGAGGGGGGCGGGCTGGGATGAAATATAAAAGCCTTTCCGTAAAATTACCAAATCCTGGTAAAACAAAAAATGTCCAGTTTGCCTACTTAGCTCCGGGGCCCCAAAAACAGCTTGCCCGCACAGTGCAAGCTATTTAACTAAATATGGTCAATTTGCTTGAATAAAGCATATTGCGCTTCAAAGCATCATTTAAAAGCGATAATTAACAACAGTTTATTGCCAGTGATTAATATTTTGAATATGCATTATTTGCCTCAAATAATACAAATATATTTTTACGATTTAACAGTCGCTTAATCGACCTTTGGGCAGACCGCCGCAGGTCTAGAGAATGTTGTTCAATTGTTCCTTTATTTTCTCCAACTCCTCCTTCATGCCCACCACCAGGTGCTGCACGGTGGCGTCGTTGGCCTTCGAGCCGATGGTGTTGATTTCGCGGCCGATTTCCTGGGCCAGGAAGGCGAGCTTTTTGCCCACGGCCTCGTCGGGCTGGCGGGCGGCCTGCTCGAAGTAGGTGAGGTGGGCGGCGAGGCGCACCTTTTCCTCGGCAATGTCGAGCTTCTCTATATAGTATAGCACCTCCTGCTCGAAGCGGGTGGCGTTGAACTGCTCGTGGCTGGTGAGCTCGGCCAGGTGGCCCTGCAAGCGCTGGCGCACGTGGGCAATGCGGGCGGGGTCGTGCTGCTCGACGGCGGCCAGCTGCTGCCGGATGGTGGCCACGTAGCCCAGAATCTCGGCCGTGAGCGTGGCGCCCTCGTCGCGCCGGAACTGCTGGAGGGCCCCCAGCGCCTCGTGCAGCAGCGGCTGGAGCTCGGCCCAGGATACGTCGTCGGCCACGGGCTCGGCGTCGCGGGCGTCGGCGGCGCTGGGCACCACGCCTGGCAGGCGTAGGGCGGCGAGCAGGGTTTCCTCGCCGGCGCGCAGGCCCAGGCCCTCGGCCACGGCGCGCAGCTCGTGGAAGGCGGCCACCAGGGCTTCCTTGTTGAGGGCGGCGGCCGCGCGGGCGGCGGTGGGCCGCACAAAGTCGAGGGCGAGGTTGACCTTGCCGCGGAGCAGCTCCTTGGTGACGGCGTTGCGGATTTCGAGCTCGTGCGGCAGCAGGAAGCGCGGCAGGCGCAGGGTGAGGTCGAGGGTTTTGGAGTTGAGCGATTTCAGCTCGACGGTGGCGGCGTAGGCGTCGGTTTCGCGGTGGGCCTGGCCGTAGCCGGTCATGGAAGTAAGCATGGGGGAGGGGCGCAAAGCGCGTGGGCCGGGCCTTGGGGCCCCGGTGGGTGGGCTGCAAAGATCGGTACGGTGGGCTGGGGCCCCTGAGGCCCGGCGGTCGGCCAGGTGGGGCCCCGGCTAATGTTACGGATAGAAGATGTTTTGCATGAACAACTGGTGAAAAATACAACCATTAGGTAACGTGCTGTCCTGCAATTGGCTCGGTGAGCGGGCGGAACTTTGTGGCCGGAAATGATGCCTGCTTTTTTATTCCGCAGAGCTTTTCCAGGGCGTGTTCAATGCGCGCCCTTGCCCCGGCCGACGCTTGCGGCCGGCCCCCCGTGGGCCGCACCCGCTCCTAGAAGTACCGCCCGCGGCGCCCAAGTGCGCCGGCCCGCTGCCCGGTACGGGGCCGGGGCCCCTTCTTTCGAGAACCTTTTTCACTGCTCATGCCCCACTTTTTCCGCCGCATTTCTTTCGTAGCGTTTGCTTTTAGCCTCCTGTGCGCTGTGGGGGCCCAGGCCCAGGGCACGGTGCGGGGCACCGTCCGCGACCAGCAGACGCAGGAGCCCGTCATCGGGGCCAGCGTGAGCGTGGAAGGCACCACCATTGGCACGGCCACCGACCTGGACGGGGCCTTCTCGATTGCCGGCGTGCCGGCGGGGCCCCACGCCCTGCGCCTGAGCTCGGTGGGCTACGCCGCCAAAACGGTGCCCGGCCTGGCCGTGGCCACCGGCAAAGTGGTGGTGGTGAACACGTTTATGAGTGGCTCGAACGCCGCGCTGGACGAGGTAGTGGTGACGGCCCAGCGCCGCACCAACACCGAAATCGCCGTGATTTCGGAGGTGCGCAACGCCCAGCTGGTGGCCGTGGGCGTATCGTCGGAGCAAATTGTGAAATCGCAGGACCGCGACGCGGCCCAGATTGCCCGCCGCGTGCCGGGCGTGAGCATCCAGGACAACCGCTTCGTGCTGATCCGGGGCCTCACGCAGCGCTACAACGCCGTGATGCTCAACGATGTGCTGACGCCCAGCTCGGAAGTGGACACCCGCGCGTTCGCCTTCGACATGATTCCGAGCAGCGTCATCGACCGGATGCTGATCTTCAAGTCGGGCTCGGCCGAGCTGCCCGGCGACTTTGCGGGCGGCGTCATCAAGGTGTACACCAAGCGGGCCCCGGAGGAAAACTTCACCAACCTGAGCGTGCTGGGCGGCTACCGCGACGGCACCACCTTTAAGGACGCGCAGCAGTACGAAGGCGGCAAGTACGACTGGCTGGGCTTCGACAGCGGCAAGCGCAGCATCCCGAGCAACTGGCCGGCCACGTTGTCCGGCATTGGCTCGACGACGGCGCGGGCCGACCTGGGCCGCCAGCTGCCCAACCGCTGGGGCGTCAGCACGCTAAAGGCCGCGCCCGACGTGCGCCTGTCCTTTAACATGGGGCGGCGGTTTGAAATCGGGGGCAAGGCGGTGGGCACGCTCACCAGCGTGAACTACGGCAACTACCGCCAGGCCTACAATTCGCGCCTCACCTTTTACGAAAACGGCGCCGACCGCGACCAGCAGGCGGCCGCCTACGATGACCAGGTGTACAACAACGAGGTGCGCCTGGGCGTGGTGCAGAACTTCTGGCTGCGCCTGAACGGCCGCAGCACCCTGGAGTTCAAGAACTTGTTCAACCAGCTGGGCAACTCCGAAACGGTGGTGCGCGCCGGGCAGGACATTACCCAGAGCAGCAACGACGTGCGGGGCTTCTCCGAGCGCTTCGAGAGCCGCAGCATCTACTCGGGGCAGCTCATCGGCAACCACGAGCTGGCCAACGACCGCACCACCATCAACTGGGTGGGGGGCTTTGCCTACACCCACCGCACCGAGCCCGACTGGCGCCGCGCCCGCTACGTGCGGCCCATCGGCGCCACGGGCCCCGACGGCCAGCTGGTGGCCTTTGGCCTGGTACTGCCCGCCGCCCCCAGCCTCACCGACGCCGGCCGCTACTTCTCCAAGCTCAACGAGCGGGTGGAGACGGGGGCCCTGAACGTGGTGCACCGCTTCGGACCTGACTCGACCGACCAAAAGGGCGGGCTCCAGCTGAAGGCCGGCCTGTACGCCGAGCGCAAGGACCGTGACTTTTCGGCCCGCTTTTTCGGCTACCAGAGCGTGGGCAACACCAGCGCCATCCGCGGCCAGCCCATTGGCCAGATATTTGGCCCCGAGAACCTGACCGGCCAGAACGGGGCCCTGACGCTGGGCGAAACCTTCGACCCGAGCAACGCCTACACCGCTTACAACACGCTGGCCGCGGGCTACGCCAGCCTGACGGTGCCGCTGGGCAAGTTCACGGGCACGGCCGGCTTCCGGGCCGAATACAACGACCAGCGCGTGAACAGCCAGCTGCTGACCGGCGAAACGGTGCAGGGCGGCCGCCGCTTGCTGAGCCCGCTGCCCTCGCTGAACCTGACCTACAACCTGAACGACAAGATGCTGGTGCGGGCCGCCTACGCCTCCACCATCAACCGGCCCGAGTTCCGGGAAATTGCCCCGTTCCGCTTCTACGACTTCAACCTGAACGCCAACATCCAGGGCAACTACGACCTGCGCACGGCGCAGGTGCAAAACCTGGACCTGCGCTGGGAGCTGTACCCCACCACGGGCGAACTGTTCACGGTGGGCGTGTTTTATAAGCACTTCAACAACCCCATCGAGAGCTACCTGCTGGCCACGGCCGGCGGTGTGAACAGCCTGAACTACGCCTTTGTAAACACCCAATCGGCGGTGAACTACGGGGCGGAAGTGGAGGTGCGCAAGTCGCTCAGCTCAATTTCAGACGCATCCTGGCTGCGGCGCTTTTCGCTGGTGGGCAACGCCTCCTACATCTTCAGCCGCATCGACCTGGGCAGCACCGTGAACGTGCCGGGCACCAACGGCGCCGTGAGCCCGGTCAACATCCTGGATACCCAAACGCAGACCCGCGCCCTCCAGGGCCAGTCGCCCTACCTCATCAACCTGGGGGCCTACTACGCCAACGAGGACAGCGGCACGCAGATCAGCCTGCTCTACAACGTGGCCGGCCCGCGCATTTTTAGCGTCGGCAACGTCGACAACCCCACCATTTTCGAAGCTCCGCGCAACGTGCTCGACCTGGTAGCCACCAAGCGCCTGGCCAAGCACTGGGAGCTGCGCGCTGCCTGGCAGGACGTGTTCAACCAGCCCGTGAAGCTGGCGCAGGACAGCGACCGCAACCTCAAGTTTTCGAGCAGCGACCAGACCGTGCGCACGTTTCGCCGCGGCTCCTACACCACGCTCGGCCTCACCTTCAGCTGGTAGGGCCCCCGGGGCCCTATCGGGTAATCAATACTTTCTGTCACCCAAACCTCCCGCATGAAACGCTTTCCTAAACTACTGCTAGTGGCCATGCTAGGCCTGGCTGCCCCCCTTAGCAGCTGCGAAAACAACGACGACAACGCCCCGGCGGTGGTTACGCCCCCCAGCGGCCCCGTCGATAACGCCGGCCGGGTTATTCTCTCGGGAGTGATTACGACCAGCCGCACCCTGCGCGCCAACGAGAAGTACTTGCTGCAAGGCTTTGTATACGTGGCGAGCGGCGCCACGCTGACCATTGAGCCCGGCACCAAAATCTTCGGCGACCAGACCACCAAGGGGGCCCTGGTTATCGAGCGCGGCGCCAAAATTATGGCTGAGGGCACGCAAACCAACCCCATCGTCTTCACCTCGACCCAGGCCGCGGGCAGCCGCAAGTATGGCGACTGGGGCGGCGTGGTGCTGGTGGGCTCTGCCCCCACCAACCAATCGCTGAGCAAAACAATGGAAGGCGGCGTGGGCCGCGGGACGGGCCTCGACACGTTTGGCGGCACCAACCCCGCCGATAATTCGGGCACGATGAAGTACGTGCGCATCGAGTTTGCGGGCGTGGCCCTGAGCAACGACCCCAACAGCGAAATCAACGGCCTGACCCTGTACGGGGTGGGCTCGGGCACGACGCTCGACTACATCCAAGTATCGTACTCCGGCGACGATTCCTACGAGTGGTTCGGCGGCACCGTGAACGCCAAGCACCTGATTGCCTACCGCGGCTGGGACGACGACTTCGACACCGATTACGGCTACACCGGCAAAATCCAGTACGGCCTTTCGCTGCGCGACCCGCAGTACGCCGACCAGTCGGGGTCGAACGGCTTTGAGTCGGACAACTTCAACCCCGGCACCCCCGCTACCGGCGACAACGCCGGCCTGCCCCTGACGGCCCCCGTATTCAGCAACATGAGCGTTTTCGTAACGGCTGGGGCCCCCGTAACCACTCCGCAGGCGGGCAGCGGCTCGTTCCAATCGGCCCTGCACCTGCGCCGCAACACCACCACCAGCGTTTATAACTCGGTGTTCGTGGGCTTTCCTGAAGGCCTGCGGCTTGATGGCACCAGCACCTGGGCCAACGTGCAAGCCGGTACCTTGGACCTGCGCGGCGTGACCATCGCCAACACCAACACCCCCCTGCGCGCCGCCGGCAACACCGGCGCCGGTGCCTTCACCGACGCCGACGTGCAGGCCTGGTTCAACGGCACGGGCAAGAACAACGCCGTGGTAGCGGCCGCCGACCTGAGCACGCTGGGCCTCAACGCCAGCAGCTTCAGCCTGACTTCGCCCGCCTTCCTGCTCCAAAGCAGCTCGCCGCTGCTGACGGGCGCCGTGTTCACGGGCAAGGCCGCCGACGGCTTCTTCACCCAGGGCGCCTACCGCGGCGCCTTCAACGGCACCGACAACTGGGCCCAGGGCTGGACGAACTTCGACCCCCAGAGCGCGGCTTACTAACCCCCAAAGCCCCGCGTAGCCGTTTGCGGCCGCCCAGCAGTGCCTCTTCCCAGGAGCAGGCGCTGTTGAGTGGCTGCGAACGGCTACCGTTTTTGAGCCGTGGCTCAGGGGCGTAGCAATACAGTAACATAGGTGAAGATTTGATGAATAAATGCGTAGTAAAGGTTATCAATAAATTAATCTTATGTTAATAACACAACGATTAAGCAATATCGATTCCTAAAATCAGCCAAGTGCGGGCCGGAACTTTGTAGCCGAAACCAACCCCGCATTTTATGCTCCCCAACCGTACCGTTTTCTTTCGTGGCCTATTGCTCGTGCTCCTGGCCTGGACGACGACTGCCCGTGCGCAGGTAACCACCTCAGCCATAGCGGGCAAGGTGACTTCTGACAAGGGCGAAGACTTGATTGGCGTGACGGTGGTGGCCACCAACGTGCCCACCGGCGTCAAGCGCGGCACCGGCACCGAGCCCGACGGCCGCTTTAGCATTCCGAACCTGGCCCCCGGGGGGCCCTACAGCGTGACGGTGACCTACGTGGGCTACAAAGAGCAGGTCATCGGCGGCGTGTTCCTGACGCTGGGCAACACCACCCGCCTGAACGTGGTGCTGGTGACCGAAACCCAGCAGCTGAACGAAGTAGTAGTGGTGGGCAACACCGAAGCCACCAAAACCGGCGCCGGCACCAACGTGGGCCGCGCCGCCATCCAGCAGCTGCCCACCATCTCGCGCAGCATCCAGGACTTTACGCGTCTCGACCCGCGCAACTCGAACGGCTCGTTTGCCGGCAGCTCGTTCCGCTACAACAACATCACCCTCGACGGGGCCGTGAACAACGACGCCATCGGCTTCTCGCCCTCGCTGGGCGGCCAGGGCGGCACCAGCGGCCTGCCCGGCAGCTCGGCCCGCGCCAACCCGATTTCGCTCGACGCCATCCAGGAAATCCAGGCCCAGGTGGCGCCGTTTGACGTGAAGCTGGGCAACTTCACCGGCGGCTCCATCAACGCCGTGACCCGCTCGGGCACCAACGACTTCCACGGCTCGGTGTACGGCTACGGCCGCAACCAGAGCATCACGGGCCGCAGCATCGACGGCACCGCTACCAAAATCGGCTCGGCTTACCACGACTACCAGACCGGCGTGCGCCTCGGGGGCCCCATCATCAAGAACAAGCTGTTCTTCTTTGGCAACTACGAAATTGCCCGCCGCAACGAGCCCCAGTTCTACGCCGCCGGGGCCCCCGGCTCGCCCGTGTCGCTGGACCTGGCCCAGGCCATTACCAGCAAGCTGCAAGACACATACAACTACAACGTGGGGGCCTACGGCGACTACAACATCTACGCCAACAGCAACAAGCTGTTTGGCCGCCTCGATTGGAACGTGGACGACAAAACCAGCATCACGCTGCGCCACAACTACGTGAAGTCGGAAGCCACCAACCTGGAGCGCTCCAACAGCTTGTTCAAGTTTGGCTCGCAGGACTTTGTGCAGAACAACCTGCAAAACTCGACGGTGCTGGAAGTGAAGTCGAACTTCAGCAACAAGCTCTCCAACAACCTGATCCTGGGCTACACCAACATCCACGACTACCGCTCGCTGCTGGGCGGCCAGGCCAGCGTGTTTCCGGCCGTGCAGATCAACAACGTGGGCCTGAACGCCAGCAACGGCTACCTGGGCTCGAACCAGATTTTGCTGGGCTCCGACCGCGAGGCGAGCATCTTCAACACCCGCACGAAGACCTTCGAAATCACCGACAACCTGACCTACTACACCGGGGCCCACGCCCTGACGCTGGGCACCCACAACGAGCTGTACAAGGTGGACTACGGCTTCATCAACTCCTGGAACGGCCGCATCGAGTACAACAACGTGGCCCAGTTCCTGGCCGACCAGCCCAACCGCATCCGCGGCACCTACAACATTGCCGACAACAGCTACGCCAACAACTACAACAACCCCTCGGCCCAGTTCAACATCAACCTGTACTCGGCCTACTTGCAGGACGAGTGGACGGTGAGCGACCGGTTGAAGATCAGCCCCGGCATTCGCTTCGACCTCAGCTCGCTGCCCAACCCGCCGGCCCTGAACGCGGGCCTGGTGAACAACCCCGCCAACGACGCCCGCACCCTCAACCAGACCTACCAGCACACCAACTGGGCTGATTTGAAGAACGACATCCTGGGCAAGGTGCAGTTCTCGCCCCGCCTGGGCTTCAACTACGACGCCAAGGGCGACCAGAGCATCGTGCTGCGCGGCGGCTCGGGCCTGTTCACGGGCCGCATCCCGTTTGCCTGGCTCGGCTACGCCTACTACAACAACGGCATCAACTACAACTCGGTGGATTTGAACAACATCCAGAGCGGGACCATCGGGGCGACGGGCCAGCCTGCCGGGACCGGCGCGGGCACCACTTACCTGCTGAACCAAGACCCGAACCAGATTTACGCCCAGCTGCCCGCCTCGGCCCGCAGCACCACGGAAGTGAACCTGATCGACAACAACTTCAAGATGCCGCAGGTGTGGCGCTCGTCGCTGGCCCTCGACCTGAAACTGCCCGGCGGCGTGCGCGCCTCGGTGGAAGGCCTCTACACGAAAGTGATTCAGGACGTGAAGTTTGAGAACATCAACCTGGTCGACAACGCCACCCGCTTCGCCCAGGGCCCCACCGAAACGCCCCGCTACACGGGCTACACCTTCCCCGGCACCACCACCGCCGCCACCAAGGTGAACACGGCCTTCTCGAACGCCTTCTTCCTCACCAACACCCAGCAGGGCTACCGCTACCAGCTCACCGGCTCGCTCGGCAAAACGTTCGCCAACGTGTTTGACGCCAACGTGGCCTACACCTACGGCCAGAGCAAGGACATCAGCAACGGCATCCGCAACTCGCCCCAGAGCAACTGGGAGCTGAACCCGGCCCTGAACGTGAACAACCCCGGCCTGGCCTACTCCAACTTCGACCTGCGCCACCGCGTGGTGAGCTCGCTGAACCTGCACCACAACATCGGCGAGCGGTTCACGGCCTACGCCACCGCCGTGCTAACCTTCGCCAGCGGCTCGCCGTTCACCTACGTCTACAATAACAACTTCTTCGGCAACGGCCAGCAGAACGTGCAGCTGGCCTACATCCCCGGCTCGGCCGCCGACATCACGCTGGTGTCGCGCGCTAGCTCGACTGCTCCCTACGTCGCCGAAGCCTCCGGGGCCCAGTACGCTGCCCTGAGCAGCTTCATCGACAACGACCCGTACCTGAAAACCCGCCGCGGCCAGTACGCCGAGCGCAACGGCGCCCGCACCCCCTGGAACGACCAGGCCGACGTGCGCTTCATGCTGGAAACCCGCCTGGGCAACCTCTCGCCCAACGCCGCCGGCGTAACCCCCACTGGCCACACCATCCAGATTTCGTTCGACGTGGTGAACGTGGGCAACATGCTGAACAAGAACTGGGGCCGCCAGTACTTCGTGCCGAACACCTTCAACTCGACGCTGGGCACGGGCCTCTCGCAGGTGGCCTTCGCCGACGCCGCCGGCAACATTTCGACCACCTACAGCGCCGCCACCTTCAACCGCCCCGCTTTCACCTACAACGGCTCGCCGGCCACCTACGCCATCGACCAGCTGGCCTCGCGCTGGCAGGGGCAGCTGGGCCTGCGCTACTCGTTTTAGTGCTTGGGAGTTGCTGGTTGTCAGTTGTTAGGTAAAGAGATACAAACTGCTGACAACTGACAACGAACAACTAAAAGCCACCCGGCCCAAAAGCAAAGCCCGCCCGCAACGGCGGGCTTTACTTTTGGGGCCCCGGCTGTGCCTGGCCACGCCCCGGGGCCCTAATAACCAAGCCCCACCCAGTGAAAATCCTGCACCTGCCCAAGTGGTACCCGCACCGCTACGACGACCAGGACGGCGACTTCATCGAGCGGCACGTGGCGGCCATTGCGGCGGCGGCCGGGCCGGCGGCGCAGGTGGCGGTGGTGTTTGCCACCGTGGCGCGGGGGCCCCTGGCCCGCCTCATCGAGGAAGAAATTGACCGGACGGGGCCCGTGCCCACCTGGCGCTACTATTACCGCGCCCGCCCCACCGGCTGGGGCCCCTAGACAAGGTGCTGAAGCTGGGCCTGTGGCTGGCCTGCCAGCGGCGTGGCTACCGGGCGGTGCGCCGCCACTGGGGCGGCGCGGCCCCCGACCTGATACATGCCCACGTGCTGCTGCGCACGGGCCTGGCCGCGTGGTGGCTGAAGTGGCGGCGCGGCATCCCGTACGTCGTCACCGAGCACTGGACGCTGTACCTGCCGGCGCGGGTGGCGCAGGTGGGCCGGGTGCGGCAGTTCCTCACGCGGGCGGTGGTGCGGCGGGCGGGGGCCCTGCACGCCGTGTCGCGGGCGCTGGCCGACGCCCTGGGGGCCCTGGGTGCCCGCGCCCCGCGCACGGCCATCATTGCCAACGTGGTGGACGCAAACCTCTTCCGGCCCGTGGCGGCCGGGGCCCCCAGCCCCGACAAAGCCCGTCCGCCTGCT
>NZ_MDZA01000040.1 GCF_001816125.1 Hymenobacter coccineus | reverse complement strand
CACCACTACGCCCGCCGCCTCGGGGGCCCCGCTGAGCCCCGACGCCTCGTCGCCGGGCCTTGCCTCGGACGACCGGGTGCGCCTGGGCCAGCAAAAGGACAAGAGCGACCAGCTCCCCAAGCGCAAAAACCGCCGGGCCAAGGAAAAAGACCTGCCGAAGCCGAGTAACTAATGCGGTTTTAACAGCTGCAAAAAAGCCCCGTCGCACACTGTGCGGTGGGGCTTTTCTGTGGTAGCAAGCGGCCAACACGCCGTTGCATTGGTTGCTCGGGAATACTTATTGCCACGATGGGACCCCGAGGGCCCTAGTATTTTGGCAGCTCATCCAGCGTAAGTACCCGCGGGTCGTTGTAGAGCGTTTTGATGGCTTCGGCAGAGTTCTTTTCCGGTAACAGCTCCGCCCAAGCCATGAAGAACACCCAGCGGGGCTGTGCAGCCAGCACGGCGGGCGTGGGCAGCACGGCGCACTCGCCGATGGCCATGGGTTTGGGCCCCACGATGGGGCGGATGTAGTCGTACCACGATTGGTCGTAGCCCTGGCCGTACACGTCGAAGGCAAACACGTCCCAGTATTTATCGCCAGGGTTGTACTGCGCAAAGTCGCGGCGCAGGTCCTGCATGTCCCACACCCACACCAAGTTGGTGAGGCCCTTGGTGGTACGCAGGTAGTCGTGCGTGATTTGGTAGAGACGTGCCGTGCCCTGGGGCCCCGGGCGGCCGCCCCACCAGAACTTGCCCTGGTTCATCTCGTGCAGCGGCCGAAACAGCACTTCCACGTGCCGGTCTTTGAGGTACTGCAAGTACACGGCGATGTCGTCCATCCGGGCTTGCCAGGCCTTGTTCAGGGCTGTGCCGTCGGTGACGAGCTCCCGCCACTGCGCATCGGTGAGGGGCGCGTTCATCAGGCCGGGGTCCCAGCCGCAGGGCTCGCCGGAGCCCGGGGGGCAGGCGTGCCACATCAGGTTGACGACCGCGCCGCGCCGCCACTGCCGCTCGGCTTCTTTGATCATTGTCCAGCGCTGGTCGATGTTTTCCTGCTGGAACAGGAAGTCGCCGCTCCACAGCGCCGGGTACTTGCCGGTGGTGCGAAACACGTAATCGGTCCACTTGGTGGGCTCGGCGCTGGGCTCGCGGTTATGCTGCCCTGCCAGCGTGTGGGTACCCGCAATGCGCTGCAAATAGGCCAGCACCCGGGGCAGCGCCTGGGCGGGGCTGCGGGTGGGCAGCAGCGCCAGAAGCGGAAGTAAAACGCGGAACCGCATGGGTGGGAAGCAGTAAAACAGCGGAAGAATAGGGCCCCGGCCGGCCCGGAAATTACTGCGCCCCCGCCGGACCAAGTCCAACGGGGGCGCAGGGAACGGGGCGCGGGCGGTTATTTCGCCGCCGCGCTCATCTCCGTGATGGGGGCCTGGGGGGCCAGCAGCTTGCGGCTTTTCTCCACCGTCACGGCCTGGGGCACCTGGAAAGTGGCCGCCTCCTTGATAGCGAGCGACGAGGCCCCCACGCGCACCGTGTACGTGCCGGCGTCGGCTACCCACGACTCGGTGGCGGTGTTGTAGGAGGCCAGGTCGGCGGCGGTAAGGGTGAAGGTGAGGGTTTGCGACTGGCCGGGGGCCAGCAGGCCGGTTTTGGCGAAGGCTTTCAGCTCGATTTCTGGCTTGGCCAGGGCCCCGGTGGGGGCGTGCACGTAGAGCTGGGCCACTTCCTTGCCGGCCACCTTGCCGCTGTTCGTTACCTGGATGCTGGCCGTGATTTTGCCCGCCAGGGTGGGGGCGCTCAACTTGAGCTTGCCGTAGGTGAAGGTGGTGTAGCTCAGGCCGTAGCCGAACTCGTAGGCCGGCTTCACCTTGAAGGTGCTGTAGTAGCGGTAGCCTACATAAATCCCTTCTTGGTAGGTGTTTTCCGAGGGCTTGCCCATGAACGAATTGCCGCCGGCGCTGGCATCCAGCAGCTTGCCGGGGTAGTCGGTGCTGTAGGGCACGTCCTTGTAAGCCACGGGGAAGGTGGTGGCCAGCTTGCCCGAGGGGTTGGTTTTGCCGCTAAGCACGTCGGCCATGGCGTTGCCGCCCTCTTGGCCGGGCTGCCAGGCCAGCAGAATGGCGTCGACCTGGTTGCGCCAGCTGGCCATTTCTACCACGCCGCCGGTGTTGATGACGACAATAACTTTCTTGTTCTGGGCGTGAAACGCGGTGGCTACTTGCTTTAATAGAGCCTGTTCGGCGGCGGTGAGGGTGAAATCGTCGGTTTCCTGGCGGTCGCCGCCCTCGCCGGCGCTGCGGCCCAGCGTCACCACGGCCACGTCGGCCGCCTGGGCGGTTTGCGCCAGGCCCAGCGCCTCGGCCGCCATTTCTGGGATGACCGGGGCGGGGTCGAGCAGGCCGCGGGTTTTGGGTAGCTTGGCCTTCTCGTTCCGCAGATGCTGGGCGTATCCCTGGCTGAGCCGGGCATCGGCGGTGTAGCCGGCGCTGGCCAGGCCCTGGGCCAACGAAACGGTGTAGGCGCGGTTCACGTCGCCGCTGCCGGTGCCGCCGGCAATCAGGTTGTAGGAAGCGTTGCCGAACAGGGCCACTTTGCGGCCGGCGGCCAGGGGCAGGGCCCCGGCTTCGTTGCGCAGCAGCACCATGCTTTCGGCGGCGGCCTGGCGGGCCACGGCGGCGTCAGCCTTCAGGGCCGGCTGGCTGGTGTACTTGTGGCCTTTGAAGGTGGGCGACTTGAGGACCAACTCCAGCACGCGCGTCACGTTCGCGTCGAGTTGGGCGGGGGTGAGGGCCCCGCTTTTCAGGGCCCCCAGGATGGCCTGGGTTTGGGTGTACACGCCGGGCATCAGCAGGTCGTTGCCGGCCTTGAGCTGGGCCACCGCGTCGTGGCCGCCGTACCAGTCGGTCATCACCAGGCCTTTAAAGCCCCATTCTTGCCGCAGCAGAGTGGTGAGCAGGTCGTGGCTCTCGGAGGTGTAGGTGCCGTTCACCTTGTTGTACGACGACATCACCGTCCAGGGCTGCGACGTTTTCACAGCAATTTGGAAGCCGCGCAGGTAGATTTCCCGCAGGGCCCGCTCGCTCACGTGCGAGTTAAGCTGCATGCGGTTGAACTCCTGGTTGTTCACGGCAAAGTGCTTGATGGACGTGCCCACGCCGTTCGACTCGATGCCGTTCACGAAGGCCGCGGCCATGTGGCCGGCTACCACGGGGTCTTCCGAGTAGTACTCGAAATTGCGCCCGCCCAGCGGGTTGCGGTGGATGTTCATGCCCGGCGCCAGCAGCACGTCGATGCCAAAGTCGCGCACCTCGCTGCCGAAGGCCACGCCCACCTTGTGCACCAGCGCCGTGTCCCAGCTGCTGGCCAGCAGCGTGGCCACCGGGAAGGCCGTGGCGTAGTAGGTTTTGGTGCTGTCCTTGCCCCGGATAGCGTCGATGCGCACGCCCGCGGGCCCGTCGGAGAGCGTGAGCAACGGAATGCCGAGCCGCGGCACGGCGTGCGAGCGGCCGGCCGCGCCGGGTACTTTCTCGGGAATCTTGTCGTCGCCGGGGTTGCCGGCGGGCAGCATCCCGGGCGGGAAGCCGGCGGGGTAAAAGCCCATGCCCACCACTAGCTGCACTTTCTCTTCGGGCGTGAGGGCCGCCAGCACTTCCTTGAGGCTGGCCTTGCCCAGTTGGGGCGCGCCCTTGGCTGGGGCTTTGGCGGGAGCGGTGGCCGTGGCGGGCGTTTTGGTTTGGGCCACAGCCGGCGCGGCGCCGCTTAGCAGCACAGTGGCCGCCAGCAGGCGCAGCGGCGCCGGGGCGGTGAATTCGGAACGAAGCTTGCGCTTCTTCTTGGGAAGTGCGGACATTGGTTTGGGAATGAAAAGTGGAGAAGGACGGGGCCCCAGGGGGCCGGGACTAGCGCAGCACCAAGGTACTGAACGAGTCGGCGGGCAGTTGCGGCGCGAATGTGCGCGTGCCCACCCGGATGGCCACGGTGCGGGCCACCGCGTCGGGGTTTTGGAGTATTACTACGATGCTACGGTCGGGGTTTTGAAACGCCAGCAAATTAGCATAGGGGCCCCGGGCGGGCAAGCGCCGAGCCCCCGGCCGCACGTAGTGGCTCAGGTGCTTCATCAAGTAGTATTCGTGTGTCCACTGGTAAGTGTGGGCGGCTTCGTCCACGGCCACCAGCGAGTTTTGGCGCCAGCCCCAGCGGCTGAGGCCCCCTTGCTTGAGCGAAATGTTCCAGTACAAGTAGGCGTTGGCGCCGTTGCCGAGGTACTGCTTCATCAGGTCCCAGGTGTAGCGGCAGTACTTCCAGTCGTTCTGGCCGTCGCCGCACTCCTGCTCCGATTGGTACAAAGCTAGGTCGGGGTAGCGGCGGTGAATGCCCGCAATGGCCGCCTTGCCGGCCCACTGGAAGCCCACACCGTGCACGTAGGGTGCGCTGCGCGGGTCGCGCAATACGGTGTCCACCAGTGCCTCATTGGGCCGCTCCATGGTGCCGAAGAAAATGTCGGTTTTGCTGGGCGCCATCTGGGGCCCCAGGTAGCCGATGAAACGGGCCAGCCCGGTAGCAGTCCAGGGGCAGCTGGGGAACACTTGCGCCGAGTTGAACTCGTTCTGCGGCATCACCATGCCGATGGTAATGCCCTCGGCTTTATAGGCTTCTATGAACTTGCGGAAGTACAAGGCGTAGGCCGTGAAGTACATATCGTCCTGAATAAACAGGTTATGGCCTTCTTTGCCCTGGCGGTCCACCGGCAGGCCATTGTCGGCTAGGGTCGGAAACACCTTCTTATACTCGGGCAGCACGGCCGCGGCGGCGTAGTGGTGGTTGGTCTTCATCCAGGTGGGCGGGCTCCAGGGCGAGGCCCACAGCCGCAGGGCCGGGTACTGCCCCTGGGCCTGCTTGATGAACGGAATCAGCGTCTCGCGGTCGTTAGCGATGCTGAAGTTGGCCATCGAAAAGTCGCCCGGCGTCTCGTCGTACGAGTACCAATCGCGCGAGAAGTCGTTGGCCCCCACCGGCATCCGGCAAATGGTGAAGTTGGCCCCCACGCCCGGCGCAAACAGCTCCCGAAAAATGCCGGCGCGGTCGGCCGGCTTTAGCAAAGCCAGCGACGTCCACCCCAGCTCGTTGAAGCAGGCGCCGAAGCCGGTGATGGTTTGCGCCGGATTAGTCAGGTCGATTTCGGCGTCGGCGGGGCCCCGGGCGGCGGTGGCGCGCGGCGCGGGCTGGGTGCGCCAGGGGGCCGTGGCGGTGGTCGTAACCCAGGCCGTGGCTTGGGCCAGGGCCCCAGGGCCCCAGCGCAAGGGCGGCGCCGGCGAGTAGTTTTAGCAGCATACAGGTAAGTAACGCAATTGACCAGAAAAAAGAACGACCGCTAAAATTAGCGGCCGTTCGGTTAGCAAAGAAGGAGCAGGTTAGTACCCGGGGTTCTGCGTGAGGTTGGGGTTCACGTCACGCTCGGCCTGCGGGATGGGCATCAGGTCGTTGAAGGACTTAATGCCTTTAGAAATCAGGCTGGGGTTGGTCAGCAGCGTTTTCGTGCGCTTCAGGTCGTACCAGCGGTCCATCTCGAAGGCAAATTCGTAGCGGCGTTCCTTCAGCACGGTGGCTTGGCTGGTGTTGGTGGCAGGGGGCAGGCCTGCACGGCTACGCACGGTATTGAGAGCCGCCAGCGCGCCGGTACCGCCGGCCTCTGCCTTGATGAGGTACATTTCGGAGAGGCGCAGGATGGGCACGTTCAGGGGCGAATCCCAGATGGTGGACAAGCCACCGGCGTAGAACTTGCGGATGTTGTAGCCGTTCGGGCTACCCTGTAGGCTGGTGGGCTGCACCTGCACCTTACCGCTGTTGTCCAACGGGCCGTCGGTGTATAGGTCGCCGGGTACAAACACGGTCGCCGCTTTGCGCTTGTCGCCGGCCTCGTAGCCGTCCATGAATTCCTTTTCGGGAATGTTGTAGCCGTAGCCACCGCTGCTTACCACGTAAGGATTGCCAAAGAAACGGGCCCCCCAGAACTCGTTGATCGCCGAACCCGGCCCTTCGAGAATGTACAGGTTTAGGCCGCTTTTGAACTGCACTTCAAACAGCGACTCCTGGCCGTTTTCATTAGCTACCTTGAAATTGTCGGCGTAGTTAGGCCACAACTTTTTGCCATCGGCCAAGGCCGCGGTGATGGTCGCATCGGCCTGCGTGGCCGCGTTGGTCATGTCGTTCTGCGTGAGGTACACCTTGGCTAAGAGGCCCATCGCCGAGAGCTTGCTGGCCCGGCCAATGTCTTCGCCCGTGTAGGTGGAGGGCAGCGGCAGATTCTTGATGGCATCGTTCAAGTCAATGATAATCTGCGCGTACACCATCGCCGCCGGGTCGCGGGACAGGCTGGAAGCTTCGGCCGGGCCCGCGGGGGGGGTTAGCACTAGGGGCACATCGCCGTAGGTCCGCACCAGGTAGAAGTAGTACAAGGCTCGCAGAAACGCCGCCTCGCCCATCGACCGGGTTTTAATGTTCGCGTCAATCACCGCGATTTCGGGCACGTGCAGCAGCACCTGGTTGGCGGCGCCAATGCCCAGGTAAGCCCGCTGAAAGAGGTCGGTGGTGGTGGGGTTGTTGGGCGGAATGGAGAAGTTATCGACCTGCTGAAACTCGATGCCGTCGGTGCCACCCCCGCCGCCGGTGGTGGAGTTGTCCGCCATGATGTCCATGATCCAGAGCGCGTGGTTCACGAAGCCAGCCTGCTGCAACTGGGTGTACGCCGCGGTAGTGGCTTGCAGGGCCGCGGTCTGGGTCGTGTAAAACGTTTCGTTTGAAGCCGCGTTGCGCGGCTGTAGCTCCAGGTAGTCTTTGGTGCAGCTGGTACCGAGCAGCCCGAGCGTGAGCAGCGCGGTGCCCAGGGCATGCTTTTTTAAAGATAAAGCGTTCATCTATGTGGGATATTAAAAGTCAGGAACGAGAAAAGTAAATCAGAACTGCTGGTTGGTGGCCAAGTAGTTAGCTATTGACTACCAACCAGCAGTTCCAGCTTAGAAGCCGAAATTTACCCCGGCTAGAAAGACGCGGGCTTGGGGGTAGATGCCGCGGTCAACACCCAGGCTGTTGCCTTGGTTGCCCAACTCCGGGTCAAACCCGGTGTACTTGGTGAAAGTGAGCAGGTTCTGGGCACTCACGTACACCCGAACGCGCTGGCCGTGCAGCGTCGTCAGCAGCGACTGGGGCAGGTTGTAGCCCAGTGTGAGCAGCTTAATGCGCGCGTAGGAGCCGTTCTCTATGAAGTGGCTCGAAACGCGGTTGTTCTGGTTCGGGTCTTGCAACACGGCGCGGGGCACGTCGTTGCTCGTGCCGGTACCGGTCCAGCGGTCTAGGGCGATGGTGCCCCCGTTGGAGGCCGCCGCTAGGCCGAAGCCTTCGAGGTAGTAGCGGTTCAGGTTGTACACGTCGTTGCCCTGCGAGCCTTGCAGAAACACGTTCAGGTCGAAACCTTTGAAGGCAAACGTGTTATTCAGGCCATAAGTGAACTTTGGGTTTGGATTACCGATGAACGTGCGGTCGTCGCCGTTAACGACGCCATCGCCGTTCAAGTCCTTGAACTTGATATCGCCAGCCCGCGTGCCCGAAGCCTGGTAAAATCCAGTGGGCGACTGGGTATTCAGCGCGGCCAACTCGTCGGCCGATTGGATAATGCCATCGGATGCATAACCGTAGAATTCGCCAATGGGCTGGCCTACGTCGAAGCGCGTCAGGCTGCCGCCACCCCGGATGCCCTGCCCAGGAAATGGTGCGCCGCCACCCAGCGAGGTAACCTGGCTGCGGTAGCCCGATATGTTCAGGGTGGTGCTCCACGTGAAGCCATCGCCGGAATTCACGAAGTTATTAGTGGTCACTGACAGGTCAACACCCCGGTTACGGGAAGCGGCCGCGTTGGTCGGTACTGCTTCGCGGGTGCCCGAAACGTAGGACGCCGGCACAAAAAGCAGCAGGTTGGGCGAGGTACGGGTGTACAGGTCAAGCGAAGCGCTTACGCGGTTCTGGAACAGGCCCAGGTCCACGCCCACGTTGTACTGGATGTTGTTTTCCCAGGCAATATTGGGGTTGGGCAAGCGGGTGGCGATGCTGCCCTGGGACAGGTTCTGAGCACCCGAGCCGAAGACGTAGCCCGTGCCCGGCCCGCCATACGAGCTGACCGAGGAGTTGACGAGGGCCGTGTAGGCAAAGCTGCCCGCGTTTAGGGGGTTACCTACCTTGCCGTAGCCCAGGCGCAGCTTCAGGTTGCTGACGGTGCTCGCGTCCTTGAGGAAGCTTTCCTCCGAGATGCGCCAGCCCGCCGATACACCGGGGAAGAAGCCGATGCTGTTGTCGCGACCAAAGGCCGACGAGCCGTCGAAACGAGCAATGGCCTGGAACAGGTACTTGCCGGCAAAATCGTAGTTCAGGCGGCCGAAGTAACTAAGCAGCCGGCTCTGGCCATTACCGCCACCGTTGGCTATCTGGGCGTTGATTGGGCCCGCATCCAGCAGCCGAAGGGTGTTGGTTTGGTAGCCGGTGCGGCTGCCGTTCAGGTAGAAGTAGTCGAACTGCTGGGCCGACTGGCCAAGCAGGAAGGTCAGGTTGTGCTTTTCAGCGAAGAGGTGGCTGTAGGTAGCCGTGTTTTCAATCAGGTAGCTGGGGTTGTAGTTGGAGGCGCTGCTGGCGAAGGCGTTCTGCGTCGTGTACTTCGCCGAATTGAGCAGGGAAGGGCTGTACTGGTCGTTCTGGTTGAACTGCAGGTCGGCCCCTACGCTGCTACGCAAACGCAGGCCCTTAATGGGCTCCAGTTCGGCATAAAACGTGGTCGTAACGCGGTTACGGTTGTTTTTATTGGTCTGCCGCAACGCTTTCGTCACTGGGTTTTCCTCGCCGAAGTTGTCCTCTGCCGTGCTGCCAAACTCGTAAAATCCGCCGTTAGCGTCGTAGATCGGCAGGAAAGGCGGCGCTTGGATGGACAGTTGGATAGGGCCCCCGAACTCGTCGTTTTCGCCGTTCAACGGGTGCTCTTCCTGGTGGCTAAAGGCAATCGTGTTGCCAATCTTGAGGGATTTTGATAGATTAACCTCGCCATTGGAACGCAGCGTGAAGCGCTGGAAATCGGAGCCGATAATGGTGCCGTTTTGCTGGAAGTAGCCCGCGCTAATTGCGTAACGCGCCTTTTCGCTGCCGCCCGTGGCCGAAACGGAATAGTTCTGAATCCGGGCCGGGTGAAAAATAGCGTCTAGGAAGTTGGTCGAGGGCAGGGCCGCAATTTTGGCGGGCGTGTTAAACCGGGAGTTGAACGGCGCGGGCGAGAAGGTTGGGTCGGCAGCGTTCTGCGCGTTCCAGTTGGTCGTGGCTTCGTTGTTGAGCGTAGCGTACTGCTGCGAATTGAGCAAGCCCACCTGGCGCCACACGTTCTGCACGCCCGCGTACGCATCGATGTTGATGTTGGAGGTGCCGGCCTTGCCGCGCTTGGTCGTAATCAGCACCACGCCGTTGGCGGCACGCAAGCCGTAGATGGCCGTGGCCGAGGCGTCCTTCAGCACATCGATGGTTTCGATGTCGTTCGGGTTGATGTTGTTGATTTCCGTACCGTTGTCCGCGGAAGGCAGTGGGAAACCGTCTACTACGTAGAGCGGCGAGTTGTTGCCAGCCGAGGTAATGCCGCGCACTCGGATGGATGTACCGCCCTGCCCGCCCGGCGAGCCACCGTTGGATGTAACCTGCACGCCCGCTGCGCGGCCCTGGATGGCCTGCGCCGGGTCGGCTACCGGCTGGGTGGCAATATCGCGGCCCGACACCGATGCCACGGCGCCCGTCACGCTCTGGCGCTCCTGGGTACCATAGCCCACTACTACAATTTCACTCAGGGCCTGGGCATCTTCCTTCAACGCTACGGTTAGGTTGCTGTTAGCTCCCGTAATGGCGACCTCCTGGCGGGCATAGCCCACGTTGCTGAACACCAAGGTGCCGCCCTCGGGTACGTCAAGAGTAAAGCGGCCGCTAGCGTCGGTGTTAGTGCCGGTGGTGGTGCCTTTCACGAGCACCGTCACGCCGGGCAGGCCCTCGCCGTTGGGCTGCGTCACGCGGCCCGACACGGGCACGGTTGCCACCGTGTAGCGGTGTACCGTGGGCAGCAGCACGGCTCCACGGGCGGCGGGCGCCACGGCCAGCGGCAACCCTAGGGTTGCCAAGAGCATGGCGCGCTGCGAAAATAAGTGCATGTAAGAATTTTGCATACAGTTGAAAAAGTGGGGGTAAAAAGGAAAAGAGGTGTGGAAGACGGGCGAGTCCAGTTGAACACCTACCCGGTGGCAACAAGCATGGAACCGTTACTATATTTATTTTATTCACCTATGCAATTGATTGCATAGGTGCTTTTGAGTAGGGCGTCAAACAATTACGAAAGAGTCAATGAATGAATGTTTTAAGTCATCGCTTAACTTGTCCTGACAATCGATTGCTAAAGATATACCAGGTTTTGCAAATACTCATTAGGCGCAGCTTATGTTGTGCGCCGTGCAGCGCTACCACCCCACGTTGTAAGCGCCATCGAAGCCTTGCGCAGCCGTTAGCCAGCATTGGAGTGGGCCCCTAGGGCCTACTGCTGCTGCCACGGTAAGCAATGGCCGCTGCGGAACAGGTACACTGCCCGCAATGGGTGCTACTGGGGCCCCAAAGGCGCACAATATTAGGTGCCAATGCGACCCGGGAGCTCGGCCATGCGTTATTTGCACCACACAAACGTTTGTAGAAAAATGCCTAATTCTTCGGCCGGCCTCCGGCTAGGATTCCTTGCGGCCCTGGCCCTACCCGCCGCGGCCCAGTCGCCCACCGTGCAGCGCCTGCCCGACGGCGTCCTTGTTCACCTGCCGCCGGCTCGTGCGCTGGCCGTGCGCACCGTGCGGCTGCAAGTGGTGGCCAATAACATTGTGCATGTGCGCAGCAGCCCGCTCGACTCGGTATCGTCGGTGGCTAGCCTGATGGCCGTAGCGCCCCAGGGGCCCCCAGTCTCCTGGCAGTTCAAGCAGAAGAAAGGGGAGGCCACCCTGAGTACTGCCACGCTCAACGCCACCGTGGCGCTGGCTACGGGGGCCGTCACCTTCACTGATAAGAAAGGGAACGTGCTGCTGGCTGAACCGGCCGGCGGGGGCGCGTCGTTCATGCCAGTGCAGGCCGATGGGCAGGCGTTTTACCAAGTGCGCCAGGTGTTTGCCTCGCCCGCCGACGAGGGGCTGTACGGCCTGGGCCAGCACCAGAACGGGGTGATGAACTATAAGGGCCAGCAAGTGGACCTGACCCAGAACAACACCGACGTGGCCGTGCCCTTCCTGCTCTCGAGCCGGAACTACGGCATTCTGTGGGACAATTACTCCATCACGAAGGCCGGCGACAGCCGTGACTACGAGCCGCTGAACACGCTCAAGCTGTTCTCGAAAGAGGGCAACGAGGGCTGGCTCACGGCTACTTACGTCAAGAAGGATAAGCCCAGCGAGGTGCTGTTCCAGCGGCCCGAATCCGTCATTCAGTACGACTTTTTGGAGGACCAGAAGAACTTCCCGGTGGGGCTGAAGCTGGGCGACGCGCTGGCCACCTGGGAGGGCAGTATTGCGTCGGAAACCACGGGCCTGCACCACTTTTTACTGCGCAACGCGGGCTACGCCAAGCTCTACATCGACGGCAAGCTGATGGTAGACAAGTGGCGCCAGGCCTGGAACCCGGGCACGGCGCTGGTGCCGCTCGACATGGTGAAGGGCCGCAAGTACACCCTGAAGCTGGAGTGGAACCCCGACGGCAGCGAGTCGTACCTCGGCCTGCAGTGGCTGAGCCCGCTGGTGGGCGGGGCCCAAAACGAGTACTCGTTCCGCTCAGAAGCGGGGCGCGACATCAACTACTACTTCGTGCAGGGCACGCCCGATGAGGTAATTAGCGGCTACCGCACCCTCACGGGGCCCGCGCCCATCATGCCCCGGTGGGCCCTGGGCTTCTGGCAGAGCCGGGAGCGCTACAAAACCCAGCAGGAGATGCTGGACGTGGCCGCCGAGTTTCGCAAGCGCCAGATTCCCATCGACAACATCGTGCTCGACTGGTCGTACTGGAAGCCCGACGCTTGGGGCAGCCAGGAGTTCGACCCCAGCCGCTTCCCCGACCCCGACGGGCTCATCAAGACGCTGCACGAGCGCGACCACCTGCACTTCATGATTTCGGTGTGGCCGAAGTTCTACGAAGGCGCTTCTACTTACAAGGCGTTCAACGACAAGGGGTACTTGTTCAAGCGCAACATTGCCGACCGCACCAAGGACTGGATTGCCCCGGGCTACACCTCCACGTTCTACGACGCCTTCAACCCGGCGGCGCGCACGGCGTTCTGGGACTTGCTCAGCACCAAGCTGTTTAACAAGGGAATTGATGCTTGGTGGATGGACGCCTCGGAGCCCGACATCTACTCCAACACCACGGTGGCCACGCGCAAGGCCCTGATGACGCCCACTTTCCTGGGGCCCTCCACGCAGTACTTCAATGCCTTCCCACTGCAAAACGCCAAGGGCATTTACGAAGGGCAGCGCGGCACGGCGCCCAACCAGCGGGTGTTTCTGCTGACGCGCTCGGGCTACGCCGGCTCGCAACGCTACGCGGCGGCCATTTGGAGCGGCGACATTGGGGCCCGTTGGGAAGACTTTAAGAACCAGATTCCGGCCGGCCTGAACTTCTCGCTCTCGGGCCTGCCGTACTGGACGTCCGACATCGGCGGCTTTGCCGTGGAGCGGCGCTACGAGCACCCCAACGCCACCGACCAGGAAGAGTGGCGCGAGCTGCAAACCCGCTGGTACCAGTACGGCGCGTTTTGCCCCCTGTTCCGGGTGCACGGGCAGTTTCCGTACCGCGAAATCTTCAACGTGGCCCCGGCTGGCCACCCGGCCTACGAGAGCATGCTGTACTACGACCAGCTGCGCTACCGACTGATGCCCTACATCTACTCGCTGGCCGGGCAGGCCCACCACCAAAACTCGACCTTGATGCGCGGGCTGGTGCTCGATTTTAACGCCGACCCGGCCGTGCGCAACATCGCCGACCAGTTCATGTTCGGCCCCAGCCTGCTCGTGAACCCGGTGACCAATTATAAGGCCCGCAACCGGAAGCTGTACCTGCCGGCCACCACCGGCTGGTTCGATTTCTACTCGGGCAAGTACCTGCCCGGCGGCCAATCCCTGACGGCCGACGCGCCCCTGGAGCGCATGCCGCTTTACGTAAAAGAAGGCTCGATTCTGCCCTTTGGTCCGGCCGTGCAGTACACCGCCGAAAAGACCGCCGACCCTATCACGCTCTACGTGTACACAGGCAAGGACGCGGCCTTCACGCTCTACGAAGACGAGGGCACGAACTACAACTACGAAAAGGGCGCCTTCGCCAACATCCCGCTCAGCTACGACGAACGCGCCAAAACCCTGACCATTGGGGCCCGGCAGGGTACCTTTCCTGGCATGGCGGCC
Organism: Hymenobacter coccineus; assembly: GCF_001816125.1. Taxonomy (GTDB): domain Bacteria; phylum Bacteroidota; class Bacteroidia; order Cytophagales; family Hymenobacteraceae; genus Hymenobacter; species Hymenobacter coccineus. The sequence continues at coordinate 475 of NZ_MDZA01000040.1, read as the reverse complement.
CAGCGCAACTTCCGGGTGGTGTGGGTGAGCAAGGACCAGCCCACCGCCTGGGCCCCTGATGCGGCTGCTGGGGCCCCCACCGTGCAGTACGCCGGCAGTGCCGTTACCGTCAAAATGAATTAGCTTCCCACCCAAAACTGCGCGGGGGGGCCCGCGCGAATAGTCTTTCTTATTCCTGTTTTCTATGTCTCTTTTTTCCATTCGCGCCCAAGCCCTGGTGGCCGCGGCGTTGTTTTGCGCCGCCGGCGCGGCTTCGGCCCAAACTAAAAAAGCCCTGGCTTCCTTACCGGCTTTCTCCACGATGTCGATGGTGTCGGAGAGGTACACGCGGGCCATGTCCAACTCGCGGCTCAGGGCCTCCTCGCCTTGGTGGCAATTCCTTCTCCACGCGCAGCAGGGTGCTTTCGGCCACGTAGGTTTTGATGGCCATGTCGGCGATATTAGTCAGCACTTCCTGCTCTTTGGCGAGGGAGTT
>NZ_MDZA01000039.1 GCF_001816125.1 Hymenobacter coccineus | reverse complement strand
CGCGTGGCGCGGTCCAGCCGAAGCCGGGCAGGCCCAGGGCGGCCACGGCGCGCGCACGGGGCCCTGGTCGGCGCAGTAATAGAGGCGCCGGAACTGGGGGCCCTCGAACAGCCGCAGCTTCTCGCGCAGCTTCTCCTCTTCCGACGCAAAGCCGGCGTCGTGGGCCGTGCCGAGGGTGGTGAAAATACCCTCGGTGGGCTGGATGACGGCGGCCAGCCGCGCCATCTCGCCCACTTCCGAAATGCCGGCCTCGAACAAGCCCAGCGTGTGGCGCTCAGGGCTCAACTCCCACACGCTCAGCGGCACGCCCACCTGCGAGTTGTAGGAGCGCGGCGAGCGGCAGACGACCTCGTCGGGCCCCAGCAGCTGGGCCAGCCACTCCTTCACGATAGTCTTGCCGTTGGAGCCCGTGATGGCCCACACGGGGCCCCTAAACTGCCGGCGGTGCGCCGCGGCCAGCGCTTGCAGGGCCCCAGCGGGCTGGCCACGGCCACGAGCCCCGCGTCCGGGTACGCGGCCAAGCCGCCGGGTAGTGCGGCGTTTTCCTCCACCACGAACAGGCGCAACCCCTGGGCATAGGCCTGCGGCAGGTAGCGGTGGCCGTCGTGGCTGGGGCCCCGCAAGGCCACGAACAGGGCCCCGGCGGGCGGCCCGGCGCGGCGGCTGTCGAGCACCAAGTGGCGCACGGCGGCGGCCGGCTCAGCGGGGCCCTGGAGCAGGTGGCCGCCGAGCAAGGCCGGCAAATCAGCGAAAAGCAAGGGAGGTAGCACGGGGCAAAGGTCGGGCCCCGGGCGATGTAGCGCAGCGCGCGCAACGATTGAACGGGCGGAGCGGTACCCGCGGCGCTTGGTGTGGCGTGGACATTGCGCGTCCGCGACGAGTGCAGCGAGTGCGACGATTGAACGAGCCATTAAAGCGGTTTCGCATTCAGTGTGTATTGACTCGCCGCTGCGGGAACCTCACCCCCGGCCCCTCTCCAAAAGAGGGGGGTGCGTTCAGTTTTCTCGTTGACGCTGCCCGTTCAGGTACTGGCACCCCTCTCCGCAGGAGAGGGGCTGGGGGTGAGGTGTCCGTAAACGGACTCCGAAGCGGCGCTACCACACTCGCGGCGCTCGTCGCGGACTCGCAGCGTCCACGCTACATCACCCGGGCAACTATTCGTGCGCGGCTTGCATCCAATGGAGCAAGAACCTGCTTAATATTGCGTTACCTAGATTCATTTATCTTTCACCCTCTTTTTCTGCTGAATGAAACACTCTGTATTGTTGCGCCGGGGCGTGGGTTGCGCCCTGGGGGCCCTAGCCCTGGGCGCGTGCAGCCCCAAAACCGCGGCCGTGGTGACGACGGCCCCCGCGGCGGCCACGGCCACCGCGGCCGCAGTTGCTCCGGCGGCTGCCCCGGCCGGGCCGGCCTTCCAAATTCCGGTGGAGTACTACACCCTGCCCAACGGGCTGCGGGTGGTGCTCTCACCCGACCATACGGCGCCCACGGCCACCGTGGCCGCCTATTACGCGGTGGGCTTCCGCACCGAGCCACGCAACCGCACGGGCTTCGCGCATTTGTTTGAGCACCTGATGTTTCAGGGCTCACAGAACTTGGGCAAGGCCGAATTCATCGGGCTGATTCAGAAGAACGGCGGGGCCATGAACGGCTCGACGCGCTTCGACTTCACCAATTACTACGAGGTGGTGCCGAGCAACAAGCTGGAGACGATTCTGTGGGCCGAGGCCGACCGGATGCGGGGCCTGGCCATCGACCAAAGCAACCTGACCAACCAGCAGGGCGTGGTAAAAAGCGAGGTGCGCGTGAACGTGCTCAACCAGCCCTACGGCGGCTTCCCGTGGCTCGACATGCCCCAGAAGGCCAACAAGAACTGGAACAACGCCCACAATTTTTACGGCGACCTAAAAGACCTGGACGCGGCCAACCTGGCCGATACCAAGGACTTCTTCAAAACCTACTACGCCCCCAACAACGCCGTGCTGGCCGTGGTGGGCGACTTCGAGCCCGCCGAGGCCAAGGCCTGGGTAACCAAGTACTACGGCAACATCCCGAGCGCCACGCCGCCCCCCAAGCCCGACCTCGCGGAGCCGCGCCAGGAAGCCGAGCAGCGCTTCACGAAGGACGACAAGCTGGCCGCCAAACCGGCGCTGGCCTTCGCCTACCACATGCCCGAGCGCAACACGCCCGAGTACTACGCCATGATTTTGCTGGACCAAATCCTGCTGCAAGGCAACGACAGCCGCCTCTACCAGGCCCTGGTGCAGAAGCGCGGCTACTCGGACGGCGTGCGCGGCGGCATCAACAACGACCTGGGCAACCAGTTCAACTACGCGGGGCCCATGCTGTGGATGGGCAGCCTCACCTACGACCCCGCCGTGCAGGCCGACTCGGTGGTGCACGTGCTCGACCGGGAGGTCAGCCGCTTGACTAGCAAGGGCATCGACCAGGCCACGCTGGACCTGGCGGTGGTGAAGATGCGCTCGGCGTTTTACGACCAGGTGAGCGGCTCCACCAATTTCGGGCGGGCCGACTTGCTGGCCGCCTTCGCGTTGTTCGACAACGACCCAGCGCGCATCAACAAGCTGGAAGGTGAGTTTCGCAAGGTGACGCCCGCGCTGCTGCAAAAAACCGCGCAGGAGTACCTGCGCCCCACCAACCGCACGCTACTCATCGTCAACCCGCTGGCCAAGAGCTAGCCCATCCTGCTTTCCATACTGTATGAACAAGCTAACCATCGGGCTGCTTGCCACCGTGCTGGGGGCCCTGGCCGCGCCCGCCCAGGCCCAGGCGCCGGCAAAAAAAGCCCCCGCCCGGCCCATCAAAAAAACCACCGCCAAGGCCACCACCCGCGCCGGCGGCGTGGCCAACGCCGTGGCCGCCCAGGCCCCCACGGCCCCTAAAGAGGCCCCGCCCGTGGGCAGAGCCCCGCGCGATTTTGCCCTGCCCGCCAAGGAGGAATTTGTCCTCGAGAACGGCTTGCAGGCCCGCCTGGTGCCCTACGGCCAGGTGCCCAAGGTGACGATGATGGTGGCCGTCCAGGCCGGCAACGTGCACGAGGGCCCCGACGAGGTGTACCTGGCCGACCTGCTGGCCAAGCTCATGAACGAAGGCACGGCCACGCTCTCAGCCACCCAGCTGGCGGAGAAAGTGGCGGCCATGGGCGGCTCGCTCAGCATTTCGGCCGGCTCCGACCAAACCTACCTCTGGGCCTCGTGCCTGTCGGAGTACGCGCCCCAGCTGGCCACGCTGCTCGCCGACGTGGTGCAGCACCCGGCCCTGCCGGCCAGCGAAGTGGCGCGCCTCAAAACCGACATGAAGCGGCAGGCCAACCTCTCGCGCTCGTACCCCAGCACCCAGGCGCGCCAGAAATTTACGGCGGCCATCTACGGCGACCACCCCTACGGCCGGCCCATCCCCACGGATGCCCAGCTGGACGCGCTGACGCTGGAACAGGTGCAGAACTTCTACAAGACGCAGTTTGGGGCCCAGCGCACCAGCGTGTACGTGGCCGGTCGGTTCGACGCGCCCGCGCTGCGCCAGGCCCTCACCGCCGCCTGGGGCCCCTGGGCCAAGGGCCCCGCGCCCCGCATCGAGGCGGCCAAGCCCCTCACCCGGGCCCAGGTGCTGACCCAGGACCGGCCCAGCGCGCCGCAATCGACGCTGGTGGTGGGCCTGCCGGCGGCCGACCCCACGAACCCCGACTACATCCGGCTGCGGGTGATGAACTCGCTGCTCGGCGGCTCGTTCGGCTCGCGCATCACCCGCAACATCCGGGAGGACAAGGGCTACACCTATTCGCCCTACAGCTCGGTGGGCACCCACTACCACACCGGCGACTGGAGCGAAACCGCCGACGTGACGACCAAGGACACGTACAATTCGCTGCACGAAATCGTGAACGAAATCGAGCGGCTCCAGAAAACGCCGCCCTCGGCCGACGAGCTCAAGGGCATCCAGAACTACGAGAGCGGCATGTTTGTGCTGCGCAACTCCAACCCCGGCGGCATCATCAGCCAGCTGAATACCTTGGACTTGCAGGGCCTGCCCGACACCTTCCTCACCGAGCAGGTGAAAAACATCAACGCCGTGACGCCCGAGCAGGTGAGCGCCACGGCCCGCAAGTACGTCCGCCCCGAGGCCATGACCATTGTGGTGGTGGGCGACCAGAAAGTGGTGGCCCCGCAAATCAAGAAGTTCCAGGATTCGCTGAAAAAGCCGCTGTAGGGTCCCTGGGCCAGCCGCGTTTGCACAAGGGCCGTTCCAGTTACTGGGGCGGCCCTTTGCGTTTAGGGCCCCTCTCAACAGGGCGTTGTCATTCCGACGCAGGAGGAATCTGAGAACCGTCCTCAACTAGTTTTACCCAGATTCCTCCTTCGTCGGAATGACAACCCCAACTGGCTTCCCGGGGCCCCAGCCGGGGCCTACCGCTTCACGAAGTTGCTGAGCGACACCTCGTAGCTGCCGTCGGGCTTGGCCAGGATGCTGAAGTGGGTGGGGTAATAGCCGGGGGTTTCGTACTGCGCCGGCTGCTTGATGTCCTGCTCCAGCGTGGGGTTGGTGCGCAGGTAGCTCAGGGCCACCATGGGCTCCCAGAAGGTGACGTGGCCGTTGTAGGTGCCGAAAACAAAGGTTTCGGTGAACGGCTGCCCGTGCAGTTCCGGGCTGCTCACGTCGGTCCAGTGGGCCCCCATGGCGGGCACGCCGCCGGGGTTTTTCACGTAGCCCGTGGGCAGGTAGGCGGCGGCCGGCACCTTGTCGAACCCGGCTGGGTTCACGGCGTAGGGCGGAATCTGCATCACCTCGGCCATCGGCATCATGTAGAAGTGAAAGTCGAAGTGGGGCACGTCGTAGATGCCGGCGGGCTCGTGGCCCAGCGGGTTCCAGTCAATCATCACGTGCTGGAACGGCGTTTTTTGGGTGGCGGCGTCGGGCAGGGCCAGCATGTATTCCGTGGCGGGCACCGTGGCCGGCAACTGGTCGAGGGCCCCTTTGCTGAGCGTGAAGCCCATGGCCGTGGGATTGCCCTGGCCGTCGAGGTTGACCCAGGTATTGGCTTTGCCGTTGCCCATGGCCACGGCGGGGGCCGTTTGGGTGCTGGGCTGGCTGGCATCGTCTTTCGCGCACGCGCCGAGCAGCAGGGCCAGGCTGGCGCACAAACACAAATTTTTCATAGCGGATGTTGGTAAGTGTGAATGGAAGGCCCCGGCGCGATGCCAAACACCGCAAGCGAGTCGAGGTAATATTATAAAATTAATATATTTAATATAAAATCCTATCCCTGCCGCTTTTTTTATTCCTTGCCCCCTGCTTTCCAATGGCCCGCATGCCCGCTGCCTCTCCAGGGCCCCCAGCCAGCTGACAACCCACCGTTTTAGGGCCCCCAGGGCCCCGGGTTGGCGGTATCGCCAGGGCTTGGCCGGCCGCGGCGGGAGCAATTCGCGAAGCGGCGCGCCGTGTTGCCGACGGGCCGCGACGCGGGAGAAGCAACCAAACCAGTCATAATCAAATCTGCTGTTAAAGTTTATTTTATAATCAAACGTTATATTTGTACCATGAATCTGCAGCAACTCACCTACCTGGTGGCCCTCGACACGCACCGCAGCTTTGGGCTGGCGGCCGAAAAAAGCTTCGTGACCCAGCCCGCCCTCAGCGTGCAGGTGCAGAAGCTAGAGGACGAGCTGGGCGTGCTGCTGTTCGACCGCAACAAGAAGGGCGCCGAGCCCACCGCGGTGGGCATGAAGGTGATAGCCCAGGCCCGGCAGGTGCTGCGCGAGGCCCAGCAGCTGCGCGAGCTGGTGCAAGTGGAGAAGGGCGAGATGGTGGGCGAGCTGCGGCTGGGCGTCATCCCCACGCTGGCGCCTTACCTGGTGCCGCGCTTCTTAGTGGGCCTCACCACCGCCTACCCGCAGCTGCAGGTGCGGGTGGAGGAGCTGCGCTCGGAGGAAATTATGGTGCAGCTGAAGGACCACCGCCTCGACGTGGGCCTGCTCGTGACGCCCCTCGACGACCGCCAGTTGCGCGAGCTGCCCGTGCTGGAGGAGCCGTTTCTGACCTACGTATCGGCCAACCACCAGCTGGCTGGCAAAACTCAAATCGAAGCGGCCGACTTAAAGGCCCCCGGCATGTGGCTGATGCAGCAGGGCCATTGCTTCCGCCACCAGGTGCTGAACCTGTGCGCCGCCACCACCGACCCCAACGCCCACGTGACCTACGAGAGCGGCTCCATCGAGACGCTGATGGAGCTGGTGCGCCGCCACCAAGGCTACACGCTGGTGCCGGAACTGGCCGTGCTCGACGAGCTGGACACGAACCCGCTGGTGAAGCGCTTCGCCGACCCGCAGCCCGTGCGCGAGGTAAGCCTGGTGGTGCACCATGGCTTTGTGCGCGTGCCCCTGCTCACGGCCCTGCGCCAGCTCATCCTGGAAAGTGTGCCCGAGCGTCTGTGGGCCGGCCAGTCGGGCGCCAAAGTGCGCTGGCGCTAACACGCCCGTGGCGTGGATGCTGCGAGTCCGCGCGGCTGAACGACGGCTGGTGGCAAGTGGTGAGAACCTTCGAAATGCCCGGTGCATGGCCCGTGGTTGCGCTGGCCACGCGGTACTTTTGACCCGCTTCTGTTGCTGCCCGCTCCGCGGCCCGGAAGCAGCGCCCAACAGGGCCCCTAGCCGATGCACGAAACCCTGCTGGTAGCTATACGCCACTTCATTGCCCTGGCCCCGGCCGAGGAAGACCTTATCCGGCAGTGGTTCGTGCCCGAAACTTTGCCCAAAGGCGGCTACTTCCTACGGCCCGGCGAAGTGAGCCGCAAAGTCGGCTTCGTGCTCCAAGGGGTGTTTCATTACTTCCAGGGCGGCGACGGCCAGGAACTGACTTATTACTTCGGCCGCGAGCAGGAATTTATCGGCGACTACGCCAGCTTTTTGTCGGCCCAGCCGGCTACCCATGGCATCCAGGCCCTGGAGGAGGCCCGCGTGCTGGCCATCTCCGCCGACAACCTCCAGCGGCTCTACCGCGAAGTGCGGGAAGGCGAGCGGCTGGGGCGCCTCATCGCCGAGGCCCTGTTTGTGGACGTGCTGCGCCAGCTCACCTCGTTCTACGAAGACGCGCCCGCGCAGCGCTACGCCCGCTTCGTGGGCACCTACCCCGACTTGCAGCAGCGCATTCCGCAGTACTACATCGCCTCCTACGTCGGGGTCAAGCCGCAGTCGCTGAGCCGGATTCGGGGCCGCGCGGCTTCCTAGGGCGCGCCGCATTTATGCACTTGGGTGAATGACTGGGGGCAGGGCCGGAGCGGACCTTTGTGCTGTACCAACCTCCTCTCCGTTATGCGTCGCACCCTCACCCGCAGCCTTAGTCTGCTGCTTGGCCTCGGCATGGTTTTCATCGGCTTGCGCTTCTTACTGGCGCCCCGCGCGGGGCCGAAGGCTTTGGCGTGTTCCTACCCCCGGCCGATGTCCATTACGCCTTCCACTACGCCAAAGGCATCCGCGACGTGTTCTCGGGCCTGCTTCTCGTGGCCTTCGCCGGGCTGGGTTACGACCGGCCCCTGGCCTGGGTCACGCTGCTCGGGGCCCTGATTCCGGGCGTGGACCTAGCCGTTGTACTGGCCCAGCCCACCGCCTCGCTGGCCTTTGAGCTGCCCCATATGATTGCCATTGGCTTGCTCCTGGGGTTGGCGGCTTCCTTGTTCACCACTTCCGCTACTCCGGCGGGCGTTCAGCAGCCGGCGCAACTTAGCCGGCACGCAGCATGAGCCCGCTTTGGTCTTCTGGGCTGGTGGCCCTGGCCCTGCTCAGCAGCGGCGTGGTGTACGGCGTCGACGTTTTCTTTGCGCTCATTGCCCGCACCGCCCTACGGCGGGTCGATGCGGCCAGCCTCACGCAGGTGCTGGGCCACCTGCACGCGGTGGCTGATGCCCGCATGCCGGTGTTTGGGGTGGCGGCCCTGCTCAGCACCGGCGGGCTTTGCTGGGTGGCCGGCGGGTGGGCCACGCTGCCCGGCCGCCTCACGCTGCTGGCACTGGCCGGGTTACTGACGCAGCTAGCGGCGTATGCACTCGTGGCCCAGCCAGTCAACCAGCGCCAAACCGCCGCGGCGCGCCAAGGCCAAACCCCGCCCGATGCCCGCGCCCTGCAAGACCGCTGGGACAGCGTGATTGGCCTGCGGGCCGGGGCCCTCACCGTCGCCGTAGCAGCCCTAATTGGGGTTGCGCTGCACTTGCCCCGGTAAGCCCGACGCACGGCGAGCAATGGGCTATTTGGCGGCGCGGGCTGGTAAAATGTTGCGCCGCCGGCGGCGCTTGCTCCCCGGCGGGGGCCCTCGCGTGGCCGCCGTCCGGTGCGCCGGGGGTAAGGGAAAGCCGCGGTAAGCAACGCAACGGCCAACCCAGGGGCTACTTGCCACCCTTGGGTTGCGGCGGTGGGCGCTATTTTATCCTTAAGCTTGGGGCATGATTGTCTTTCGCACTGTGTTCCGCGCGCTCCTGCCGTGCTTGTTTTTACTGGCCGCCCGCAGCGTGGGGGCCCAAAATCCGGCGGGGCCCCTGGCCATTGGCCAAACGTTCACCCTGGCGTCGAAGGTGCTGGGCGAAACCCGGCGCATCAACGTGTACCTGCCGCCGGGCTACGCCGATTCGGCTGCGCTGCGGCTGCCCGTGTTGTACATGCCCGACGGCGGCTTGCAGGAAGATTTCCTGCACGTGGCGGGCTTGGTGCAGGTGTCGGTGGGCAACGGCACCATGCGGCCGTTCCTCCTGGTGGGCATCGAAAACACGGCGCGCCGGCGCGACCTGACGGGCCCCACCACTAACCCAGACGACAAGAAGATTGCCCCGCGCGTGGGCGGCTCGGCCGCGTTCCGGCAGTTCATCCGCACCGAGCTGATGCCCGACATCAAGCAGCGCTACCGCACCACGGCCGAAACGGCCATCGTGGGCGAGTCGCTGGCTGGGCTGTTCGTAGTCGAAACCCTGCTGCTGGAGCCCGATTTGTTCGACACCTACCTCGCCTTCGACCCCAGCCTGTGGTGGAACAACGCGTACCTGGTGCAGCAAGCGGGGCCCCTACTCCGCGCCCACCCCGGCCCAGCCAAAACGTTGTACCTGGCCACGAGCAACGAGAAACAAATTGTGACTGACACCCAGCAGTTTGCCAAAGTGCTGGCTAGTCCCGCTGGACACGGCATTACTTGGCACTACGACCCTTTACCGCAGGAAACCCACGGCACCATTTACCACCCGGCGGCCCTCAAAGGGTGCCGGCTGGTATTCAAGCCGGCGCCCACCAAGGCATCTGGAGTGCACTGAGGGGCCCCAGGCTGTAGCGTGGACGCTGCGAGTCCGTGCGGCTGAACGTAGCTGCCCGATAACCGGCAGAACGAAGCGCAGCTGTAGCGCGGACTTTGTAGTCCGCGGCTCTGAACGGTCGCTGCCCAGTAGTTGGCAGGCGATTACCGGCAGGACGAAGCGAGAGCCGCGGACTACAAAGTCCACGCTACAGCCTGGTCGGCGACCGTTCAAACGCGCGGACTCACAGAGTCCGCGCTACAGCTTGGAGCCGTAGTTTTGTGGTTTACCGTCCCTTTGCCCGCATGTCGTCGTTTACCCTGTGGTTTCAGCAGCGCCCGTGGGCGCTGATGGTGCTGTGCCTGCTGGTGCTGGGCCCGGCGCTGTTCATCCACCTGGGGCTGCTGCCGCTGCAAGTGGACGAGCCCATTAGGGCCCTGGTAGCGCTGGAGCTGAAGGACTCGGGCAACTACTTCGTGTCCACGCTGCAGGGCGTGTACTATTATAACAAGCCGCCGCTGTACAACTGGCTGCTGCTGGGGCTGTTCAATATTACCGGGAGCCAGTCGGAGCTGGTGGTGCGGCTGCCCACGGTGTTCTCACTGCTGGGCTACGCGGCCACGCTGTTCGTGGTGGTGCGGCGGTATTTGGGGCCCCGGCTGGGCTTCGTGGCGGCGTTTGCGTTCATCACCTGCGGGCGGATGTTGTTCTGGGATTCCTTCCAGGGCCTCATCGACACGCTGCACGCCTGGATAACGTACCTGGGCTTTGCGGCCGTATTTTATTTCGCCGAGAAGGGGCAGTGGCGGCGGCTGTTTGTGCTCACCTACGCCCTCACGGCGGTGGGCTTCATGCTGAAGGGGCTGCCGTCCATTGCGTTCCAGGGCATTACGCTGGTGGTGTTTTGCTGGTATTCGAAGAACTTCAAGCGGTTGTTTTCGGGGGCCCACTTCCTGGGCATCGGGGTGTTTGTGGCCCTGGTAGGCAGCTACTTTCTGGTGTACAGCCGCTACAACTCGCTGCACGACTACTTCCTCACCATCTGGGACCAATCGAGCCAGCGCACGGTGGCCGAGCAGCCGCTCTTTAAGTCCGTCGTGCACGTGCTTACCTACCCGTTCGATTTCCTGGGTTGGTTTGCGCCCTGGACCTTGCTGGTGGTGTGCCTGGTGCGCCGGGGCTGGTGGCAAACCATTCATGCCCACCCGTTTCTAAAGTTCAACGCCCTCATCTTCCTGGCAATAACACCCATTTTCTGGCTCTCGCCGGCCACCATTCCGCGCTACCTGTTCCCGCTCATCCCGTTGCTCATCACGGTGATGATCTACTTCTACGACCACTACCAGGCCCAGGGCCCCTGGCAAAACCGGGTGGTCGATGGGGTGCTGCTCTTTGTGCTCTCGGTGGTGGCCCTGGTGCTGCTCGCCCCGCCGTTCCTGGCCCGCATTGCCGACGTGCCGGGCCTGTACTGGAAAACGGCGCTGGTATTTGGGGCCCTGCTGGGGCTGGCGTATCTGTACCACACGCTGCCCGCGCAGCGGCTGGTGGTGCTGTGCGCCTACCTGCTGTGCCTGCGCGTGGGCTTCAACTGGTTTGTGCTGCCGGCGCGCTACAAAACCAACGACATTGTGCCCTACCGGGCCGCCAGCATCCGGGTGGGCCAGCTGACGAAGGGCCAGCCGCTGTATGTGTACAAAGACTCGCACCTCGACAACGACGAAGCCTTCTACATCACCCGCGAGCGGGGCGCCATCACCCGCGCCCTGCCCGCCCCCACCGACATGGGAGCCTACTACCTGGCCGAGGACTGCTACCTCGCAGGCCGCCGCTACCACCGCTACTTCGACTTCGTAATCGACCGCCAAATCCACCTCAACCTGGTCAAGTTCGACGACGCCGAGCCCGCCCCCGGCCAGCCCCCAGAACTGCCCGCCCGCTAATTAACCCCGCTCACCACTGCTAGGGTTTTGGTGCTTGGTTATTGATGTTCAAGGCCGTCATGCTGAGCGAAGTCGAAGCATGATGGCCTGATCAAACATTGTCAATATCAAATTAATCTCCCACGCCCTTGCCCTTCCTCCCCCACCGCCCGAAGCTGCGCCAGGCCCTCATTCTGGGGGCCAAGCTGGCGTTTGTAGTGGGAGCCTTTTACTTCGTCTTCCAGCACATCAGCGTGGGTGAGGTGCGGCGGGTGCTGGCCACGGCGCAGCCGGGGTGGCTGGCGCTGGCGGCGGGGCTATTTGCATTGTCGAAGTGGCTGTCGGCGCGGCGGCTGAACTACTTTTTCCGGGCCATCGGCGTGCCGCTGACGGAAGGTGAAAACCTGCGCCTGTACTGGCTGGGGATGTACTACAACCTGTTTTTGCCCGGCGGCATCGGCGGCGACGGCTACAAGGTGTACCTGCTGCGCCAGCGCTTCCCCGGCAAAACCACGGCCCTGGTGCGGGCCCTGCTCCTCGACCGGGTGAGCGGGGTGCTGGCCCTGGGTGTGCTGGCGGGCGTGCTGCTGGCCTTCGTGCCGGCCGTGCCGCTGCCCTGGCGGGGGCTGGTGCTGGCGGGCGTGCCGGTGGGCGTGGCGGCCAGCTACTGGGCCAGCGGCCGGTTTTTCCCCGAGTTCCAGCCCCTGTTTGGACGGGCGGGGTGGCTGGGCCTGGGCGTGCAGGGGGCCCAGGTGCTGTGCGCGTGGGCCATTTTGGCGGGCACGGGCACCAGCAGCCAAATCGTTGATTATCTGATGGTATTTCTCGTCTCGTCGGTGGTGGCGGTGCTGCCGCTCACGGTGGGCGGCATTGGGGCCCGGGAAGTCACTTTCGTGCTGGGGGCCCAAGTGCTGCACCTGGATGCGGCCGTATCGGTCACGGTCAGCCTCACGTTCTACCTCATCACGGCGGCAGTGGCGCTGCCCGGGGCGGTATTCAGCTTTAAGGCCCCGGCAGCGCCGGCGCCGTAGCGGCCGTTTTGCTATTGAGAGGCCTTTCTCAAGCACAGAATGGTTGCAAGACGGATAGCATACTTGGCATCAGCATATTCTCGTCGCCCATCTTCCTTCGATATGAAGATTCTTCCAACGGCGTTTTTTCTTCTTTTAAGCACGGCCGCCACGGCTCAGAATCTGAGCGTGGTAACGACGGATAGCTCCCGCATCGAAACCCGGCTATACCCTGGCGGCAGGGAGGTCAAAGAAATTTTGACTGCCAAAGACCTGGTTTACTACCGCTTCTACCGCAACGATCAGACGGTAGCTACTACCACCGGGACTCGTACCAAAGCCGGCCGCCCAACCGGCATTACCCGGGACTATAATGACCGGAACCAGCTATTGTACACCGTTGACCACGACCGCGGTACCTGGCGCGTAGCAGATAAGCAGCTGTACCCTTTCTACGGGATTCAGGACCATATGCGAGCCAAGGCTGACAGCACTATTGCGGCTATTTACGGCCGTCAATTTTTACTGACCAGCACCGTCTGGAACGTGCAAGGCTCCGCGATATACAACGCCAAGGAATCTGGAAACTGGACTGATAGCTTTGTCGCAAAGCCCACGAAGTTCCTGTTCCGTTATGACGTAAAGTTGAGCCCCAGGCGTGTGTACCCCGAACTGATAGAATTCGAGTTGGACGCCAACGGCAATTTCATTCCCAATGAGTTTGAAAGGATCTTCGGGTTCGAGAAACGGCCCCAGGTGCCAACCCCAAAATTTACGCTGGCGTACCGGTCCACCATTGAAATGACCAGAAAGAAAAGCGGCGCACGCAATCAACCATTGTCCGGTTTTTTGAAGTGGGAAAGCTTCAAAAAACCCGCACTCTACAATGGGCACTTCCGCTTTTATGTGCCCATCAAAACCGGTACCCTCACCGACCTTCATCCCAAAGGCCGTTCCAGCGTAACCGACCGGTTCGACGTTTATGTGTTCAACCCTTGGACGGGGGCCTTCATCGAAAAGAAAAAGATGAAAGCAGTGCGGTCCTGGGAAGAGCGCAGCGGCAACAGCTCCGGCTTGGTGCCCGATAACTGAGCCCGGCTAGGGGCCCTAAACCCGGCTGATCCACGGCACCCGTTTCGCCAATGCTTCCTCAACGGGGCTATATTAACTCAGCAGCCCCGCTGCCTGTTATGCCGAAGCGCTCATTCTATTTTCCGCCATGCCCACTCCGCTCACCGCCGCCGAACTGTCCACCGTCACGGCCTTTGCCGGGCTGCCCGACGAGACCCTGGCCTGGCTGCTGGCCCACGGCGAAGACCGCCACTACGGCCCCGACGAAACCGTGGTGCAGGCCGGCGACGCGGCCCAGTACATGATGGCCGTGGTGGCGGGCGGCATCCAGTTTTTTTTCGAGCGCAACGGCCGGGCCGAGCCGGTGTTCCGCATCGAGGCGGGGCAGGTGAGCGGGGTGCTGCCTTACTCGCGCCTGCGCACCATCAACGGCCGGGGCGTGGCCGTGGGCGACACCCACATCTTGCTGCTGCACCGCGACTTATTTCCTGAGCTGGAGCGCACCAGCCCCGAGCTGATCCAGCGCTTGGTGGGCCTGATGAGCGACCGGGTGCGCGACCAAACCCGCAACCAGGAGCGCGACGAGAAGCTGCGGGCCCTGGGCAAGCTCTCCGCCGGCCTGGCCCACGAGCTCAACAACCCGCCGCCGCCATCCAGCCCGGGCCGCCGCCACGCTGGGGCCGGC
>NZ_MDZA01000038.1 GCF_001816125.1 Hymenobacter coccineus | reverse complement strand
TCGCGCGGCCGGCTCCCTTACTATTTGTCTATTTCCGTCATTCAAAGAACGTACGCCGCTTCCTGTTGAAGCAACCGTGCGGGCCGGCCAACCAGCCCCTTTTTCTCAACCAAACTCCCTACTTTTCGATTGGGAGTGCAAAGGTAAGTAATTATTTTAAACTTCCAATTTTTAAACAAAGAAATTTAAGATTTTCTTGCTCTTAAAACCAGTTCTTACTGCTTCCTATTGAAGCGGGGTGCAAAGATAAGGCGATCTTTTCGAGGTTTACAATGCCTTCGAAAAATAAACTTAGAACACCGTTATCAATACACTTACTCGAGCGAAGCAAACAATTTATTTGGCTTCCTATCTCTTTCAACCTCGTATCCCGTTGCCCGGTTGGCGTTTTGGGACTGTAAAGATAAGGGCGCCTCCTTAGCATAACGGTATTAAATGAAAGATTTATCGCGCACGCGACCTTAACTGGTTGACATTATGGCAGAAAAATGTGATGCGAGAATTATCTTGGTTCGCTAGGTGGATCGGTCATATTCATTGCACGGGTATGCGAATGAGGAAATGGTTTATGGACCACTCCTTTAATATACTTGAAATAATATACTTGAAAAGTAGGGGATTAGAGCCTTTACACAGCTCTAATGGGGCCCCGGGCACATAAATAATAGGTTTCGGCTAGCGAAAAAGGGTACTTACCCTGTCCGGCCCGACGCTGACAATACTAATGGGTACCTGCAATTCCCGCTCGAGAAAAGCTAAGTAGGCTTGCAAGTTTTCAGGCAGTTGACCAGTGTCCGTAATATTTGTTAAGTCGGTGTTCCAGCCGGGTAGAGTGAGGTACTCAGGCGTGATACCGTTCAATTCGCCCGGATCAGGCAGTTTGGGGGTTGTTTCGCCCGTAGCGGTGCGGTAGTGGGTACACGCCCTAATCTCGGTGAAGCCATCGAGAACATCTGCCTTCATTAGGTGGAGTTCAGTAACGCCGTTGAGCATGATGGCGTAGCGCAGCGCGGGTAAGTCAATCCAACCGCAACGCCGGGGGCGGCCGGTAACGGCTCCAAACTCGCGGCCAGCCTTGCGGATCTCTTCCCCTACCGCATCTTCCAGCTCGGTGGGAAAGGGACCGCTGCCGACACGTGTGCAGTAAGCTTTGGTAATGCCGTACACTTTATCTATGTGACGCGGAGCAATACCGAGGCCGGTGCAAGCCCCAGCTGAAATGGTGCTGGACGAGGTAACGTAGGGATACGTGCCAAAGTCAATGTCCAACAGCGAACCCTGGGCCCCTTCGGCAAGAATGCGCTTGCCTTGGGCGAGCAAGTCGTTGAGGAGATACTCGGTGTCGGTAAGTTGCAGGGTGCGCAGGAACTCGATAGCGGAGAAGAACTCTTCTTCCAGCGCTTCAATTTCCAACTCCTTATTATAAGGAGCGGCAATGCTGGCATGATGCGCCACAGCTTCCTTGTAACGCTGCTGGAAATCGGGCAGCAAGATGTGGCCGACGCGCAGGCCCACGCGGCCGATCTTGTCGGAATACGTTGGGCCGATACCTTTCAGGGTACTGCCGATTTTGGTGTTGCCGCGCGCCTCTTCGCTGATGCGGTCGAGGGCCCGGTGCGAGGGCAGGATGAGCTGCGCCTTTTTGGAGATGTAGAGATTTTTGCTCCAATCGACGCCCCTCTCGGTGAGTTTCTGCAACTCTTCGCGGAACACAACGGGGTCGAGCACGACGCCGTTGCCCACTACGTTGAGGATGTGGGGATGGAAAATTCCGCTTGGCACTTGGCGCAGCACGTGCTTTGTACCATCGAAGGTGAGGGTGTGGCCAGCGTTGGGCCCCCCTTGGAAGCGGGCAACGGCATCGTAGCTGGGCGCGAGCACATCCACAATTTTGCCTTTGCCTTCGTCGCCCCACTGGAGGCCTACTAATACATCTACGGGCATCTTACTTGAAATTTGGGAAGCTTAGCTAACCGGGCACCATGCTGAAAGAGTGCGTTGCCGGCCGGCATTGAAAAAAGTGAAGGCAAAAAAACAGCCGCCTAGGAGGAGGCGGCTGTGAGAAGTTGTTGGTGGGCAGCGGCTTCGGTGGGAACCACCGCGAAAATATTATTGAGTTTGGTGAGAGCCAGCAGCTTACGCGGGTGGTCGGCGGGGTTAATTAGGACCAGTTCGCCGCCGCGGGTACGGAACTTGGTGAGCAATGATACGAGTACTCCCATGCCCGTGCTGTTGATGTAGCGAATTTCGGCCAAGTCAACGGCACAGCTGATGCCGTCGGCGCTTAGGTAGTCATTGGCAGCCTGCACGAACGCCGCGGTATCGGGGGGCCCTACCAGGTCGCCGGCAAGGCTTATGAAAAGGATACCGTCGCGCAGGGTGCTGGTGGTGGTCATGCGGGCTCTTGGGAGCGGGCAGCTTTGGCGCGGCAGTCGCCGCAGATGCCGTAAAGGTTTAAAGAATGGTGCAAGATATGGAAGTTCAGCAGGTCTCCCACCATCGTTTGGATGCCGTGGATGCGGGGGTCACAGAATTCCACCACTTTATGGCATTCGGTGCAGATAACGTGGTCGTGCTGGCGGTAGCCGTAGCTCTTCTCATACTGGGCAAGGTTGCGGCCAAACTGGTGCTTGCTAACGAGGCCCTGTTCCACCAACAGATCCAAGGTGTTGTACACCGTAGCGCGGCTCACTTGCAGGTTGCGGGCCTTCATGCCGGCGTACAGCTCCTCCACATCAAAGTGGCCCGAGCGGGCGTAAATCTCCTCAAGAATGGCGTAGCGTTCGGCCGTTTTGCGCAGGCCTTTATTTTCGAGGTGGGCCGTAAATATTTTTTTGACCTCCTCCAACTTGTCCACGTTTAGCGGGGCCTGCGAGGCTACGCTAGGGGTGTGCTTGGCGGCATAGCCAGTTTCAGAAGAGCCGCCTACCTCCTGCCCTGTCGTTTTGGCGGGGCCCTTGGCAACGGCTACGTTGGAAGAAGATGACATTTTGGGGGAATTCACGGGAGGTAATGGATAAAAGCAAACACTTAACAAAGGGTCGGCTTTTTACATTTTAAAGTAAAGATCGTAATGATTGGCGCAGCCAGGGTTGAAGGCGGCTTGGCACTGCGGGCAGGTGTTGCCGCAGGCGAAGTATTCCGCAATGCTCAGCGTGTGGTAGCAATTGCCACAGAGGATGGCTTTGGTGCCGCGCTCGGCTTTGCCCCAAACAACCGGGACGTGACCAGCAGTTTCATGGTGGCACTGGATGCAGGCGTAAAAGGCATCGCAGCACTTGAATTTGATAGCAATTATATCGCGCTCGGAGTGGTAGTGGGCGCACTGGGTACGCTCGTTTACCCCGACGCCGTGGCAGGTAATGGCTGCTGGGGGCCCCAAGGCGGTTGGCTCAGGAGTCAAAGCGCTCTACTTGCAGCACGCCATTCACCTTGATCAGCCGCTGAATGAGCTTGGTGAGGTGGTCGGTGTCGTTGACAAAAACCATGATTTGGCCTTCGAAAAATCCATCGTTCGAATCGACGGTGATGGAGCGCATGTTCACTTTCAGGCTGGTGGAAATGATGCGGGTGATATCGTTCACGATGCCCACCCGGTCGGAACCTTTGAGGCGAATGCCGGCCAAGAATGCCAACTCTGACTGCTCCGTCCACTTGGCGCGCACGATGCGGTTGCCGTAGTTCGACATTAAATCGACGGCGCGGGGGCAGCTGGTGCGGTGGATGATGAGGCCCTGGTCGGTTTCGAAGCCGAACACGTCGTCGCCGGGAATGGGGTTGCAGCAGCGAGCCAAGCTATGGTTGAACTGGGCCGTGCGCTCGCCCACTACCAACATATCAGGCCGCACGCCCCGGATTTTCTGCACCTCGTGGTCGAACGATTTGGGCTGGAGCGCTGGTGGCCGGGGCGTGGGAATAACCTCGGTGAAGAGGGCCTCGCGGATTTCGCGGCCGTCGAGCTGGCCCACCGCCAAACGGTAGTAAAAATCTTGGGCCGTGGGAACGTTAAAATAAGCTAATACTCGGTTGAAGTTTTCCTGCGTGAATGCCACGCCAATCAACTCCAGCCGCTTTTCGAGGATGAACTTGCCGTCCTCAGCCTTGGCGCGCTTGTCGTCGCGCAGGAATTCCTTAATTTTTGAGCGGGCCCTAGACGTGGTAACGTAGGTCAGCCATTCCTCGGTGGGGCGTTGCTTGTGCGAGGTCAGGATTTCTACCTGGTCGCCGTTGTGCAGCTGGTAGCTCAGGGGCTCCAGCTTCTGATTCACCTTGGCCCCCAAGCAGCGCATCCCAATCTGGGTGTGGATGTCGAAGGCAAAATCCAGGGCCGTGGCCTTATCGGGCAGGATGATGAGCTTGCCCTTGGGCGTAAACACATACACCTCCTTCATGAACAAGTTCTGGCGGAACTCGTCCATGAATTCGAGCGCACTGGAGTTGTTGGTTTCCAGCGACTCGCGCACCTTGTTCACCCACGTTTCCAAGCTCGATTCGGCGTGGGTGGGGTCGGCAGTTTTGTACTTCCAGTGGGCGGCGTAGCCTTTTTCGGCGATGTCGTCCATGCGGCGCGAGCGCACCTGCACCTCCACCCACTGGCCCGTGCGCGACATGACGGTGGTGTGCAGGCTTTCGTAGCCGTTGGCCTTGGGCGTGCTCACCCAGTCGCGTAGCCGGTCGGGGTTGGGCTGGTAAAAGTCCGTCACAACGCTATACACCTGCCAGCAGGCGGCCTTTTCCTGCTCCGGCGGCACGTCCAGAATCACGCGGATGGCGAACAGGTCGTATACTTCCTCAAATGGTATGTTCTGCTTTTTTATCTTTTTGAGGATGGAGTAGACACTTTTCGGCCGGCCTTTGATTTCAAACTGGAAGCCTTGGTTTTTCAGCTCCTCCTCGATCGGCTGCACAAAATCCTTGATGAAGCGATTGCGGGCGATCTGGCTCTGCTTGATGCGGTCCTTGATATCGGTGTACACCTCCGTATCGGTGTACTTCAGGTACAGGTCCTCTAGCTCGCTTTTGATGACGTAGAGGCCCAGGCGGTGGGCCAGCGGGGCGTAGAGGTACAGCGTTTCGGAGGCGATTTTGAGCTGCTTGTGGCGCGGCATCGAGTCGAGCGTCCGCATGTTATGCAGGCGGTCGGCGAGCTTGATGAGGATAACGCGCACGTCTTCGCTCAGCGTGAGCAGCATTTTGCGGAAGTTTTCGGCCTGCTCGCTGGTGCCGTAGTCGAACACGCCCGAAATCTTGGTCAGCCCGTCGATGATGCGGGCCACTTTAGGACCGAACTCGCGCTCAACGTCGGAAATTTCCCAGGCCGTATCCTCCACTACGTCGTGTAGTAGGGCCGACACGATGCTGGTGGTGCCAAGCCCAATTTCCTCCACCGCAATCTGGGCCACGGCCAGCGGGTGCAGAATATAGGGCTCGCCCGACTTGCGGCGCATGTCTTTATGGGCCTCCAGGCTGGTGTTGAAGGCCTTTTTGATGAGTTTGGCGTCGTCGCCGTGCAGGTAAGGCTTGGCGGTGCGCAGCAGGCGGCGGTACTGGCGCAGGATTTCCTGGCGCTCGGCTTCGATATCGATGACGGGGGACATAGTGGTAAAATAACAAGCGCGGGCCGAAAAAAGTGTTGGACCCTCGCCGGGGCCCTATCGGATAAGCGGCGGGATTTTGCGAACCTAACGAACAATCCGTACCTTTGCGGGCCCGAAGCAATTGGCCCAGGGAACTGCCGCGGATATGGCGAAATTGGTAGACGTGCCAGACTTAGGATCTGGTGCCGCAAGGCGTGTGGGTTCGAGTCCCTCTATCCGCACTTTTTTACAATGTTTTTCTGGCCCTCAGCTTTGCGGTTGGGGGTTTCTTTTTACCACTAACCCGATGGGTGCCCGCGCGGCGGGGGCCCTCTTTTGCCGCTAATGAACATTACGCTGGACCGCAACGACGAGCAGCTGACCGGGCTGCTGACCGTGCATCTGACCGAAGCCGACTACGCCGCCACCGTGGACGCGCAAATTAAGGACTACACCAAGCGGGCCCAGGTGAAGGGCTTCCGCCCCGGCAAAGTGCCCGTGGGCATGGTGAAAAAGATGTACGGCAAAGGCATTCTGGCCGACGAAATCAACAAAACCCTGGGCAAGGCCGTCGATGGCTACGTGAAGGAGCAAAACCTGCGCCTGCTGGGCGAGGCCCTGCCGGTGGCCAGCGACGTGGACTTTGACACCGCCAAAGAGTTTGCCTTCCAGTTTGAGCTGGGCTTGCTGCCCGAGGTGGAGCTGCCCGCCGACGGCACCGTGGAAGTGGAGCGCCACCAGGTGAGCCTCGACGACGACACCATCGAGCAGACCAACGAGCAGATTGCCCGCCAGTACGGCGAAACCACTAACCCCGACGCCTCAGAAGCCAACGACTACCTGTTCGGCAAGCTGAAAAAGGCCGACGAGGAAGGCGAAGGCCGTACGGTGTTGCTGCCCATTAATAAGGTGAAGAACGGCGCGGAGCAGTTCATCGGCGCAAAGGCCGGCGACGTGCTGACGTTTGACCTGAAAAGTGCCTTTGACAACGACGCGGCGGCCATTGCCGGCTTCTCGGGCCTGAACAAGACCGAGGCCGAAGCCGCCAGCGGCGACTACGTGCTGAACGTAGAGAAAATTAACCGCACGGCTGCCCCAGAGATGAACCAGGAGCTGTTCGACAAAGTATTCGGCCCCGAGGCTGTGTCGAGCCAGGAGGAATTCGACGCCAAGGTGCGCGAGACGATGCAGCAGAACTACGACCGCGAGAGCGACGGGGCCCTGAACAACGCCATTGTGGAGAAGCTGGTGACCGGACTGGACATCAAGCTGCCCGCCGAGTTCTTCAAGAAGTGGCTGGTGCGCGCCAACGCCGGCAAGCTCACCGCCGAGCAGGTGGAGGAGCACTACAGCGACTACGAGAAGGAGCTGAAGTGGAGCCTGATCCGCAACAAGGTGGTGGAAAAGGCCGACCTGAAAGTGAGCAACGACGAGATTGTGGACCGCACGCTCGACAAGATCATGGGCCAGTTCAGCATGCCCAACATGCCCGACGACATGCGCGAGTCGATGCGCGGCTACGCCGACAGCTACCTCAAGCAGGATAACGGCAAGCAGTACGTGGCCGAGTACGAGGCCATTCTGGCAGAGAAAGTGCTCGAAAACTTGCGCGGCAAAGTTGTTGTTACGGACAAGCCCGTAACGGCCGAAGAATTCCGAAACCTGAACAGCTAAGCTGCGCAGGTTTTGATTCGGAAAAGCCCTTACTTTGACGGTAAGGGCTTTTTTATTGTCCGTTTGTTTACAACATCAGGGCCCCGGAACCGTCTTTTGTTTTGCCACCGGGCCAGCGACTGCTTACCCCCTTATTTTTCCTTCTAATGCTGAATAAACAAGAATTCCGCAAGTTTGCCGTGAAGCACCAGGGCCTGAGCGGCCTGGGCGTGGACCAGTACATCCAACACGTGGAAGGCCAGACCCGCGGCGGCCTCATCATGCCCACGGGCATGACCCGCTCGGTGATTGAGGAGCGCCCCACGCGTTTCGCCGAAATCGACGTGTTTTCGCGCCTGATCATGGACCGCATCGTGTTCCTCGGCACGGCCGTGGACGACTACGTGGCCAACATCCTGACGGCCCAAATGCTGTTTCTGGAGTCGGCGGATGCCAAGAAAGACATCCTGCTCTACATCAACTCGCCCGGCGGGTCGGTGTACGCCGGCTTGGGCATCTACGACACCATGCAGTACGTGAACCCCGACGTGGCCACGATTTGCACTGGCCTCGCCGCTTCGATGGGCGCGGTGCTCCTCGCCGGGGGCGCGGCCAACAAGCGTTCGGCCCTGCCGCACGCCCGCGTTATGATTCACCAGCCGTCGGGCGGGGCCCAAGGGCAGTCGTCGGACATTGAGATTACGGCCCGCGAAATTCTGAAGCTCAAGAAAGAGCTGTATGACATTTTGGCCCAGCATACTGGCAAAACGTACCAGGAAATTCATGATAACTCGGACCGTGACTACTGGATGCGGGCCGACGAAGCCAAAGAATACGGCCTGATCGACGAAGTACTGGAGAAGAAAGCCAGCTAGGCCACTATCCGCTAAAGAACGGAATGGCGGCTTGCCCGATATTTCAAGCGGTAAAAAAACCCCTGCTAAGCTAGCAGGGGTTTTTTATTGGGGCCCAGAAGCGCGTGCAGCATGGCTGCCAATGGCCGAAGCCTATGACGCGGCTAAGCGGATAAGTTTGTTGGAGATGAGTGGAGAGAAAGGGAAAATTGCGCCGTTGGCCCTGGGCCCCCAGGTGAAGCGTAGCGTTCAGTAGGCGACCACAGCCAGGCGGATGACCAAAGGCGTACAAACCAGGTTGGATGGCACCGGCTGGGGCACTGGCGTAGTGGTAAATATCCAGCCCGCTGCCGAAGTGGGCGTGACGGTGGAAGCCATAAAAA
Source organism: Hymenobacter coccineus (assembly GCF_001816125.1). Lineage (GTDB taxonomy): Bacteria > Bacteroidota > Bacteroidia > Cytophagales > Hymenobacteraceae > Hymenobacter > Hymenobacter coccineus. The sequence continues at coordinate 5,579 of NZ_MDZA01000038.1, read as the reverse complement.
CCAATTGCAAGTGCTCGGCTGATAGTCGCATGATCGGAAGTAAAAAGGTGGCCGGGCCAGGCGCGTGGCTTGGGGCCCCCGGGGTAGCAGAAGCTCCAAACCACGCGCCCGGGAAAAGTTGTACAAATGTATTGGGCAGTAATTGGTTAAAATACAGGTAAAACTACCCGTTTTTACGTCCCACATCGGGGCTTTCTTCACCGCTTACTTGCCGCCCAGGGCCCTAGTTATTGGCCAACAATGGCACCAAATGGGCCTTGCGCGGCGTTGACGGCCGCAAGCCTTGTACCTTTGTATCCCTTTTGCTGGAAAAACGGGCTTCCTATTACTTCCTACTGCACTATCTTTCTCCGTGGCCGAAATATCCTGTTCTTTTTGCAACCGCAGCAAGCGCGAAGTCGCTGTTATGATTTCGGGCATCAACGCCCACATCTGCGAAAAATGCGTGGGCCAAGCCCAGCTCATCCTCGAAGAGGAAGCCAAAGCCCAAGAGGCCGGCAAACAGCCCAAATTTAACCTCATCAAGCCGCGCGCCATTAAGGAACACCTTGATCAGTACGTAATTGGCCAGGACGAAGCCAAGCGCGTGATGTCGGTAGCGGTGTACAATCACTACAAGCGCCTGATGCAGAAGCCTCAGGAAGATGAGGTGCAGATTGAGAAGTCCAACATCATCATGGTGGGCGAAACCGGCACCGGCAAAACCTTCCTGGCGCGCATGCTGGCCAAGATTCTGCAAGTGCCCTTCTGCATCGCCGATGCTACCGTACTGACGGAGGCTGGCTACGTGGGCGAGGACGTGGAAAGCATCCTCACCCGCCTGCTGCAAGCGGCCGACTACGACCTGGAGGCGGCGGAGCGCGGTATTGTCTACATCGACGAAATTGATAAGATTGCCCGCAAGAGCGATAACCCCAGCATCACGCGCGACGTGAGCGGCGAGGGCGTGCAGCAGGCCTTGCTGAAGCTGCTCGAAGGCACGGCCATCAACGTGCCGCCCCAGGGCGGGCGCAAGCACCCCGAGCAGAAAATGATTTCGGTGAACACCGAGAACATTCTCTTCATCTGCGGGGGGGCTTTTTCGGGCATCGACCGCATCATTAAGAGCCGCTTGAACACCAAGCCGATGGGCTTCGCCAAGACAAACCTGGAAGAGCAGGTGGACACCCAAAACTTCCTGCGCTACGTGTCGGCTCAGGATATGAAATCGTTCGGCCTGATTCCGGAGCTGATTGGCCGCCTGCCGGTGCTCACCTTCCTCAACCCGCTGGACAAGACCACGCTGCGCCAAATCCTAACCGAGCCCAAGAACTCGCTCGTGAAGCAGTACAAGCGGCTATTCGGGATGGAAAAAATCGAGCTCGACTTCACCGAAGAGGCCCTGGCGTATATCGTGGACAAGGCCGACGAGTACCGCCTGGGGGCCCGGGGCCTGCGCTCCATCTGCGAGAGCATCATGACCGATGCCATGTTCGAAATGCCCGACGAAGTGGGCGCCAACGAGTTGGTTATCAACCTGGGCTACGCCCGTAGCAAGTTTGAGAAGTCGCCGCTGCGGCACATGCGGGCCGCCTAGGGCCCCCAGCGAGGTTTTGCACCGAGTTAAAAAGAAGGAGGGGAGTTTCACAGGGAGTATTGACCTCTGTGAAACTCCCCTCCCTCGTTTTAACTCGGTGCAAAACTTACTCTTTCAAGTATTTCACCATTAGGGCGGCCGTTTTTTTGGCGGCTTGCTGTTGGCCGAGCTTGGCGCGTATTTCGGCGTAGCCAGTTTGGATTTGCGCGCGGTAATTGTCATCGGTGAGGAGCTTTTTCAACTCGTCGAGCAGGTTGCGGGCTGTGAAGTCGTTTTGAATCATCTCTTTCACCACAGCGCGGCCGGCAATTAAGTTTACCAACGAGATATAGGGCACCTTGATGAGCATCTTGCCAATGGTGTAGCTCAGGGCACTGGTGCGGTAGCACACAATTTGGGGCACGCTGAAAAGGGCCGTTTCGAGCGTGGCGGTGCCGCTGGTGACGAGCGCCGCCGTGGCGTGGCTCAGCAGGTCGAACGTTTGGTCGAAGAGCAGGCGGATGCCGTTGCGCTCGAAGTGCTGGTAATAGTTGCGGTCGAGGTTGTCGACGCCGGCCACCACAAACTGGTAATCCATGAACGGCGGCAGGATGGCGAGCATTACGTGCAGCATTTCCTCGATTTCCTGCTTGCGCGAGCCCGGCAGCACCGCGATGATGGGCCGGTCCTTGTCAATCTGATTGCGCACGAAGAAATCGGCCGTGGGCACGAATTCGGCTACTGCGTCGGCCGTGGGGTTGCCGGCGTAATCGACGGGATAGTTGAAGCGCTTATAAAACTCTTCCTCGAAGGGCAGGATGACGAACATTTTGTCGACGCGGGCCTTCACCTGCTCCACGCGGCCCTCGTTCCAAGCCCAGAGTTTGGGCGAAATATAATAGAATACCTTGAGGCCCTGGGCCTTGGCAAACTTGGCCACCCGCAAATTGAAGCCTGCGTAATCGACCAGGATGAGCACATCGGGCTTGTAGGCCAGCAGGTCCTTTTCGCACTCCTTGAGGTAGCCACGGAACTTGAGCACGCTGGTGGCAGCCTCCAGGAAGCCCATGATGGACAGGTCCTGGTAGTGGTGCACCTGCTCGCCGCCAATAGCCTGCATCAGGTCGCCGCCCCAGAAGCGGAACTCGGCGGCAGCGTCTTCCGTGCGCAGGGCCCGCATGAGGTCAGCGGAGTGGAAATCGCCCGACCGTTCGCCGGCAATGAGGTAGTATTTCATTTTTGAATTAAAAATTATGAATTAAAAATTAAAAATCGCTCCTGCCCTCGCCAGAGTAAACGGGGCATTTTTAATCCATAATTTTTAATTTTTAATTGGCTTAGCCGTAGTATTCCACGAAGTTGCGGGGCGTTTCGTAGAGCTTAACGCAGTGGAGCTGGGCGGGCGTGATGGCGGGCAGCTCGCGGGCAATGATTTCCCAGAAGGCCACGGCCAGGTTTTCGGTGCTGGCCATTTGGCCAGCTAGGAACGGCACGTCGAGGTTGAGGTTTTTGTGGTCGACCTGGCTGGTAACGTGCTCCTTGATAAGGTCGGATAGGGCCTTGAGGTCGACCACGAAACCGGTGTCCGGATCGGGCGTGCCCTTTACCGTTACTACCAAGTCGTAGTTGTGGCCGTGCCAGTTGACGTTGGCGCAGGGCCCAAAAACCTCGCGGTTGCGCTCGTCGCTCCACTTGGGGTTGTGCAGCTTGTGGGCGGCGTTGAAATGCTCGTGGCGGCTAACGTAAATCATGGGGCGGGCGGGGGAAACGCGCCGGCCCGCCGCTTCCCGTATTTTCGGTGCAAATATACGCCCGCGGCCCCCCGGTGGGGCCCCGCGGGCGGGCGGGCCCTACCTTTGGGGCCCCATCTTTTACAGCTTATGATAGTCGTCACCGGTGCGGCGGGCTTTATTGCCAGCGCCCTCGTTTCCCGCCTCAACGCGGCCAATTTCAACGACGTGGTGGTCGTTGACAACTTCTCGGTGGAGAAAAAGCTGCGCAACCTCGAAGGCAAAAAGCTGCGCGAATACGTGGACCGCGAAGATTTTTTTGCGTGGCTCGACGAGCACCACGCGCAGGTGGAGTTCGTGTTTCACCTGGGGGCCCGCACCGATACCGCGGAGATGGACCCGGCCGTGTTCGATCTGCTAAATCTGAACTATTCGAAGCAGATGTGGCTGGCCTGCTGCCAGTACCAGCTCCCGCTGGTGTACGCCTCCTCGGCGGCTACGTACGGCGACGGGGCCCTGGGCTACTCCGATGCCGACGATGCGCTGCTGCCCCTCTACCGCCCGCTGAACCCCTACGGCGAGTCGAAAAACGACTTTGATAACTGGGCCGTGGAACAGGCGGAAAAACCATATTTCTGGGCTGGGCTGAAGTTTTTCAACGTGTACGGACCCAACGAGTACCACAAGGGCCGCATGGCGTCGGTCATTTTCCACGCCTTCCAGCAAATCCAGCAAAATGGCTCGATGACGCTCTTCAAATCGCACAACCCCGACTACGTGGACGGCGGCCAGATGCGCGATTTTGTGTATGTGAAAGATGTGGTGGAAGTGTGCTACTTTTTGATGCATCACCGCAAAGACTCGGGCCTCTACAACTTGGGCAGCGGCACGGCCCGCACCTTCATGGACCTGGCCCTGAACACGTTCACGGCGCTGGGGGCCCCGGTGGACATCCGCTTCCGCGACACGCCGGAGGACATCCGCGACAAGTACCAGTACTACACCCAGGCCGATATGCGCAAGCTGCACAGCATCGGCTACCCCAACGCCTTTGCCACGCTGGAAGAGGGCATCCGCGACTACGTGCAGCAGTACTTGCTGCCCGACCAGTATTACTAGCCGGCGGCGGTAGGGCCCCGGGCGCTACCATTTTTGTGTACGTATGAGTTGAATAAAAAACCGCCAGCTGGGAGCTGGCGGTTTTTTTATTGGTTAAATGGCTTGCGCTACGCGACCAGGCGCTGCTCGGCTGCGGGGTACATGGGGCGCACAGGGGCCTCGGTGAGGACCGAGGCGGCCGAGCGCGGGGCCCCGTCGTCGGCGTGGCGGCGCAGGGCGCGCATGAGCAGGTACTTATACTTTTCGGCGTCGGCCAGGGCTTGCTCCAGGGCCTGGAGGGCATCGGAGTAGGCCACTACAGGTTGCAGGTCGCGGCGCGGGCGGCGGGCTTCAAATACGTGCGAGGCGAGGTATTCGGCAGGTGCTTTCATGGCGGAAACGAGTAGGTTTTGGCAGGAGTTTCTGGTTGCTTTATTAACCAAAAAAATCGGCTTTTCATTCCCGCGCTGGGCCCCCAAAACTAAATTATACTCACTGTTTATCAGCGATATAAATACTCCTCAGGGCCCCGGTTTCAGCTAGCGTATAGCTACGCTATTTGCAGCACGATTTTGCCAAACTGCTGGCCGGCTTCCATGCGGCGCAGGGCGGCTTCGGCTTCGGCCAGGGGAAATATTTCGTCCACCACGGGCACGATTTGCTTTTCCGTTACCAAAGCCAGCAGGTCGTCAAAATCCTGCGCCGAGCCCATCGACGAGCCCAAGATGCTGAGCTGCTTCCAGAAAACCTTGCCCGGGGGAATCTGCGGGATGTTGCCCAGCGTGCCACCGTAGAACACGATGCGGCCACCGGGCGCGGCGGCGTCGAGCAGGGCCCCAAAGGCAGCCCCAGCGGCGCTGTCGATGATGACATCGAAGGGGCCCCCGGCCTGCTTCACCAGATCTTTCACCCAGTTGGCGGCGTTGTAGTTGATGCCGCCGCGCAGGCCCAGGGCGGGCAGGCCGGCCAGCTTCTCGTCGCTGCTCGAAGTGCCCCACACCTCGCAGCCGCGCGCCACGCACAGCTGCGCCGCCACAATGGCCACGCCCCCGCCGATGCCCGTGACGAGCACCCGCTCGCCGGGCTGGGCCTGCGCCCGGCTGAAGGCCGCCCGGTAGGCCGTGAGGCCGCCAGCGGCAGCGCCGCGCCCTGGGCCGCGCTGAGGTGCGCGGGGCAGCGGCCGCACGTATTCGGCG
>NZ_MDZA01000037.1 GCF_001816125.1 Hymenobacter coccineus | reverse complement strand
TCCCGCCGCCACACCCGCCGTGTGGCACGCAGTGCTGGCTGGCGAAACCCTCTATAGCCTCTCAAAACGCTACGCGGTGAGCGTGAGCGACTTGCAAGCTGGGCCCCCAGCTCCCGCCGCCACACCCGCCGTGTGGCACGCAGTGCTGGCTGGCGAAACCCTCTATAGCCTCTCAAAACGCTACGCGGTGAGCGTGAGCGACTTGCAAGCCTGGAACCACAAGGCCGACGCCAGCGTGCGCCTGGGCGAAGTGCTGCGCATGAACGCCCCGCCGGCCCGCTAATTTTTTCACCCTTTTAGCCCAATTGCCATGCGCGCTTTCTTCCGGTTGTTGGGGTTGGTGCTGCTGGTGCTGACGGCAGTGCTGGTGGCGAACACGTTGCGCGTACCCCGGCACCAGCTGGGGCCCCAGCCGCCGCCCGCGCCCGTGGCCGTGCCCGATTCGGCGGTGGCGCGGCTGGCGGCGGCGGTGCGCATCCCCACGGTATCGGCCACCGATTTTGCGCAGACGGACACGGCGCAGTTTGGGCGGTTCGTGGTGTTTTTGCGGCAAGCGTTTCCGCGGGTGCACCGGGTGCTTACCTGCCAGAAGTTCAACACCTACGGCCTGCTCTACGAGTGGAAAGGCCGCAACCCGGCCCTGCCACCCCTGCTCCTGCTGGCCCACTACGACGTGGTGCCCGTACCGCCCGGCAGCGAAGCGCAGTGGCAGCAGCCGCCCTTCGCCGGGCGCGTGGCTGGTGGCTACCTCTACGGCCGCGGCACGCTCGACGACAAGCTGAACGTACTGGGCCAGCTGGAAGCCATTGACTACCTGCTGCAAAGCAACTTCCAGCCCGAGCGCACCGTGCTGCTTGCCTTCGGCCAGGACGAGGAAACCCTGGGCCAGCGCGGGGCCGCCGCCATCGCCGACGCGCTCCAGCGCCGCGGCGTGCGCCCCGAACTAATTCTCGACGAAGGCGGCCTCGTGAAAACCGACGGCGTGGCCGGCCTGGCCCGGCCCGTGGCGCTGGTTGGCATCAGCGAGAAAGGCTACTTGAGCCTGGAAATCAGCGCGGTGGGCGCGGGCGGGCACTCGTCTATGCCGCCGGCGCACACCAGCATCGGCCGGGTGGCGGCGGCCGTGGCCAAGCTAGAGGCCAACCCCTTCCCGGCGCGGCTGGACGGCGGCGTGGGGGCCCTGCTCGATTACCTGGCCTCGGAAGTGCCCTTCGGCAAGCGCCTGGTGTTTGCCAACCGCTGGCTGTTTGGGCCCCTGGTCAAGCGCACGCTGGCGGCCACGGCCTCCGGCAACGCGGCCCTGCGCACCACCACGGCGCCCACCATTTTCCGGGCTGGCACCAAAGACAACGTGCTGCCCATCGGCGCCGCGGCCACCGTCAACTTCCGCATCCTGCCCGGCGATTCAGTGGCGGGCGTGGTGCGCGCGGTCCGGCGCCTCATCGACGACGACCAGGTGCAGGTGCGGCGGCTGAAAAAAGGCAACGAGCCGGCCCCGGTGTCCAGCACTACGTCGGCGGCGTTTGGGGCCCTGCACCGCACCATCGGCAGCGTGTTTCCGGGGGCCCTGGTGGCGCCCTACGTGCTGGTAGGCGCTACCGACGCCCGCGCCTACGCTGGTCTCAGTGCCAACACTTACCGCTTCTCGCCCCTGCCCATGGCCGAGGCCGACATCCAGCGCCTGCACGGCACCAACGAACGGATTCGGGTGACTGATTACGAGCGGGTAATTCGGTTTTACGTGGCGCTGATCAAAAACTTTCAGCTCCAATAAAAAAGCAAGGCCCGCCCCGCAGTGCGCGGAACGGACCCAGCCAAAAGCGGCAAAATGCGCCGGGGCCCTACGCCGCCACCAGTGCCGGCCGGGCAATGCGCCGGGTGCGGGCGCGCAGCAGGGCCACCACGTCGGCGTCGGAGCCGTAGCGGCCGCCCAGGTTCACGAAGTTCTTGGCCAGCAGGTCGTAGCGCTTCAGCATGAGGAAGGCAAAGATGTGCAGGTAGTGGATGCCGTCGAACACCACGGCGTCGTTGGCGGCGTACTCGCCCACGTGCTGGCGGAAGTTGGCGGGGTGCTCGGTCCAGTGCAGGGCGGGGCGCAGGTGGTGGCTGATGTGGTAGCCGTCGTTCCAGCACTTGTGGTTGTAGGCCGTGTTGATGCAGGTGGCGCTGTTGGTGTAGCAGTTGTCGGGTGCGTTGCCGTCGATGAAGGCGTGCTGGCTCCAGTTGCCCAACATCATCACGATGCGCGTGACCAGTAGGGGCCCCAGGAACACGACCAGCGCAGCCGGCAGGTTAATAAACGCCAGGCCCACCACCACGGCCGCGTAAGCCAGCTCGCCGCGCACGGCCCGGAAGCGCAGCGTGAACTTGCGGGTGCGGCCTAGGTAGCCCAGCAGGCGCACCACGCCCAGCACCAGGAAATCGCCCAGGTAGTGCAAAAAGCCCCAGGCCGAATCGCGCTGGTAGAACATGGTCGAGCTTTCGTCGTCGGGCAGGTTGTTCTCGGGGTGGTGCATGCCCATGTGGTGGGTGAAGTACGTTTCCGGGGTTTGGCCAAACAGGGGCCCCACCACCCAGGTCGTGTACTTATTAAGCCACTTGTGCGCCTTTTTGAACAGGGGCCGGTGCGTGGTGCAGTGCATCATCAGCCCCAGGGGCCCCTTAAAGTAGAACGTGCCCAGGAAAAAATATAACCCGGCCGCCACCCACCACGCCGCGCCCGTCACGGCGGGCACGAACAGCAGCGCCGCCAGCGGCAGCATGGTGAGCGAAATTTGCAGCAGCAGGTACACAAACGGCAGGTCGCGCTCGTCTTGCACGTAGCGCGCGGCAAATCGGTGGAACCACGACGGGGCGGTGACGGGGGAATAGCCCGGATCGGTAGAGGCAACGAGGTCTTTCATTCAGTATGAAATGAGCCGTTTTTCGCTGCCCAGCGCACCAACGCGGCTTGCGGGTAGGAACCCACAGGCGGTTAAACCCAAAGGAGGCAATGAGGGAAGGAGTGCCGGGCCGCTGGTCAGCGGCGGCGCTATGTATTTATTAGCTTACGCAATTGCACTAAACTCGGCTGTGTAAAACTAGTTCAAACGGCGCGCCTGGTAGGGGCCCGCAACTTTCAAAGGATCAATTGGCTGGCGGCTGCGCTTGCCGCCGGGGCCCCCGGCCAGCGCCGGGCCGGCGAACTAACCCCGGGGCCCCGGGCTTATCTTTACCTATAACCCCCCGTTTTGCTTCGCCCGCCGCCATGCCCGTTTTCTCGCACCTCCACAGCCACACCCAATACTCGCTGCTCGACGGCCAGGCCAGCATTGGGGCCCTCATGAAAAAGGCCCAAGCCGACGGCATGCCCGCCGTGGCCCTCACCGACCACGGCAACATGTTCGGGGCCTTCAACTTCGTGGCCGAGGCCAACAAGTACAACGTGAAGCCCATCGTGGGCTGCGAATTTTATTTGGTGGAAGACCGCCACAAGAAGGCTTTCAGCCGTGAGAAGGGCGAGCGGGACGTGCGCCACCACCAGCTGCTGCTGGCCAAAGACCAGGCCGGTTACCACAACCTGAGCAAGCTCTGCTCCCTGAGCTTCATCGAGGGCTCGTACTCGAAGTTCCCGCGCATCGACAAGGAGCTGCTGGAGCAGTACCACGAGGGCCTGATTGCCACCAGCTGCTGCATCGGCGCCGAGATTCCGCAAACCATCCTATTCCGCTCCGAAACCGAGGCCGAGGAAAAGCTGAAGTGGTGGCTGAACCTGTTCGGCGACGACTACTACATCGAAATCCAGCGGCACGGGCTGATGAACTTCGACGGCACCGGCAAGAGCCAGGAAGACGTGAACCAGGTGCTGCTGCGCCTGGCCCACAAGCACGGCGTCAAGGTCATCTGCACCAACGACTCGCACTACGTGGACCAGACCGACTTCGCGGCCCACGACCTGCTGCTGTGCGTAAACACCGGCGAGGAGCACAGCATCCCGGTCGGTGACATCCGCACGAATTACTACACCCTGCTCACCACCGACGGCACGGTGCGCTACGACCTGCTCGACAACCTGCGCCAGAACCACGGCCGCGACGAGCGCGCCCAGAAGCAACTGCGCCGCATTGATGAGGAACTGCAGAAGCCCAAGCCGCACACCCGCTTCGGCTTCGCCAACGACCAGTTCTACTTCAAGAAGCAGGCGGAGATGAACGCGCTGTTCAGCGACGTGCCGGAGAGCGTGGACAACACGAACGAGATTGTGGACAAAATCACGCCGCCCAAGCTGGCGCGCGACATCCTGCTCCCCAACTTCCCGCTGCCCGCCCAGTTCGCCAACGCCGACGAGTTTCTGCGCGACCTCACCTTCAAGGGCGCCTTTGAGGGCCCCAAGCCGCGCTACTCCGAGCGCACGCCCGAGGTGGAGGAGCGCCTGAACTACGAGCTGCGCATCATCCAGACGATGGGGTTTGCGGGCTACTTCCTTATCACGCAGGACTTTATCAACCACGGCCGCTCGGTGGGCGTGGCGGTGGGCCCCGGGCGGGGCTCGGCGGCGGGCTCGGCGGTGGCCTACTGCGTGGGCATCACCAATATCGACCCCATCAAGTACTCGCTGCTGTTCGAGCGCTTCCTGAACCCGGAGCGCGTGTCGATGCCCGACATCGACATTGACTTTGACGACGTGAACCGCCAGAAAGTCATCGACTACGTGGTGCAGAAATATGGCAAAACCCAGGTAGCCCAAATCATCACCTTCGGTACGATGGCGGCCAAGAGCTCCATCAAGGACGTGGCCCGGGCCATGGAGCTGCCCCTGCCCCAGACCAACGACCTCACCAAAATGGTGCCCGAGCAAGTGGGCACCACCCTGGCCAAGGCCTTCGCCGAAAACATGGAGCTGGACATGATCCGGCGCGACGAAAGCCCCGACAACCTGAAGGGCCAGATCCTGCGCCTGGCCGTGCAGCTGGAGGGCTCGGTGCGCAACACGGGCATCCACGCGGCGGGCGTCATCATCGCCCCCGACGACATCACGAAGTACATTCCGGTTTCGACCTCCAAGGACTCGGACCTGCTCGTGACGCAGTTCGACGGCAAGGTGATTGAGAGCGCCGGCATGCTGAAGATGGACTTTCTGGGCCTCAAAACCCTGACCATCATCGTGGACGCCATGCGCCTGATCGAGCGGAACCACGGCGTGAAAATCGACATCGATGACATTCCGCTCGACGACCCCAAGACCTACGCCCTGTACCAACGCGGCGACACCATTGGCACTTTCCAGTTCGAGTCCGAAGGCATGCGCCAGTACCTCAAGGACCTGAAGCCCACCAACATCGAGGACCTGATTGCCATGAACGCCCTGTACCGCCCGGGCCCCATGCAGTTTATTCCCAACTTCATCAACCGCAAGCATGGCCGCGAGGAAGTGGTATATCCGCACGAGCTGCTCAAGCCCATCCTAGAGTACAGCCAGGGCATCATGGTGTACCAGGAGCAGATCATGCAAACGGCGCAGATTCTGGCCGGCTACTCGCTGGGCGGGGCCGACTTGCTGCGCCGCGCCATGGGCAAAAAGGACATGAAAAAGATGGCCCTGGAGCGCGAAAAATTCGTGAGGGGCGCGGGCGAAATCCACAAGATTCCGGCGAAGAAGGCCTCCGAGGTGTTCGACGTAATGGAGAAATTTGCCGAGTACGGCTTCAACCGCTCGCACTCGGCCGCCTACTCGGTGGTGGCGTACCAAACGGGTTACCTGAAAGCCAACTACCCCGCCGAGTACATGGCCGCCGTGCTCACCAACAACATGGGCGACATCAAGAAGGTGACCTTCTTCATCGAGGAAGCCCGCAAGCAGGGCGTGGACGTATTGGGGCCCGACGTGAACGAGAGCCTGCTGAAATTCAACGTGAACCAGGAGGGCAAAATCCGCTTCGGCATGGCCGCCGTGAAGGGCGCCGGCGAATTGGCCGTGGAGTGCATGGTGGAGGAACGCGAAAAGGCGGGGCCCTACTCCGACATTTTCGACTTCGCCAAGCGCGTGAACCTGCGCACCGTGAACAAAAAAACCTTCGAGAGCCTGGCCCAGGCCGGCGCCTTCGACGACTTCGGCAAGCACCGCCGCCTGTACCTGGAGGCTCCGGCCGGCGACCAGCCGCTCATCGACAAGGCCATGAAGCTGGGCCAGCAGCACGCCGCCGCCAAGGAGAGCAGCCAGCACAGCCTGTTCGGGGCCTCAGCCTTCGGGGCGGTGGCTGCGCCGCTGCCCAAGATGCACGAGATGGATCCCTGGACCAAAACCGAGCAGCTGCGCCGCGAGAAGGACGTGGTGGGCTTCTACCTCTCGGGCCACCCCCTGGATAGTTACAAGCTGGAGCTGGACGCCTACTGCACCTGCGGCCTGGAAAAAGTAGAGAGCCACAAGAACAAGGAAATCAACGTGGCCGGCCTCATCACCAACGTGGCCTTCAAGACCACCAAAATGGGCCAGTCGTTCGCCACCTTCACCCTGGAGGACTACGAGACGAGCATCAGCCCGGCCCTGTTCCGCGACGACTACACGCGGTTTGCGCCGCTCATCAACCCCCGCAACTACGCCAACGAGCAGGTGCCGCCCATGTTCGTGCGCCTCAAGCAGGAGCTACGCCGCGGCACCCAGGACCAGTGGGACCTGCGCATCCTGAACATGCAGCCGCTGAGCGAGGTGGCCGAGAAGCTGAGCAAGGGCGTGCGCGTGCGCCTCGATTTGCGCACCGTGACGGGCCCCATGCTCGACCGGCTGGAGGAAGCCATCCAGGCCGCCCCCGGCCGCAAGCGCCTCGAAATCCAGTTTGCCGAGCCGCACGAGCACTTGGCGGTGGACATGTTCTCGCGCAAGTTTCAGATTGAGCCTAAAGTATTTATCGAAAAGATGCAGGAGATGGAAATGGACGCATGCCAGCTCATTTGAGGGCCCCGAACCTAATGGATCTGCGCCGGGTTTGCTACCTAACAACGCGCCCGCCTGCCAACATGAACTTTCTATGGTGCCGGTTGTTAAGCCCCCGATCTGCTACCTTGCGACCCCGTTGGCCGTACACGCCAGAGTCTATATAACCCGTAACCCTTACTAAAATGGGACACAAAGCAATTGAGATTACCGATGCCAATTTCGAGTCCATCATCAACTCCGACAAGCCCGTGCTGGTCGATTTCTGGGCCGAATGGTGCGGTCCTTGCCGCATGGTGGGCCCGGTAGTGGAAGAGCTGGCCGGCGAATACGAAGGCAAAGCCATCGTGGGCAAAGTTGACGTGGACGCCAACCCCCAGACCTCGGCCAAGTTCGGCATCCGCAGCATCCCCACGCTGCTCGTGTTCAAAAACGGCCAGATCGTGGACAAGCAAGTAGGCGCCGTGCCCAAGCACGTGCTCGCCCAGAAACTCGAAGCCCAAGTAACGGCCTAAGCGCCCGCACTTCCGTTTATAAATGCGAAAGCCCGGACCTTGCGGTCCGGGCTTTTTTGCGTGTTTTCGGCACGGCGCTTGCTAACGGGCACAAGCGGCTACGGGGGCCCCAGTGCTGTATATGTGCGCTGTGGTGCTACATTTCCGGCGGCATCGGCGCAACTCCCCGGCCGGGCCAATTTCTTCACTTCCCCTTCACCTTTTCTCGTTCCTTATTATGAAACGCCTCCTCGGTTTCCTTCTCTCGCTCAGCCTGTTGGGCAACGCCGCCCACGCCCAAACCGCGGCCCCCGCCACTGGCACGACGAGTTCGTCGAAGATGACGACCACCAAAATGTCGCAGACCCCGGCCACCACGACGCACACCGCCACGTCGAAAACCGGCATGATGGGCACGACGTCCACCACCGGCTCGAAGAATTCGGCCACCAAAACGGCCACCATGTCGTCGACTTCGACGGCTACCGCTGGTAAAATGAAGGCCGATGGCACGGCCGACATGCGCTACAAGGAGAATAAGATGGCCAAAACCAGCACCACGACCACCGGCAAAATGAAGGCCGACGGCACGCCCGACATGCGCTACAAAGCCAACAAAACCTCGACTACGACGACCAAAAAGACGATGTAATTTCGGGGCTATCCGGCCCGGTTTCCGAAGCCCTTCCCCACCCGGGAAGGGCTTTTTTTTAGCGTGCAGCCTGCCATAGATTCGCTGGTTGCGGCGGCCGTGGGGCCCCAGGAAGGCCCGGCAATTCGCAGCTTTTGCGGCTAAGCGCAACGGCCCATTCCATTCAGATTTGTTGCAAAACCAGTCGATTGGTCACCGTGAAAAAGCCTCCTAAAGAATAAAAATTAAAAATTTACTAGTTGCATATTATTTACTTTCAGAACTTTACAAACTAACAATCGTTTGTTGTGACGTTTTCATTATATTTTTAATGCTGAAACTTATCCAATCCTTTTCTACCTTTGCACCCGGCAAAATCAAAAGGTTTCTGCCGATACCTTGTAGTGTGGTGGAACTGGCAGACACACCCTCCTCTCTCGAGGGTGAAGGTTCGGGATAAATCGGCCCCCCGGCCGGCTAACCACTTCGTGGAGGTTCAAGTCCTTCCGCTACAGCCAAAAACCTAAAGAGGCGACCTTGTTCACAAGGTCGCCTCTTTGGCTTTCTACGTTTTTGTTTTCGCAGCTACCGGGCCGCTACGGCCCCGTGCCGGGCCTGGTAGCTGCGCCGCCCCTCCTTCAGGAACTGCGCAAACTGCGCCACGTTGGGCTCGTAGGCAATGGGCGCCACGAGCGGCTTGCCCGTGGGGTCGTCGGGGTTGAGCAGCACGTAGTAGGGTTGGGCATTGAAGCCATAGCGGGTTACCTGGAGGTCAGCGTTTTGCTTGCCCAGGCTGGTTTTTTGCTGGTGGTCGCGGGCCGAAGTATACCACTCGTTCTGGGGCAGCTCGGTTTTATCGTCCACGTACAGGGCCACCACCACGTAGTCGTTTTGCAGCTGGGTGAGCACGGCCGGGTCGCTCCACACAGTGGCTTCCATCTTCCGGCAGTTCACGCAGGCGTGGCCGGTGAAGTCGATGAAAATGGGCTTGTGCGCCAGCTTAGCGGCGCGAATTCCCTGCTGCAAGTCGAAATAGCCCTGGAGGCCGTGGGGCAGCTCCAGGAAGTCACCGAAGCGCGGCGTTTCGCCCAGCGCATTGGCAGCGGTCTGCACCGGCACGGCGGGGGCCCCAGCGGCCAGCGAAAAGTCGTGGCGGCTCTGGGGCGGCAGGTAGCCGGCCAGCAGCGGCAGTGGGGCCCCAAAGAGGCCCGGTACCAGGTACGTCATGAAGCTGAAGGCCAGCACCGCCATCAGCAGCCGGCCCACGCTGAGGTGCTCCAGCGGCGAATCGTGCGAGAGGCGGAACTTGCCCAGCAGGTACAGCCCGAGCAGCGCCGAGAGCACCACCCACAGCACCAAGTACACGTCGCGGGTGAGGATGCCCCAGTGATAGGCCAGGTCCACCATGCTCAGGAACTTGAGGGCCAGCATGAGCTCCACGAAGCCCAGTACCACCTTCACCGTGTTCAGCCAGCCGCCCGAGCGGGGCAGGCTTTTCAGCCACGACGGGAAGATGGCGAACAGCGTGAACGGCAGCGCAAAGGCCAGCGAGAAGCCCAGCATGCCCACCACCGGCGCCAGCGTCTGGCCGCGGGCCGCCAGGCCCAGCACCGTGGCCACGATGGGCCCCGTGCAGCTGAACGAAACCAGCACCAGCGTGAAGGCCATGAAAAATACCCCCAGCCAGCCGCCTTTGTCGGCCTGGGCATCGGCCTTGTTCACTAGGCCGCTGGGCAGCGTAATTTCAAACAAGCCCAGAAACGAGAGGCCAAACACCACGAACACCACGAAGAACAGCAGGTTCGGCAGCCAGTGGGTGGCCATGAAGTTGGGGCCGTCTTCGCCCAGCAGGCGGGCCACCACCACGCCAATCAGTGTGTAAATCACGATGATACTGAGCCCGTACACCATGGCCTTGAGGATGCCGCGGCCGCGGCTGTCCTGGGCCCCGGTGAAGAACGAAACCGTCATGGGCACCATCGGGAACACGCAAGGCGTGAGCAGCGCCGCCAGCCCCGAGATGAAGGCCAGCACGCCAAAGCTCCACAGCCCGCCCGCGTCGGAAACCGGCGCGGCCACGGCCACGGCCGCCGAAACGGTGGGGGCCCCAGCAGGCGCTTCGGTAACAGCCGCAGGGGCCCCAGCCGTTTCCACCGGGGCCACAGCGTCGGGAGTAGCCACCGCTACGGGCGCGGCAGCCACGGGCGCGGCGGTAGCAGGTGCGGCGGGAGCCGTTGCCACGGCGGCGGCCGTTGCGGCGGGGGCCCCAGGCTTGGTAGCCGCTGCGGCGGCGCTAGCAGCAGCCGGGCCGCTCACTTGCAGAGGTCCGAAGGTCAGGCTTTCGTTGCCGGGCACGCAGCGGCCGTCCACGTCGGTGCAGCTTTGGTAATCGGCTTCGGCCTTGATGGCGAGGGGCCCCGGCTGGAGCACCTTGATGCGCTGGCGAATCTGGCCGGTTTTTTCCCAGAAAGCCACTTCGCCCTTGAATACCTCGTCCATCTGGTGATGCGACTTTACTGACGTCGGCTTGCCTACCAGGGCATAGGCCGCGCTAGGCGCAAACTTGAGCGTGAACACCACGGGTCCCACGTCTTCGCTGAAATCGGTGGCGTAGAGGTGCCACTTGTCGTCGATGCGGGCGTTCACCAGCAGCTCCACTTCCTGGCCTACTTGGACGGTGGGCTGGCTGAGGGCCGTGCTGAGGTGCGTGGGCACCAAAATCTGGGCCGTTAGCGGCAGGGCCGGCAACCAACAGAACAGTAAAAATTTAAAAAACCGGGAAATATTCATACAGAATTAATCAGCATTAGCCTGTAAAATTAGGCTTCCTAACCACAAACGGCTGGTTGAAAAGTTCAAACCGCCAACCCCCCGCGCCAAAGTCCGTACTTTTGGGTTACAATGGCCCCCAGACCGTCCGCGTCGCGGGGGCCGCCGACATGGGTTTAAAAATTCTTATCACCCTGCTACTCATTGTAGCCAACGGGTTTTTTGTGGCCGCTGAGTTTTCGCTCATTCGGGTCCGTCTTTCGCAGCTCGAGCTCAAAGCCAAGGAGGGCAGCCGCATCGCTGGCCAGGCGATGAAGGTGCTGCATAACCTCTACAGCTACCTATCGGCTACGCAGCTGGGGGTTACCATCGCCTCCCTGATCCTGGGAGCCGTGGGCGAGGAGGTGGCCACCGAAATCATCCTGAACACGATGAGCCGGTTCAGCATTGCCATCTCGCCGGCCGCGGCCCACAGCACGGCGGTGGTCGTGGGGCTGATTTTCATCACCATCCTGCACGTGCTCTTTGGCGAGCTGTTCCCGAAAACGCTGGCCATCCAGCGGCCCGAGGCCGTGAGCCTGGCCCTGGTGCTGCCGCTGCGGGTGTTCTATTTCGCCACTTTGCCCCTCACGTGGTTCTTGTCGAAAGCCTCCAACGTGCTGCTGGGGGCGGTGGGCGTGAACCCGGCCCACGGCACCGAGGCCCACACCTCCGACGAGCTGCGCCTGCTGCTGGACCAAAGCAAGCAGAGCGGCGAAATCCAAGACTCGGAGCACGAGCTGATTGAGAACGTTTTTGAGTTCAACGACCGCATGGTGCGCCAGATCATGGTGCCGCGCACCAAGCTTTCCGCGCTCGACGTCAACGCTTCGGAAGACCAGATTCTGGAAACGGTGTTCAGCGAAGGTTACTCGCGCCTGCCGGTGTACGAGGGCAACATCGACAACATCGTGGGCATCCTGAACGTGAAGGACCTGCTGCCCATCATCCGGCGCAACGAGCCCGTGGAGCTGGCCCGCATCATGCGTGCGCCTTACTTCGTGCCCGAAACCAAGAAGATTAACCGCTTGCTGCGCAATTTCCAGCGCAAACACACCGTGATGGCCGTGGTGAGTGACGAGTTCGGCGGCGTGTCGGGCATCGTCACCATCGAGGACATCATGGAGGAGCTGGTGGGCGAAATCCAGGACGAGTACGACAACGAGGTGCCCGTGGTGGAGAAAATGTCGGCCGACGAATACCGCGTGGCCGCCGCCACGTCCATCTCCGACGCCAACGAGTACCTGCCCTACCCGCTGCCCGAAAGCGAGAACTACGAAACCGTGGGCGGCCTGCTCAACGTGGTCTACGGCAGCATTCCGGAAGTGGGCGACGTGGCCGTGCTGGCTCCCTACGAGTTCCGGGTGCTGGAACGCTCGCGCCGCGTCATCGACCTGGTGCAGCTGCGCGTGGTGCGCGCCGAGGAAAACGACGAGCCCCGCACCGACCTGAGCGCCGAGATTTAGGGCCCCCAGGGCCCTAATCCGAAAGGCACAGAAAAGCCCCGGCATCTGCACAGATGCCGGGGCTTTTTGTGAAGCGTTGGTTTGGGCGGTTGCCTCGAATGGGATGGTATGGCGAATTGCCCGCAGGGCTTCACCGAGCCACCCAGGCTAAAAACAGCGGCTCCGGCTTGCAGTAAGCAGGGCCCAATAACAGCAGAGGCTGCCGGGCCACCTCACTTTTCATTATCCATTTAGAGCCGTTTCGACGTGAGTGGCGGTAGAGGCGGGACTCGTCCCCGCCCGCCGTTGAACGGAATCGGTGCCCCGGGGCAAACGGCGGACGGGGGCAAGCCCTGCCCCTACATCGTTCAGCTGATACACTGACCCCAAAACTGCTCTAAACCAATGATTAGGGGGTAGTACCCTGGCTTTTCCGTGCCCGGCGTGGGGGCCCTAGTTACGGCTCCCTATGCGTGGGGCACGGAAAAGCCCCGGCATCTGCGAAGATGCCGGGGCTTTTTATGAACCAGTGGTTCGGGGGACTACAGCGATTTCAGGATGAACAACACCAGGCCAACCACCAGTACGATGGCACCAGCAGTGGTCAGGAAGCCCGAACCAACGATGATACCGATGAGCAGCAAGGCCAAACCTACCAAAGCCACCGTGATTGCGGTACCGGAAGCAGCGGTTTCAGCAGTACTAGCCGTGTTTTGCTGGCGCGCCTCGGCTTTAGCTACTTGCTTCATTACCTTGCTCATAGCAATGCGCTGAACCAGGTTGGGCTTCACCGCTTTGGCGGTGGGCTGGGCCACCGTCTGGGCCACTACTTGTGCCGAGTTGACCTTAGCGAGCTTGCTGGGGGCCACAACTGCAACGGCCGGGGCCGGCGCTGCGGTAGCCGGGGCAACGGCGGCAACCGGAGCCACGATAGCGGGAGTACCCACAGTTACTTCGGGGGCAATAGCTTCAGCAGCGGGAGCGGCGGCAACCTGCGCGGTGCTCATGGAAACGGGCGTCTGGGATTTGACGGCGTAGTCGGTACGGCTGCACGAGCTCAGCGAACCAACAATTACTCCCAAGGCGAGTGTTAGAGAATAGGCTTTTTTCATGGTGAAAATGAAGAAAAAGGTGGAGTTGAGTGATATGTTTTTTATACGCAGCGCAACTTTTCTTGATTGCCGATTCTGTGATAAAAAGCCGTTAACCCCGTTTGTACTTCGGCTAACGTTTTGATTTTTATTGGCTTTGATTTTTAAAAAACATTTGAACAACGGCAATAAAAGGGCTTAACGAAGCGTAATACCCACCTTTTCGAATTGGAAGATTGCGCCGCAACTACGCGCCTGGGGCCCTGACAGGACACAGGCAGCCACAGCTGGCGGCGCTAAAAGAGCCGGCTCTTATACTCCCCATTTTTGGGCTGGAGGGCCCCGGTGGCAATCAGCACGGCGTCAATTAACGCCAGCACCCCGGCTATGCCCGCCAGGATGCCCCCGGCAATCAGCAGTCCCACTAAGCCGCTGCTTGAGCCACCCAAAATGGTGGCGAATAATCCAATGGTGCCCACTGAGAACAAAAGAACCCCTACCAGCGTGAGCATCAAATAAAGCGTTCCGCGCCCGTAGTACCCCAGGTAAAACAAGTGCAACCCCAACCCGCCGAACAGCAAGGCCAGCACCAGGGCCACGCCCCGCGAACGTTGGCGCGGCAGCTCGCCCTGGGCGCGGCCGGCGAGCCGCTGGGCGCGGTTGAAACGGGTGCGCGCCTGCGGCCGCGCTGCCGCCGGCCCGGCAGCGGCCGAGCGGCGGGC
>NZ_MDZA01000036.1 GCF_001816125.1 Hymenobacter coccineus | reverse complement strand
CAAAGGGCTTGGGCCAGGTAGGCGTCGAAGCCATTGGGCGCGCAGGTCGTCGGGCGTCGAGCTGGGCGTGGGCCGTGACGGCCACGCACGGGGCGTGGCGGCCCGGGCCGGGTCGGGGTGCTGGCGCAGGCGGTTGGTTACGGCCGTGCCGTCAAGGCCGGGCAGGCGCAGGTCCATCAGCACCACGTCGTAGCGGTTTTGCTCGAACAACTCCACCGCGGCGGGGCCGGTGGCGGCCGCGTCCACGGCCCAGTCCCAGCCGCGCAGCAGGGTTTCGGCCAGCAGGCTGCTCACGGGGTTGTCTTCCACCAGCAGGGCCTGGCCGGCGCTGCCGGGCGCGGCCTTTCCCACCGGGGCGGGGGGCGCCGGCGCGGTAGCGGCGGTTTCGGCGGTGTCAAATTCGAGGGCGAAGTGGAACGTGCTGCCCACGCCCACCTCGCTGGTGGCGCGCAGCGTGCCGCCGAGCATGGCAACCAGGCTGTGCGAAATACTCAGGCCCAGGCCCGTACCGCCGTAGTGCTGGTCGGTGGTTTCGCCGGCCTGCACAAAGGGCTCGAACACGGCGTCGAGCACGGCGGGCGCGATGCCGATGCCCGTATCCACCACGCTGAACGCCACCCGCGTGCGGCCCGGCGCGCCCCCGGACGGGCACTGCGCGCGCAGCGTTACGCCGCCGCGCTCGGTGAACTTAAGGGCGTTGCCGAGCAGGTTGAGCAGTACCTGGCGCAGGCGGTGGGCGTCGCCCACCACGCGGGGCAGCGCGGCGGGCGCCTCAAGGCGCAGGGCCAGGCCCCGGGCACCGGCATCGGGCGCGAGCAGGGCAATGCAGTCGCGCAGCAGGGCCCCCAGGTCGAAGGCTTCGGCGGTGGCGTGCAGGCGGCCTGCGCCGAGGCGGGCGGTGGTCCAGCACGTCGTTGAGCACGGCCAGCAGGTGCTGGGCCGAGCTGTTGAGCAGGCGCAAGTGCTCGGCCTGGGCGGGGGCCAGGGCCGAGGCGGCCAGCATTTCGGCCAGGCCCAGGATGCCGTGCAGCGGCGTGCGGATTTCGTGGCTCATGTTGGCCAGAAACTCCTGTTTGGCCCGCACATTGGCCTCGGCCGCTTCGGTGGCGGCGCGCAAGTGGGCTTCGAGCTGCTTGGAGGCTGTCACGTCGAGTAATAAGCCGCTGTAGGCCAAGTTCTTAGTGTCGCGGGTGGTCACGGCCGCCGTGCCGCGGCACCAGCGCAGCGGCTGGCCCGGTACCACCACCCGCCCCTCAAATGCCCAAGGACCCTGCGCCTGCCCGGCGGCGGCCAGCGAGAGGCGAAACGAGCGCACGTCGGCCGGATGCAAGAACATGCCGGCTTGGTTGATGTCGGCCGGGGCCACGCCGAAACATTCCTGTATCCGGGGGCTGATGTAAGTGATGTCGTATTTGCCGTCGCTGTTCACGCGCCCTTCGAACAGCACGCCCGGCACGCTTTCGGCCAGCATCTGAAACCGGGCCTCGCTAGCGGCCAGCGCGTTGGCGGCGGCGCGCCGGTCGCTGATGTCGAGCAGGGCCAGGCGGCAGCCGGGGCCCTGAGGCAGGGGCGGCTCGTCGCGCACGGCTTCCAGCTGGGCATGAAACGTGGAGCCGTCGGCGCGGCGCAGCTCCGTTTCGGTGTGCTGGGGCCCCGGCGCGGCCAGCACCCGCGCCAAGAAACCAGCAAAATCGGCGCGGTGCGCCGGGGTCACGAATAGCGCGAAGGGCCGGCCGGCCAGCGGGTCGCTCAGGGTGCCCAACAGCTGGCTGGCCGTGCGGTTGAGCTGCGCAATGCCCCCGTGGGGCCCCAGCGTGACGTAGCCCACGGGGGCTTGCTCGTACAGGTCTTCGTACTGGGCGCGGTTGGCTTCGGCTTCGGCCTGAGCCAGCAGCAGCGACTCGTACTGCATTTGCAGCTCGATCTGATGGGTTTGCAACTCCTGCACCAAGCCGGGCAGCTGGTTGGGGGGCGTGTGCTCGGTGGCTTGCGTGAGCGGGAGGGTGCGCGCGCCAGCGGGGTGAGGCAACGAAGATTCGGCGTTCATAAGGGGCAACACTTATCGTCCAGCAAGTTACTACCCGCTTGCGAAAGCTGCCCCTGGGGGCCCTAAAGTGGCGTTTATTCCGGACTCTGAGCGGCGGCTTTGGCCTGCGCGGCGTCGCGCAGAATCAGGCGCGCGTCGGCCAGCAGGCGACGGCCGGGGTCGAGCTGCTCGCGCAGGATGAGGGCCGTGAGCAGGAAGAACGAGGCCAGCGGCAGCACCCAGCCCAGCGCAAACCACAGCCAGAACGAGCGCCCGTAGTTGTAGGCGCAGTAGCCGGTGAGGATGGGAATGAACGAAAGGGCCACCGCCATCACGAAGATCATGTCGACGAAGAGCATAGGCGCGCGGGATGGTGATGGGGAAAGGACCGGCCCAACCGGGGGGCCTCGGGTACCCCGAAGGTACGAAAATAGACCGGCTTTTGGTGCATCGCGGCAGTTATTTTGCCCGGCTTGCCACCGCGAAGCCCGTTTTTGCGTACGCCAACGCAGCGCCGGGGCCGCCACCGCCCCGGGCCCCTTTTCTGCCCATGTGGGAACACCAAAGTTTATTCCGGGTTTCGGCCCAGTTGTTTGCCGAAGGCGTTTTTAACCTGTTGGACCGCAACCTGCGGCCGGAGGTTTTTCTGCTCGGCCTGGCCTCGGCCCGCGAGGCCGACGAGCCGGAGGGCGTTGTACTCGAGCCCCAGAGCACCCGCTACCGGGCCCTCGACTTTGCTGACATCAAGGCCCGCGCCGCCGCCCTGGAGGCCGACGCCGGGCCCCGCGACGTGGTGTACCACCTGCACCCCAACGACCACGACCGCTACGAGAAGCAGCGCTGGTACGAACTGGTGTGCCAGGCCACCGAAAGCACCCTGCACGAACTGACGGCCGCGCGCCAGGAAAACCGCCGCTCGTTTTGCTCGGTGCCGGTGAACTTGCAGGGCTACCTCGTGACGGTGGTGCTGCAGGTGGCCACCGACTGCTACGAGAGCTACTATTCCATTCCCAAATCGGGCGGGCCGCGGCCGGCCAACCTGCTGCACGCCGCGGTGCTGGAGTTTTTGCACGACTGCACCCGGGCCCTGCGCGAGGCCGACACCGCCGACAACGAGCAGCCAGCCCTCGACCGCGACTACAACGAGGTGCTGCGCAGCGCCGGCCGCCGCCTGATGCTGCGCGCCGCCCCCCGCCGGCACACGGCCGCTCTACGACGCCTGCAATGGCGTGGCGGCCCTGCGCCACGAGGGCAGCGAGGGCGTGGGCACGCTGCTGGTGGCCCGCCGCCAGCACCCGGCCATCGTGCCGGTGCTCACCCTCGAAACCCCCGTGACCCTGCGCGACCACCGCTCCATCCGCAAGCTGCTGGAGCTGAGCGAGGGCACCACAGCTCTGGTGTCGGATGCCTCGCACGTGTTCGGGCTGGGCCAGCTGGTGAGCGAAACCGATGCGCGCTACGAGGCCCTGATCACCGTCAACTTCACCCACCACTACAGCTGGGAGATGAGCCACGCCGGCCACATTCTCATGCGTGTGGTGAGCAACACGCCGCGCCTGCCCCAGGGCCGCGTGGCGGCCGACAACTTCGGGCGCACGGTGCGCCGCGTGTTCCCCACCCTCGACGCCGACAGCGTGGATTACCTCTGGGAATTAACGGCCAGCGCCAGCACCCAGCCCACGGGCACCATCCTGGTGTTCAGCACCGGCGCCGCCCAGGAGGCCCAGCGCCTGAGCCGCCAGAGCTTCCGGGTGGCCCCGCGCATCATCACGCCCACGGTGCTGCGCCTGGTCACCAACATCGACGGGGCCGTGTTCATCGAGCCCACCGGCGTGTGCCACTCCATCGGGGCGATCCTCGACGGCCTAGCCACCGAGAAAGGCGACTCCTCGCGCGGCTCGCGCTACAACTCGGCCCTGCGCTACGTCAACAGCAGCCAGTACCCGTGCCTCGCCGTCGTCGTCAGCGAAGACGGCTGGATTGACCTGCTGCCCGCGCAATAAGTCATTTAACAGTTATCAATTAACATTTAACAGCGTTCCGCTAGCCAATCGGGCCAGTAGAACGGCTGTTAAATGTTAATTGATAACTGTTAAATGAATGACAGCTAGCCGTTCACCGCGCCCATCATGGCGGTGGGGTAGCGGGTGCCGGCGGCCACGCCCTTGGGGGCAATGTCGTCGAGCTGGGCCAGCTCATTTGGAGAAAGACTGATGGCCAGGGCCCCCAGGTTTTCTTCGAGGTAGGCCACGCGCTTGGTGCCGGGGATGGCCACCACGTCGTCGCCCTGGGCCAGCACCCAGGCCAGGGCCAGCTGGCCGGGGGTGCACTCTTTTTGCTTGGCTAGGTCGTTGATGCGGGCCACGAGGTCGAGGTTTTTCTGGAAATTCTCGCCCTGGAAGCGCGGCGTGAAGCGGCGATAATCATCGGCGGCCAGATCCTCAAACTTCTTAATTTGGCCCGTGAGGAAACCGCGGCCCAGCGGCGAGTACGGCACGAAGCCGATGCCCAGCTCGCGGCACGTGGGCAGGATTTCGTCCTCCGGCTCGCGGCTCCAGAGGCTGTACTCGGTTTGCAGGGCCGCAATGGGGTGGGTGGCTGCGGCCCGGCGCAGGGTGGCGGGGGCGGCCTCGCTCAGGCCCAGGTAGCGCACCTTGCCCTCCTCCACGAGGCGGCTCATGGCGCCCACGGTTTCCTCGATGGGCGTGCTGGCGTCCACGCGGTGCTGGTAATAGAGGTCGATGTGGTCGGTGCCGAGGCGCTTGAGGCTGGCTTCGCAGGCCGATTTCACGTACTCGGGCCGGCCGTTGATGCCACGCTTGGTGGGGTCGCTGGGGTCGCGCTCGATGCCGAACTTGGTGGCAATCAGCACCTGGTCGCGCTTGCCTTTAAAGGCCTGGGCCAGCAGCTCTTCGTTCTTGAAGGGGCCGTACATGTCGGCCGTGTCAAAGAAGGTGACGCCCAGCTCCACGGCCCGGTGCAGGGTGCGGATGCTTTCGGCGTCGTCTTGCTGGCCATAGAAATCGGACATGCCCATGCAGCCAAGGCCGAGGGCAGAAACATTGAGGCCGGAGCGGCCGAGGGTGCGGGTTTGCATTAGAAAAAATTGGATGGTGTGGGCCCCTACTAACGGCCGGGGCCCGCGGGGTTCAGTATCGGTGGCCTGGGCGGCCGGCTTTTCGCCGGCTGCCCGGTAATCGCTGCCCAGTGGCCCAGGGCCCCGTTTAGATTTTTCCAGCTCCCCGTTACCAATTCCTATATTAACCCCGACGATTACCGGGCAGCCGGCGAAAAAGCCGGCAGCCCGGGCCGTTCCGCAGCGGGCACGCCGCTGGCCGGTACCTTTGCCCCATGAAGGCATTTGCTCCCCACCTACTCGTGGCTCTGGCGGCGGCCGCCAGCCTGGCGGCCTGCTCGCCCACCACCACGGCGGCCGACTCGCCCGCCGCCAGCGCCCGCGCCGCCGAAAACCTGCTCATGGACCGCCACGATTCGGTGATGGCCCAAACCGGGCACCTGTTCGAGCTGCGCCAACAAATAAGCACCGCCAAGCCCGCCAACTCGGGGCCCTATGTGCACGGCCTGCAAGCCGCCGACAACGCCATGATGGCCTGGATGCACGGCTACCACGCCCCCGACACCGCCACCACGCCCGCCCCCGCCCGCCTGGCCTACATCCAGCAGCAGCAAACCAAGCTGGAAGCCGTGGAAAAGCAAATGCGGGGCACCATCGATTCGGCCGCCGCGTTGTTGAAGCAAGCGCCGGGCACCCCTGCCCCCGCTAGTAAGTAAGCTATGTCGAACCGCTTTTGGCTGGCCCCCGCGCTAGCCGCCGCCCTGCTCACGGCCTGCTCGGGCCCCAGTGCCGACCAGGCCGCGCGCCTGCCCATCCTGGGCGAGCGCGACGTGCGCCCCAACCCCAACGGGGGCCCCGCCGACACCATTTTCGCCACCGCCCCCGCCTTTGCGGCCGTGGACCAGGCTGGCCAGCCCGTTACGAACCAGACCTTTGCGGGCCGGGCCTACATCACCGATTTCTTCTTCGCCACCTGCCCCGGCATCTGCCCGAAGATGAACGGGGCCCTGCTCTCAGTGTTCAAGCCCTACGCCACCGACCCGCGCGTGGCTTTCGTGTCGTTCACCATCGACCCGGCCCATGACTCGCTGCCCGTGCTGGATGACTACGCCCAGCGCCTGGGCGTGACCGATGCCAAGCGCTGGCACTTCGTGACAACCGGCCACTCGGCCACCGCCCGCGACACGGTGTACGGCCTGGCCAAGGGCTTTTTCACCGCCGCCCAGCCCGACAAAGAGGCCCCCGGCGGCTTCGCCCACAACGGCACATTCGCCCTCGTGGACGACCAGGGCCACGTCCGCGGCCTGTACGACAGCCTGGACGCCAACGAAGTAGCCCGCCTGCAAAAGGAGCTACCCGTGCTGCTGGCCGAAATTGCGGAGCGCCACCCCAAAGCCACCGCCGCCAAATGATGGGGCGCTGCCTCGGGCTGGGGGCCCTGGGCGTGGTGGCCTGCCTGTCGCTGCCCGGCTGCTTCTCCAACAACCGCCACCAGGGCGCGCGACTCTACGCCGAGGCCTGCGCTGGCTGCCACGGCGACGCCGGCCAGGGCCTGGGCCGCCTCATCCCGCCGCTGGCCGGGGCCGACTACCTGGCCCTGCACCGCGATGAGCTGCCCTGCTTGCTGCGCCGCGGCATGCACGGCCCCATGACGGTGAATGGCGTGCTCTACAACCAGGTGATGCCCGCCGCCCGCGTCGACGACAAGCAGCTCAGCCCCGCCCGTCTCACCAACCTGCTGAACTACGTCGAGAACAACTGGGGCAACCACGCCGCGCCCCGCACCATCCAGGAGGTCGAGCGCCAGCTCACCGCCTGCCCCACCGTCGGCGAGTAAACGACTACCCGAAAGAGGACCTGTCACGCTGAGCTTGCGAAGCATCCTCTCACCGCTGTACGACCTGTTCTAACCTGGCAGCATGCTTCGCAAACTCAGCGTAACAGAACCGGTTCGGATGGCTTCTGATTGCTGGGGCCCTGTTACAGGGCCCCATAATAATTCAACAATCAGCCAGCCGCCAGCCAAAAAACTGGTCGTCTACGGCTCGGGTCCCCGGCCCATTTCCCATCCGGGCCGTACTTTGCGGCCCATTCCACTGCTCTTTTTCTTTGCCTCATGGGTCTGCTTGACTTTCTAAAAAATAAGCCCGAGAATAAGCCTGCCGACGCGCCGGCTCCCACCCCTACCACGCCCGGGGCCCCTACCCCCGCCCCACTGGCGCCGGCCGATGCCGCGGCCAAGCCCGCCGGCCCCCGCTACCAGGGCTCCAACTTCAAGACGCCGGCCCCCGAGGCGGCGCCGGTATCGGCCACGCCGCTGCCCTTCCCGGCCCCCGAGCCGCTGCCGCTGCCCTTCGAGCCCGAGAACGTGCTGGAGCAGCTGCTGCTGATGGCCGCCACCGAGGAGCAGGCCCGCCCCGCCTTCTACCAGGCCCTAATGCAGGAGGAAATCCTGATGATTCTGGCCCCCGAAGAAGGCGTGGGCCCCGGCGACGTGGTGCCTGCCGAGGGCGCGCAAATCCAGCTCCAAGTGCTCACCGATGGCAAACTGCCCATCTTCACCTCCCCCAGCCGCCTCGCCGACGGCGGCCAGGACGCCAGCGAAGTGAGCTACGTGCGCATCCCCGGCCACGCCTTTTTCAGCATGGTGCAGGGCCAGGACTGCGTGCTGAACCCCTTCTCGCCGGCCGGCAAATTGTTGCCTAAGGAGGAGATTGAGGCCCTGCTCAACGGCCAGCTCACGGGCCCCACCTCGCCCGCCGGCGGCGACGCCGAGGTGCTGCTGAGCCAGCCCGAAAACTACCCCACCGCCGTGGCCGATGCCGTGGTGGCCTGGGCCGCCACCCAGCCGCACCTGCGCACCGCCTACCTGGCCCAGATGCAGCTCGCCAACGCCCCCGAAACGCCCCGCCTGCTGCTGGCCTTCGAGAGCGACGCCGCCGGCCCCGAGTTTATGCAGGAGCTGGGCCCCGTGCTGGAAGGCAAAACCGACGCCTTCCAGTTCGTGGACCTGATGCTGCTCGACTTGGAATCGGCGGAGGGCGTAAACCCGTACTTCCTCCAAATAGAGCCCATTTACCAGCGCGCCTAGCCCACAATTAGGGCCCCGGAACCGGCCCGGGCTGCCGGCTTTTCGCCGGCTGCCCGGTAATCGCCAGGGCCCCCAGGTGGCCTCAGGGCCCTGGCGCAACGATTCCCAACCGAATCAGCGAGTAGCGGGCAGCCGGCGCGAAAGGCGGCAGCCCGCCCCGGGGGTCCTTCCAGCGGCCCGGTTTCCGGGACCCTTGTGTGCAGCGTTTTTGGAAAGCCCGGGGCCCCCAGCTCCGGGCTTTTTTGTGTTTAACCCATACCGCGTATGTTTACCGCAATATGAAAGCAACGCTCCTCCTGGCCCTGCTGCCCCTGGCCGCCGCCGCCCAAACGGCCCCCGCTCCCGCCCCGCTCCTGCCCAAGGCCGACCCGGCCATTGCGAAGCTGATAACCGAGATTTCGGCCAAAAACCTGCAAACCGACATCGAGAAGCTCGTCAGCTTCGGCACCCGCCACACCCTGAGCGACACCCAGAGCCCCACGCGCGGCATTGGGGCGGCCCGCAAGTGGGTGCAGGGCGAGTTTGAGAAGTACAGCAAGGCCAGCGGCGGCCGCCTGACGGTGGAAATGGACACCTTCACCGTGAAGCCCGA
This sequence comes from Hymenobacter coccineus, assembly GCF_001816125.1. Lineage (GTDB taxonomy): Bacteria > Bacteroidota > Bacteroidia > Cytophagales > Hymenobacteraceae > Hymenobacter > Hymenobacter coccineus. Next base: position 5,608 of record NZ_MDZA01000036.1, on the reverse strand, counting down.
CGGCCGCCGCATCAACAAGCCGGTGCTGATGGCCAACGTGCTGGCCACGCTGCCCGGCACCGACCCCACCGACACGCGCATTATCCTCGTGAGCGGCCACATCGACTCGCGGGTGAGCGACGTGATGAACGCCACCGCCGACGCCCCCGGGGCCAACGACGACGGCTCGGGCACGGTGCTGGTGATGGAATTGGCCCGCGTGCTGGCCGGCCAGAAATTCCCGTGCACCCTGAAATTTGTGGTGGTGCAGGGCGAAGAGCAGGGCCTCTACGGCTCGGGCCACCTGGCCGAGCGCGCCAAAAAAGAGGGCTGGAACCTAGTGGCGATGCTCAACAACGACATCGTGGGCAACTCGCACGGCCACGACCCGGACATTGCCGACGCCGCCAAGCTGCGCGTGTTCAGCGAGGGCGTGCCGGCCAACGAAACGCCCGAGCAGGCCAAGCAGCGCCGCCAGCTCAGCTCCGAAAACGACGCGCCCAGCCGCCAGTTGGCCCGCGCCGCCCAGCGCGCCGCCCTCGTCTACACCAAGGGCCAGGAGCTGGTGATGATCAACCGCCCCGACCGCTTCCTGCGCGGCGGCGACCACACGCCGTTCAACCAGCAAGGCTTTGCCGCCGTGCGCTTTACGGAGATGAACGAGGACTTCAGCCACCAGCACCAGGACCTGCGCACCGAAAATGGCCGCGCCTACGGCGACGTGGCCTCGGGCGTGGACTACGCCTACCTGCGCCGCAACGCCGGCATCAACCTGGCCACGATGGCCAGCCTGGCCCTGGCCCCCGGGGCCCCCGCCAAGGTCGAAGTCCTCACCGCCAACCTCAGCAACCGCACCGAGCTGCGCTGGCAGGCGCCCACCGGGGGCCCCAAGCCGGCGGCCTACGCCGTGCTCATTCGCGCCAGCGACGCGCCGCAGTGGCAGCAGCGCTACCTCGTGACGGATACCAAGGCCGACCTGCCCATCAGCAAGGACAACTTCACCTTCGGCATCGCCAGCGTCGACGCCGCCGGCCACGAGAGCACGGCCGTGCTGCCGGTGGTGGGGCGGTAAGCTATAAGTCCATTTTTCCTAAAATAGGACGAGATTTTCGTCTAAATAATACTCAAAATGAAATTTTCACAGCGAATAGGAAAAACACCCATAACAAAAATAATTCAAATTGAATCATTGGATCCCGAATTGCGCAACGGGATTTGGAATGTATTAAAGATATGTCTTATCGACAATCTTGAAAAACAAGATCGGTATTCAAGCGTAACAGAATTTAATGTATTTTGTAAAATTTTGTGGGCTTATTTCTACAAATTACCCATTGATACAATCCCGAGCAACTATTATAATGCTGAATCATATATTAGAGAAGTATATTTTGCCTCCAAATGGTTTGAGGTCTATGATTTATTAGAATTTATAGCAAATTTAGATCAAAAGTCGGTTAGATTTAACCTAGAAATATTTAAGAATTTTTGTAATATAACTTTTGAAAAAGAAAATTCCGGCTACAGGTTTATAGATAATAATATTTCACCTATAACCAATGTTACCGAAATAAACGAAATTGAAGATGCAATTAATAATTCTGATCATTTCACTGCATTGACAGGAGCTAATATTCATCTAAAAAATTCTTTAGAAAAAATATCTAATAAGAATAATCCTGACTACAGAAATTCAATAAAAGAATCTATTTCTGCAGTTGAAAGCGTTACGAAAAAAATATCTGATAACAAGAATGATACATTAGGTGGCGCTTTGGATAAAATCAAAGGAAAAACAAAAATCCATCCTTCTTTAGAAAGAGGATTTAAGCAGATATATGGTTATACTAGTGACAGTGACGGAATTAGACATGCTTTAGCAGATGAGCCGAATTGCGATTTTGAGGACGCAAAATTCATGTTAGTCTCTTGTAGTGCATTCATAAATTATTTAATAAGCAAAGCAAATAAAGCAGGCATAACGCTTGACAAGAAATAAGGGTAATTGTCTGAAGTATATATTTACAGTGGCATAAATTCAACTCACCCGTCATGACTAGCTTGCAGCGTTTCCTCGACGCTCAGTCAACTGCGTACCCGCAGGCCCTGGCCGAGGTGCAAAACGGCCGCAAGCGCAGCCATTGGATGTGGTACATTTTCCCCCAAATCCAGGGCCTGGGGTTCAGCGAGGTTTCCAAGCACTACGCCATAAGCGACTTGGTAGAGGCAGCCGCCTACGCCCAGCACCCCGTTTTGGGGCCCCGGCTGGTGGAAATTTGCACGGCTCTGCTGGGGCTGGCCAGTAGCGACGCGGGCCGGATATTTGGCAGCCCCGACGACTTAAAGCTGAAATCGTCTATGACCTTGTTTGCCGCTGCGCGGGGCGCTGATCCGGTTTTTCAGGCCGTTTTGGCGAAGTTTTTCGGCGGCGTGCGCGACGCGAAGACGTTGCAAATCATTAGCTAGCGGCCTTTGCACCGGCCGGTATTGGTGCCCGATGCGCCACTGCCGGCCGGGCGCAACAATTAGGGCCCCACGATGAAACGGGAGCCAACTGTACCAATGCTTGGCGCGGCTGGCTCCCGTTTTGTTGAGGCCCTACGAAGCCTTGTCCAGCGCCAGGCGGCCTTCCTCCAGGTCCAGCTCGTTTTCGAGCTTGCGCAGCACCTCTTCGCTAGTGCGCTGCTCGCGGCGCAGCTGTTCAAGCATTCCGCGCTCGACGTGGATGAGCACTTCCTGGAGCTTCTGGAAAGGGCTGAGGGCGGCGGCGGGCACGGCCTCGGGGCCCCCGGCGGCGCGGCGCTGGAGGCGGTCGAGGCGAATCTGGTAGCGCGACTGCATGCGGCCCAGGATTTCGGCCGGAGCCTGGCCGGCAGCTTCGGGACCTTTTAAATAAGCCAGCGTGTGGGTGGCCAGGCGCACCCGCAGGGCCTGCTCCTCGCGCTCGGCGGCCCCGTCGGCCTCCAGCCCCAGCCACCCGATGAGGGGCCGCAGGGTGAGGCCCTGCACCAGCAGCGACACCAGAATAACCACGAAGGTGAGCAGCAGCATGGGGTTGCGCTGCGGAAAGGCGTCGCCGTTGGGCAAGGCCAGCGGCAGGGCCAGCGCGGCGGCCAGCGACAGCACCCCTCGCATGCCGCCCCAGCCCAGCAGGGTGGCTTCGGCCAGCGTGGGGGCCTCGGACGACTTTGCCGAGCTGCCGCCCAACCAGCGCGGCAGGTAGGCGCTGGGGTATACCCACAGCATCCGGGCCCCCAGCACGGCCAAGCTGATGAGCACGCCGTAGCCCACCAGCGGCCCGCGCAGGGCGGGGGCCACGCCCTTCACCACGCCCGGCAGCTGCAAGCCAATCAAGATGAACACCAGGCCGTTGAGCAAGAACTCCAGCGTTTCCCATACGGCGGCTGCTTGCAGGCGGCGGTCGTGGGTGGCGATGCGCCCCGCGTACTGGCTGCTGAAAAGCGCCGCCGCCACCACCGCCAGCACGCCCGAGCCGTGCAGCGTTTCGGCCAGCAGGTAGGCCGCGTAGGGCGTGAGCAGCGTGAGGCTGGTGTCGATGGCCGCGCTGGTGCGCGAGAGCCGGTGCACGCCGTAGAACGCGGCCGCTACCCCCACGCCCACTCCGATGCCCACCGCCGTGACCAGCAGCAGCTGCCCCGCCGCCTGCCCCAGCGCAAACTGCCCCGTGACCACCGCCGCCACCGCGTAGCGGTAGGCAATGAGGCCCGTGGCGTCGTTCACCAGGCTCTCGCCCTCCAGCACGATGCTTACCCGCCGCGACACCGGCAGCCCCTTGGTGGCCACCGCCGCCGACACGGCATCGGTGGGCGACACGATGGCGGCCAGCACGAACGCGGGGCCCCAGCCGAAGCCGGGCAGCGCGTAGTGGGCCACCGCCGCCACCACCGCCAGCGAAAACAGCACGCACCCCACCGCCAACAGCGTAATGGGCCGCGCCTCCGACCGGAACGCCGACCACGACAGCGCCCACGCCGAGGCGTAGAGCAGGGGCGGCAAAAACACGAAAAATACCAAGTTGGGGGCCAACACCACCGGCGGCAGCCCCGGCAACAAGCTCAGGGCCAGGCCCGCCAGCACCAGCAGCACCGGATAGGGCACCCGCAGCCGGTTGGCTACTTCGGCCAGCGCCGTGGTGGCGGCCAGCAGCAGTACCAGGAGTTCAACTTCGTGCATCAGGCAAGGGGGTATTGAAAAGTAAGTAGCTGGCCGAAAGTAAGCCCGCAGACGCAGCGCCGCACAAGCCCACCCAAAATTTAACGGCCCCAGTGGCTGCCGCACCGGCCGGCTGTAATGCCCGGGGCCCCGCGGCGATTCATTGGCCAAATTCACTAATTTCTCCGGCCATGTCGCTGCTCGTTCTGCTGCCCGTCGTTCTCATTCTCCTCGCCTTTAGCCTGCGCATTGCGCAGGAATACCAGCGCGCCATTGTGTTCCGGCTGGGGCGCTACGCGGGCACCCGGGGCCCCGGGCTGTACTGGCTCATCCCGTTCCTGGAGCGCCAGCAAACCATCGACATGCGCACCAAAACCGTGGAGCTGGAGCAGCAGGAAACCATCACCAAGGACAGCGTAACCATCAAGGTGAACGCCGTGCTGTGGTTCCGGGTCATCAACCCGGCCGATGCGGTGATTAAGGTGGCCAATTTCAACCAGGCGGTGTACCAGCTGGCCGTCACGGCGTTGCGCAACATCATTGGGCAGAATCAGCTCGACGAGGTGCTGCGCGAGCGGGCCCACATCAACGGGTCCCTGCTGCAAATTGTGGACGCCGCCACCGAGGCCTGGGGCGTGAAGATTGAGCTGGTCGAAATCAAGGACGTGGAGATTCCCGGGTCCATGCAGCGGGCGATGGCGCGCGAGGCCGAGGCCATCCGCGAAAAGCGCGCCCGCATCATCAAGGCCGAAGCTGAGCTGGAAGCCTCGCGCAAGCTTACGCAGGGGGCCCTGGAAATGGAGAAAAGCCCCATTGCCCTGGAGCTGCGCCGCATGCAAATGCTCTCGGAAATCGGCATCGACAACAACACGACCACCGTGGTGCTCATCCCCTCGGAGTTCACCAACGCCGCCAAAAGCTTCTCGCAAATGGTGGGCCAGGGCCCCCAGCCGGCCAGCGCGGGTCCCCAATGAGCGCAGTTCCCGAGCCAGGGAGTGGCCGTGCAATAAGCAGTTAAAAGTTGAGCGTTAAAAGTTAGATCCTTTGGTAACCAAAGCTTTAACTTTTAACTACCTACTGCACGGCCACGATTTTGCGCAGCAGCTCGTCGGCCTCGAAGGGCTTGGCCAGGTGGTCGTTCATGCTGGCGGCCAGGTACTTGTCGTAGTCGCCCTGGAAAGCATTGGCTGTGAGGGCGATGATGGGCGTGCGGGCCCGGGTGCGGTCGGAGTCGCGGCGCATGCGGGCCGTCACCTCCACGCCGCTCATGTCGGGCATTTTGATATCCATCAGCACCACGTCGTAGCGGGCCTGGGCAAACAGGGCCAGGGCCCCCGCGCCGTTCACGGCGCTGTCCACGGCCAGGCCGTGGTGCTCCAGCAAGTACTGCACCAGCTGGCGGTTCAGCTCGTTGTCTTCCACCAGGCAGCACCCGCAGGCCGCGGGCCGGGCCGGC
>NZ_MDZA01000035.1 GCF_001816125.1 Hymenobacter coccineus | reverse complement strand
GGGCTGGTCCACGAACTTGAAGCGCGTCACGTCCGGGCCTGGCAACGCTGCCAGCAAGGCCCGGCGCAGGCCCTTTGCCCGCTCGGTGTATAGTCCCAGGGTGTGATGGGACCACCAACGTCTTTTAAACGACACCAAACGGGCGTTGGAAACCAGGCATTTTCCCGGCACCTCCCTCTACCTCGGTGCCCATACGGCGGACGAAGGCCAAGACGTACAAGGCGTGCGTACCGATACCACCGCGGCTACGCTGCACATGCGGAGCGTGCTAGCCTTGCAGCGTTACTTTGAACACACCCCGCACAACGGGTTGAAATACCGCGGCAAGTATTATCCAAACGACAGTCACATGTCGGTTCCCTTGATTGGCGAATACGAGGCGCTGCGTTTCCTATTTGGCGCGGGGCCCAAGTAGCTCCCGCGTGTGGCGGCTCCGTAACCGAGTAACAGGCATCCGGTAGGGGCTCAGAAAGTGGGAGCTAGCGCCAGTGCTTTTTGAACCCAATTCTTGACCCATTAAAACAGGTCTTTTTGCTGTGTGCAGGTGATAGAAGAGAGGATCATCAGCATGGTGCGCCTTTCAGTACCTAACTAGGGAGCGTGAACCAGGCAGCGCCTAATGACCGGCAAGCGAAGGCTCATTTAACCTTTGGACTATACTTTTAACCAAGGCCAACAGGGCTCGCCAATGGGCGGCCCGGTCCAACAAGTTGCCAGCGCAGCTGCGACGACACTTCCGCAAAAGCATTCTGCGCTTCCAATTGCGCTTTTACTGCCTCAAAAGAAGTAAACTGCACATCAGCCACGAATTGCTGGGCACCGCTCAGCATACGGATGTACAGGCCCGGCTCACTTTGCTGGCTCAGCCGACGCAGGGCATCCGGATAGCCTTCGCGGGCGTGAGTGGTAACGATGATGCGGCACTGGCCAGCGCTCACCAGCTCGGCGTTCATCATCAGGCGGGCCAGGCGGCCATTGCCATCATCAAACGGGTGAACTTCACTGATGAGAAACATCATGAACATGGCCCGCGCCAAGGGTTCTTTCAAGTTCTGGTACAGCTTAAAACCTTCGTGCAGGGTACCGCGCACGAGGCCGGGGTCCACGAAGCTGATCAGGTCGGCCTGGTTGGCATACTCTTTCCACTGGCCGGGACGCTTGTCGGGGCGGGCGCGCATGAGCTGAGCGTGCCGCCGCTGCAAAATGGCCAGCAGGTCCTCCGCCGACTGCGGGACCACCCGCATCTCGGCCACGTTGCTGCACAGCTGGTAGGTACTCAGCACGTCATGTGAGTCGGCATGCCGGCCGCCCATTAGCTGGCCGGTTTCCACGATGCGGTGCGCCTCATCCACCTGAAATTCGGTGCCTTCAATGAAGTTAGAAAAATATGCTTCAAAAAATGCCACCGTATAAAAGGGCGCCGCCGTGGGCGCGGGATCGGGCCGCTGGGGCAGAACCGCCGCTTGCAACGCACTGAGCAAGGTGGTAAACAGCGCCACCCGGCCGGCATCGAACGGCAGCCCTAGGGCGCGGGCGCGGGCCACGGGGGAAGTCAGGATTTTGCTGGACTGGGTGGTGAGCAGCGCCCCCGCGATGCGTTGCAGTTGCGCCAGCTCGGCGGTCCAATCTAGGGCCCTGGCTACTTCGCGGGCCTGGTCGCGCAGGATATTCAGGCCCTCCTCGCCCCGGATGCGCAGCACCATCTCCAGCCGCTCCTCCACGGTTTCGAGGAGCAGCGACTTACTCACCCCGCCTTGGCGAACGCGGCCCGGCTGTAGGTTTTCCAGCAGGCCCCGGGCTTCCGACGCAAACAGCAGGCTACCACCCCCGAACGGGGCATCGCCGGGCAAAGGGCCGGGCCCTTCCAGTAAATGCACGACTAGGCCAGGCAAGGCCACGTTGCGGGTGTACTTATAGGTCAGAAACAAGTGCCCGTCGGCCGTGGGCTGGCCTTCCAGCTGCGAGAGGTGACTGATGAGTGCGCCCGGAAACAGGTGCTGCACCACCGGCAGCCAGTTCTTACGAATCAGCACTGCTGGCGCGGTGGTCAAGTCCGACGAATAGATGCGGGACGCGACCTCATGCAATTCGCCCCGCTGCCGGGCGGCCCAAATCTGGCGATTCAGGGCTGGGTCAGAGGTGCCGAATACCAGCAGCGGCCAGCGCACATTTTTTTCCATTAAGCCGACCTCTCCAGACCGATTTGTTAATTTTATTTGCTTAAGATGGCAATTCAATCATTTTATTTAGATTAACTGCGCATTCGTTCCGGGTAGCCAGCGCTTCTCAGCCAGCGTTATCAGCGCAAAACTGCCCATCTGGACGTCATGCACTGCGGCGAGGAACACTACTTGCTCGGCCCTTTTCGGCGAGCTAAAATCGCGCCGCGTGCCCAGCCGGCTGGCAGCATAACTACGAGTATCGGGAGTGGTAGCAGCGACAGGACGGTAAAGCAGGGGGCTCGCAGAATCCGGCGCACATAGCCGCAAAAACGAGCAAATTCTCCTATTGAGTTAGAATCGTCTGGCCGCTGCCTGCCGAAAGCCAGGTCGTTGCGCCGGGGCCCCTCAACTGCCCGCCGCGCCGCTTTCCGCCAATTGCGTTTGCAGTTCCAGCTCGGCCAAGTCCAGCTCGCGCTGGAGCTTGCGGATGGTTTCGACCTCGGCGTGGCCCTGCTTGTGGCGCTGCACGAGCAGGCCCCGCTGGTGCTGCACCAAGGCCAAATCGGTGCGCAGCGCTTGCTGGTGCCGGCGCTGCCCGGCTCCTGGCCCGGCTACGCCGGGCAGCGCCGGGTCAGCGGCGTTGGCTTGCAGCAGGCCAATTTGCTGGGTGAGGCGCTGTTCCAGCGGGGCCAGCACCTCGGGGGCCGTGCAGGCGGCCAGGGTGCCGTGCAGAAACGCCAGCGAGTCGGTGGCCAGCTCCAGGCGCAGGGCCTGCTCGTGGCGGTCGGCGGCGGCGGTTTCCCCGTGCACGCCCAGGCGGCGTACCAGCCACGGCAGCGTGAGGCCCTGCACCAGCAGCGTCACCAGAATGACGGCGAAGGTGAGGAACAGCAGCACGTTGCGTTGCGGGAACGCGCGGCCGTCGGCCAGTGCCAGGGGCAAGGCCAGGGCCGTGGCCAGCGACACCACCCCGCGCATGCCGGCCCACGACGTCACCAGTAGCTCACGCCAGCTGATGAGCGGCGGGGCCGTATCGCCGGTTGAGCGGCGGAAAAAGGTGACGAGCGCCGTCACCGGGAAAATCCACACGATGCGGATGCCGATGGCCACGGCGCTGATGAGCAGCCCGTACCCGCACAGCGCGGGCAGGTGGCCGGGCGGCAGGCCGCGCAGCACGGCCGGCAACTGCAACCCGATGAGGATGAACACGAAGCCGTTGAGCAGGAAGTTGACCACGCGCCAGAAGCTGGCATTTTGCAGGCGCGTGGGCCCCGAGTACACTTCCGGGGCCCGCCGCGACATCACCAGGCCCATGAACACCACCGCCAGCACCCCCGAGGCCCCCACGTGCTCGGCCAGTAAGTACACCAGAAACGGCAGCAGCAGTGAAATGGCTGTGGCCGTGGTGGCCTCGCGCACCCGGGCTTGCAGCCACGCCGTGCCGTAGCCGGCGGCCACGCCGAGGGCCACGCCGCCGCCGGCCACCAGCACAAACTGCCCACCCGCCTGCCACGCCACAAACCCGCCGCTGACCACGGCTGCCACGGCGTAGCGGTAGGCAATCAGGGCGGTGGCGTCGTTCACCAGGCCCTCGCCTTCCAGCGTCACACTTACACTTTTGGGCAGGCCCAGGCCCTGGGTGGCGCTGCTGGCGGCCACGGCGTCGGGCGGCGACACGATGGCCCCCAGCACGAAGGCCAGCGGCCAGCCAAAGCCCGGCAGGAAGTAGTGTGCCACCACGGCCACGGCCACCGTCGTGAAGGCCACCAGCCCCACGGCTAGCAGCAAAATGGGCCGGCGGTAGTGGTTGAAATCCTGCCAGGTAAGGTTGAAGCCCGCGTAGTAAAGCAGCGGCGGCAAAATCAGCAGAAACACCACGTCGGGCTCTAACTTGATGGGGGGCAGACCGGGCACGAAGCCCAGCGCCAGGCCCGCCGCCACCAGTAGCACCGCCTGCGGCAGCCGGCTTTTCTGAAACAGCACCGACAAGCCCGCGAGCAAGGCCAGCAACACCAGGATGGTTTCGAAGCTATTCATAACGAGCGGAATGCGGCAAAGCTACTGCGGCCTACAGGTCCGGGCCCTGCCGGGCACAGCTTGGCGGCACCCGCTAACCCCGCGGACACCTAAGCCCCTCGCCGCCTTCTGCTGCGCGTAGCAGGCCGTTTCTGGAAGTGGAAGGGCTGTATTGGGTTTGCTGAAAGGGCCCCAGACAACCCACCTAAAAAGCGGCCCGTCCGGCCGGGCGGGCGGAACCTTGCAGCCTCCCCAATACCTTGATTTTCAATAAGCTAGGCAGCATCGCTTTTTACTTACCACCTTTATGACCCAGCCCCTTGCGCCAACTTCCCGCCCCGCCTACCTGGCTGCGGCATCCTTTCTCATTCGCGACGGGTAGCTGCCGGGCCCCAATAGTCATATTCTGGAAGCAGCCGAACTGGTGGGCGGCCGCTTCAGTGGGTTGCGCCGAGCCCACCCGGCTGGCCCTGGTGGCGCTGCCCCGCGCTTGCACCTTTTTATCAGCGCTCGGGTCAATCGACTTACGCGTCGTAGGTTTTGCCCTGTTTGTTTGGCGATGCCTTTTTGAAGGGGCGCAGCCGGAGAGTACTCGACTCATTAATGCGCGCGAAATTCCAGCCCGGGGAAACACCATCACGCCTTGGGGCCCCTCACGGCCGCCGATAGCAACAATCCCCCGCCGTTTTGTTACTCGGCCGGCAGCACCAGCACGGGTATTGGGCTGTGCAGCAGCACGTGGGCCGTGACGCTGCGGTGAAAAAGCCCGCCCAAAAAGCTGCGGGGGCGCGCCACCAGCACCACCCAATCGAATGCGCCGCCGGCCACGGCCTCCAAAATGCCGCCGCCCGGCGTGGCGTGCACCAGGCTTTGGGTGCGCAGGGAGGTAACGAGGTCAAGGGCCAGGCCGGTGCGCGCCAGCGCCTCGCGGGCGGCGGCGGTGCCGGCCGCCGCGCTGGCCTGGTTGGGGGCGACGTGCAGCACAGTCAGTTCGGCGGGCAGCGCGTCGAGCAGGTGGTGGACCAGCCCCGCGTGCTCACCCAGGCTGAATTGCTCCTCATCGAGCGCTAGCAGCAGGCGCTGCGGGTGAGCAAACCGGGCGCCCACGGGCACCACCAGCATGGGCTGCGGGGTGGCGCGCAAAATATCCAGCGCGGCGGTCGATACCAGCTCATCGGGCATACTATCGGTGTTGCGGTGGCCCAGCACCACCAGCGCGGGCTGGTGGCGACGTAGGGCCTCGGCCACGGCGGCGGCTACCTCGCCGTGCGCTACTTCGGCCACGGCGGGCGCGGCCATCTCGCGCGTCAGGCTGGCCAGGGCGAGGTCGATGGCCTCCTGGCTGAGCGTGTCGACGCGGCCGGAGAGGTGCTCGGGGTCCAGCAGCGCGTCGCGCCGCACGTGCAGCAGCACTAGCTGCGCGCCGATGGTACTGGCCAGGGCGTCGGCGTAGGCCAGGGCGTGGTCGGCAGGTTGGAAGAAGTCGGTGAGCACCAGCAGCGAGAGCTTCATGGTAGGGGGTAGGAGGGGGGTGAAACCTGCCGGCAAAGGACCGGGCGCGGCCCGCCCCCGGCCCTGTCAATCGTCAGCCCCGCCACCTGATTTTTATCATGGGCCGGGCGGGGCGGCGGCCGGAACCTTGCGGAGCACCCGGCCTGCTATCTGCCGGGGCCTTCAACTCTTATGAACGTGACCGTTTTCAGCACCCTGGCCTTCGAGCGCCCTTTTCTGGAGCAAGCCAATGCGGCCCGGCACCAGGTGCAGTTTTACGAGGCCGCGCTCACCGACCAGACCGCGCCGCTGGCCCAGGGCGCACTGGCCGTCAGCGTATTCGGGGCCGATGATTTGTCGGCGCCGGTGCTGGCGCAATTGTGGGCGCACGGCGTGCGCTACGTACTGGTGCGCGCCGCCGGCACCGACCAGGTAGACTTGCCCGCCGCCCACCGGCTGGGCCTGCGCGTGGCCCACGTGCCCGACTACTCGCCCCACGCCATCGCCGAGCACGCCGTGGCCCTGATGCTGGCCCTGGCCCGCCACCTGCGCCTGGCCGACCAGCAGCTGCGCGCCAACGACTTCTGCCTCGACCAGCTTATTGGCTTCGAGCTGCACGGCAAAACGGTGGGCATTGTGGGGGTAGGGCACATCGGGGCGGTGCTGGCGCGCATCCTGCACGGCTTCGGCTGCCGGCTGCTGGGCGTGGATGTGCAGCCCAACCCCGACCTCACCCAGCGCTACGACTTGCAGTACGTAACCCTGCCCGAACTGTGCGCCCAGGCCGACATTATCAGCGTGCACACGCCCCTCACGGCCCAAACCCGGCACCTGCTCGACGACCAGGTGCTAGGCAGCCTGAAGCCCGGCGCCATGCTCATCAACACCGGCCGCGGCGGCGTGCTCGACACCGCCGCCGCCCTGCGCGCCCTGGCCAGCGGCCAACTCGGCTACCTGGGCCTCGACGTGTACGAGGCCGAAAAAGGGCTGTTTTTCGCCGACCACACCCGCGACCCGCTGCGCGATGAGGCGTTTGCGCAGCTGCTGACTTACCCTAATGTGCTCGTGACCGGGCACCAGGGCTACCTCACCCGCGAGGCCCTGGCTGCCATTGCCACCACCGCCGTGGCCAGCTTCGACGCCTGGGCCTCCGGCCAGCCCGCGCCCCACGAGCTGTAGGGCGCGCCTCCTTTTCACCCTTTCTTTTCTGCTTCGTGGACCTTCACCACCTCATTTACCAAAGCCAGGCCCTAGGCGATTTTAACGAGCCCGCGCTGGCCGCCTTGCTGCGCCGGGGCCGGGCGCATAACCAGGAGCACAATATATCAGGCGTGCTACTGCACACCGCTGATGGCCGGTTTTTGCAGGTGCTGGAGGGCCCCAAAACGGCCGTGCGGCACCTGTATTACCACGTTATCCTGTCCGATACCCGCCATTTTCACTGCCAGGTGATAAGCGAGGGCCCCTGCGCCCAGCGCAGCTTTGCCGACTGGACGATGGGCTGCCGCCTGGCCCAAGCCGCCGACCTGCGCACGCTGCTCGGCGAAGCGCCCGCCAATACCCTAGGGCTAGCCCACCGGCCCTACCCCCGCCCCCAGCTGCTGGCCCGGCTGGAACACTTTGTGGCCCAGGGCCCCATCGAAACGGGCCAGGAACATCCGCTGGACAGCCAGCTCACCCGCCACCGCTAACTCCCGCTTCGCCTGTGGCGCTCTTCGCTGACATTCGGATACTGGGCTGCGGCGCGGGCTTATTGCTGGCCGCGCAGTGCGGCTCCGCGCCCACGCAATCGGGGCCGCCGGCTACGAAGCCCTTGGCTACTAACGTACAAGCTGACAGCTTAGTAGATGATGCCATTCGGGCGCTGCTTGATACCGTCACGGCCAGCACTTCCGGCCGCGCCGATGCCCGCCTGGGCTTGCAAGCCGGGGCTGAGGTGCGGGCGTTGTATGGTCCGGCCGGAGCGCCCGTCTGGCTGGTCGGCGCGGGCCCTAGTCCCGATGCAGCGGGGGCCCTAGCGCTGCTGGCACAGGCCCCCGCGCACGGCCTGCGCCCAGCAGACTACGGCAGCGAGCGCCTGCTGCTGCTGCGCGATTCGCTGACCCGCCCCGCCGAGTTGGCCCGGCGTACCCTCCAGCTGGCGCGCTTCGAGGCGTACCTCAGCGATGCGGTACTCGGATTCATGCGCGATGTAAGTCGCGGCCGGCTGCACCGCTACACGGTTTCGGCTAGCGAGAAAGCCGCCGGGCCTAGTGGGCAGCCAGTGGCCCGGTTGCGGGCAGCGCTGGCCAGCCACGCGGTGCCCGCCGCCATGCTGGCCGGCCAGCCCGCCAACCGCGAATACCGCCAGTTGCAGCAGGCCCTGGCGCAGTGGCTGGCGCTGCCGAGCGCCCCCGATTCGGCAGCGCAGCAGCGGGCCCGCTACGAGCAGGTGGCCGCCACCTTGGAGCGCTGGCGCTGGGACGCCCTGCCGCCCACGCCTGACTATGTGCTGATTAACATCGCGGCCTGCGAGCTGCTGGTGGTGGCCAACGACTCGGTGCAGCACCGCTACCGGGTGGTAGTGGGCAAGCCCACCACGCCCACGCCCACCCTCAGCAGCACCATCGACCACTTCACGCTGGCCCCCGACTGGCACGTGCCGCGCTCCATTGCCACCCGCGAAATGCTGCCCCAGCTTAAGCGCGATGCCGGCTACCTGGCCCGCCACAACTACGCCCTCTACGACGCCCAGGGTCGCCTGCTCGACGCGCGCCGCATCAGCTGGGCGCGGGTCACGGCCCAGAATTTTCCTTATACCATCCGCCAGTCGGCTGGCTGCGAGAACGCGCTGGGCAACATCGTTTTTCGCTTCGCTAATCCTTATTCGGTGTACGTGCACGATACACCGGAGCGCCAGGTATTTGCCCGGCCCTACCGGGCCCTGAGCCACGGCTGCGTGCGCCTGGAAACCCCCTTCGCGCTGGCCGCCTACCTGCTGCGGCGCGGCGGCCAGCCGGTGCAGCTGCCCAGCGAAGCCGAGTGCGCCCGCCAGCCCCGCCCCCGCGACGTGCGCCTGCGCCGCCCCATGCCGCTGTTCGTGCGCTACGCCACCTGCACGGCCGAGGGCGGCCGCCTGCGCTTTCTGCCCGACCCCTACCACCGCGACGAAACGATACGCCAGGGGTTGTTTGGGCCAAGCCCCGCGCCCTAGGGCTGGCACCTGGCCGCCCTACCCCCCCTTCTCCACCTAAAACCGGCTCCTGGCCCTAAAGCCGACCCGCAACCCGCATGGCCTCATCCTCTGCACCTTGCTACCGGCACGTGGTCGTCATTGGCGCTTCGGCGGGGGGCGTTTCGGCGTTGCTGGCCCTGGCCAAAACGCTGCCGGCTGATTTTCCAGCCCCTATTTTCATAGTGCTGCACGTGGGGGCTACGCTGCCCAGCATGTTGCCCGAGCTGCTGAGCGCCGTGTCGAAGCTGCCGGCCCGGCACCCGGAAAGTGGGGAGCTTATCGCGCCGGGAGTTATCTACGTGGCGCCGCCGGCCCACCAAATGCTGCTCGAAGGCAACCGGGTGCTGGTGACGCAGGGCCCGCCGGAAAAAGGGTTTCGGCCCAGCGTTGATGCGCTGTTTCGCTCGGCGGCCAGCGCGTATGGCCGGCGCGTAATTGGGGTGGTGCTCACGGGTTTTCTGAGTGATGGGGCCCTGGGGCTGCAACAGGTGCAGCAGCACGGCGGCTTGACCATTGTGCAGGACCCGCACGACGCCGAGCAGCCCGCCATGCCCACCAACGCCCTGGCCCTGTTAACGCCCGACTACCTTGTGCCATTGGCCCAGCTAGGGCCCCTGCTCGTGCGCCTGACCACGGCCGGCGCCCCCGCCAACCGGCGCTCGCCCGGGGCCAAGCCCCGTGGCTGGGTTGCCGCGAAACTGCTGCTGCTCTGGACCGTCCTGGTGCCGGGCCTGGCGCGCGCGCAGGCCATCGCCGTCGAAGCCGTGCCGCCGCTAGCCTTCGCGGCAATGTTCCAGCAGTACCCACAGGCCCGGCAGATTACCTGGCGCCGGTTTCGGGCCTGGTACCAGGCCAGCTACACCCAGGGCCCGGCCCGCCGGCTGGTGAGGTTCAGTAGCACCGGCGACGTGGAGGCCACCGGCCAGGACATGGCGCTCGGGGCGCTCTCGCAGCCCATTCAGCACACCCTGGCCACGTACTACCCCACCCGCACCTTCTGTCGCGCCATCGAGGTGACCAACGCCCGCACCGGGGGCCTCACCTACGAGATGGCCACCTGCGAAACCGCCCTCAGCCGCACCGTTACGCTCACGGCCAACGGCCGGAAAATACCCCGCCCCGACTATGGGGTAAGGTAATTAGCCCAACCTGTCATTTGTAGCCAGGCAAAGAAGGTCATGCAGACCGAAGGGAAGCATCTCGCGTGCTGACGCCAGGGTTACTAAACTCAATGAAGCGAGCGAGATGCTTGCCTTCGGTCTGCATGACCTTCTTTCTGGCTAATTGTCGTACCGCCCTAGGCGGGCACTACCTGACAAATATCAGCTAGTAAGAACATAATCATCAGGGTATTGCCAAGGAAAAGAGCGGAATTTTGGGGCCTATTCACGCCTTCAATTTTCTCCCCACTGCCCATGCAAACCCTGGAAACCTTCGCCCCGCCCGCCGCGGCCGAGTACCTGTCGGACCCCGAGATTACGGCCGCCATCGAGCTGTTTTTCCTGACTAACAAAGGCGTGCCCGCGCACCTCATCGACGTGGCCACCCACGACGGCATCGTGCAGCTGACCGGCATTACCGACAACCTGCTGGCCAGCGAGCGGGCCGAAGAAATTGTGCTGGCCGTGCGCGGCGTGCGCGGGGTGGTCAATGAGCTACTCATCAGCACGCCCGACGTGCCCAACGACGAGCTGCACCGGGCCGTGACCGAGGCCCTGGCCACCGACCCCGCCACCACGGGCTACAACGTGGCCTGCCGCGTGGCCGAGGGCGTGGTGACGCCCACCGGCGTGGTGCAGTCGTGGGCCGAGCAGCAGCTGGTGCTGCGCGTGCTGCGGGGCGTGCGCGGGGTGCGCCGCCTGGTGACCGATGAATTGCTCATCCGCTGGGGCGAAATCCAGAATTCGGACGAAGAAATCAGCACCCAAATCCGCGAGCTGCTCGACTGGGATATCCGCGTGTTTAGCAACGAGGTAGTGGTGCGCACCAACGACCGGGTGGTGCACCTGAGCGGCACGGTGGGCACCGCCGCCGAGCGGGCGCAAGTGGTGGCCGTGGCCAACCAGGCCGGCGCGACCCGCGTCGATGCCCGCGACTTATTCGTGGCCTACTGGGCCATCAGCAGCGAGCTGCGGCGCGAAAAATTTGCCCAGCGCAGCGATGCCGACATTGCCCAGGCCGTGCGCGATACCTTCCGCCACGACCCGCGTGTGCTCTCCTATCAGCCGGTGGTAGTGGTTCAGAATGGGGTAGTTACGCTGACCGGCCAGGTGAGCAGCCTGCGCGCCAAGCAGAGCGCCGAGCGCGATGCCCACCACGTGGTGGGCGTGTGGGCCGTGCACAACCTGCTGAAAGTGCGCACCCGTTGGTTTACGCCCGACGTGGTGGTGCGCCAGTCCATTCTGGATGCGCTGGGCCGCGACCCCTACGTGGGGGGGGTAGGGTTTGAGGTGCGCGTGAGCAACGGCCGCGCCCACCTGCACGGGCAGGTAAATAGCCACTTCGAGCAGGCCCAGGCCGCCGAGGTAGCCAGCGGCGTCAACGGCGTGGCCGAGGTCGAGAACCTGGTGCGCGTGCTGAGCAGCACCGACTTCAGTGGCCCGCCGGCCGCCTGGTACCCTGGCGCGCTGCACCCGGCGGCCCATCCGCATTCGGATTTCGCGCTGGCCGAGCGCATCCGCACGCTGTTTTTCTGGTCGGCCAGCCTGCACAACCAGGACGTGGCGGTGCGGGTCGAAAACGGCCGCGCTACGCTCTCCGGCACCGTCGATACCTGGCTCGACCGCGAGCAGGCCGCCTTCGATGCCTACGAGGCCGGCGCCACCTCCGTGGATAATGCCTTGGAATTGGTTTCTTCCAAATTTCTTTAAATCAAACGTATGCGCTCCCGTGCTACCCCCGGCCGGAACTCCGCCAGTCGCCATGATATGGGCCAGGTAAGCCCGGCCGCCCTGCGCATCGCTCAGGAAGCTGACGCTACCATGTCGCCTGATGCGTGGGAAGCAAGGTATGGTGGGCCGGGGTTGCCCAGCCCCCTAGGGCCCTCAGCAGGCGCCCCACCACGCAACAAGCCATTCCCAAACCCATGAACTCCTCCATCCTGGTACTGGCCAATTTGCCGGAAGCCGCTGCCCACACGGCGCGCTACGCCGCCGCCCTGGGCCAACCTCTGGGCCTGCGCCTGGCAGCTCCCGATTTTGAAGCCATTACTTACGACTGGCCCTATCAAGTTTGCCGATTTTGCGCCCGGCAAGTGGGTGCTGTTCTTCTCGCACCCGGCCGATTTTACGCCTGTCTGCACTACTGAGCTGATGGGCTTTGCCAAGCGCGAGGACGAGTTTACGGCCCTCAATACGGCGCTGCTAGGCCTGAGCATCGACAGCATCCACTCGCACATTGCCTGGGTTAATGACGTGCGCGAGAAGAGCGGCGTGTACTTCTTCTTCCCTATCATTGCCGACATCGACATGCAAATGGCGCGCCTCTACGGCATGCTCCAGCCCGCGGAGAGCGACACGGCCGCCGTGCGGGCCGTGTTTTTCATCGACCCGAGCCACAAAATCCGCCTCGTGCTGTACTACCCCATGAGCGTGGGCCGCAACCTCGACGAGCTGCTGCGCGCCCTCCAGGCCCTGCAATACGTGGACGAGCACCACGTGTCGCTACCCCTCAACTGGCAGCTGGGCCAAAAAGTCCTCCTGCCGGCCCCCGTTACCCTCACCCAACTCGGTGCGCGCCTGGCCGACGACTCGGTGGAGCAACCCGAGTTTTACCTGGCCGAAACCTACGTGTATGGGCCAGCTGCAAAGCGGGTGCCCGCGGCCAAAATACCCTTCATCCGGCGCCCTTTCGCGCCGGCGAGCCCGGTACCAGGTAGCAGCCCCACTAGCGAAGGCCTCGCAATAAAGCCCCGGTTTCCTACCCTGGAAGCCGGGGCTTGTTTGCGGATTTGGCTCCCTGGTTGCCAGCCGCAGCTTGGGGCAACCTGACAAAAATCAGGTAACCGGGCCGGGTTCGTCAGGGCCCCGGCTAGCCCTGCCGTGGACCTTTACCCCCTGCTTACGACCTCGGCCCGGCTGGGCCGGGTGAGGATTTTGCCGCTTAACGCACCCGCTTCATGGACAAGGATTTGCAAGGAAAAACCGCCCTCGTTACCGGGGGGGCTTCGGGTATCGGCAAGGCCGTGGCGCTGCTCTACGGGCAGCACGGGGCCCGGGTAATGGTATCGGATGTGGACGAAGAGCAGGGCCAGCAGGTGGTCGAGCAGCTGCAAATGGGCGGCGCGCAGGCGCAGTTCTTCAAGGCCGACGTGGGCGACGCCGCCCAGTGCCGCCAGCTGGTACAGGAAACCGTGGCCGCCTTCGGCACCCTGGACATGGCCTGCAACAACGCTGGCATCACCGGCGAGCTGAGCCTGACGGCTGACTACTCGCTGGAGGGCTGGCAACGCATTATCAACGTGAATCTTAATAGCGTGTTCTTCTGCCTGAAATACGAGCTGGAAGTGATGCTGAAGCAGGGCACGGGGTCGATTATCAACATGTCATCCATCCTGGGGCAGGTGGGCACGCCCACGCTGGCGGGCTACGTCACGGCCAAGCACGGCGTCATCGGCCTCACCCAAACGGCCGCCCAGGAATACGCCGCCCAAGGCATCCGCATCAACGCCGTGGGCCCCGGCTACATCGACACGCCGCTGCTGAGCGGGTTTTCGGCCGGCACCAAAGCCGGGCTGGTGGCGCTGCACCCCATCGGCCGCCTGGGCCGCGCCGAGGAAGTGGCCGAACTGGTCGTCTGGCTCAGCTCGGAAAAAGCGTCGTTCGTGACGGGCAGCTACTACCCCGTCGATGGCGGGTATTTGGCCCGCTAGGCTGTCTTTATTCCGGTCCGCCGGCGCGAGCCGGCCGACGGTTGTCGTTGCGAAGCCCGCGCTTTTGCTAATGACCACCTGACGCCCTTCAACGACAACCGCTCGGCCGGCTCGCGCCGGCCGAGCGGGCCCTAGCCGGCATTATGGCTCACCCTCAAATCCCTACCCCCATGAAAATCGCCGAACCAACCCTGGCGCTGGAATTAGCCACTGGCCTCGAAGCTCACCTGCACGGCCTCAGCCCCAAGCACACCCGCCGGATGCACCAGAAAGTAGCCCGCTCGGTGCAGAAGCTAACTAAAAGCTTCGCCCGCCTGCTGGCCAAGGAGCAGCGCGCCCGCGACAAGCAGCAACGCCGCGCCACCAAAGCCTCGGTCGATAACCTGATGCTGAAGCTGCACGAGCTATTGGGCCAACCCGCCGCTGCGCCGCGCCCCCTGCGGCGGCCCGGCACCCTGGCCGCGTGAGGCCACCCGAAGCCGGGCCGGGCACGGTATTGATTATCAACGGCGGCTCGTCGAGCATCAAGTTTGCGGTGTACGCGCTGGGGGCGGCCGGCACCGCGCCGCAGCGGGCCTGAGCGGCCAGCTCGACCGCATCGGGCAGGCGGGCACGCGGCTGCGGGTGACTGCGGCGGCCGGATGCGCCCCAAGCAGCCAGCCCG
>NZ_MDZA01000034.1 GCF_001816125.1 Hymenobacter coccineus | reverse complement strand
GCCGGCGCGCGGCCCGCGCCGCCCAGGGCCGTGGCCAGCAGGGCGCGCCAGGCGGCGGCCGTGTCGGGGGCCGCAAACACGGAGTGGTACAGCAGGCCCAACGTGAGCAGCGTCACCAGCACCTTGCTCAGCGTTATCCAGGGGCCCCACTTGGCGGGGCCGCGGGGCGAATGTTGGGGCCCCGGCGCCGGGGCAGCGGCGGCCGGAACAGGGGCCGCCCGGGCAGCGGCAGAAACAGTTGAAACGGCCGGGCCGTGGGGCCCCGCAGCAACGGCGTAACTTTGTGAAGGAGGCCTAACCTCCGCGTTCCTTTCCCCGCGCCCGCTTTGCCCCCCTTCGTCCACCCCCGCCCCGCCCCGCCGGCCGATTTGCTGCCCAAGGTCATCATGGGCGTCGACCCCGGCACCCAAATCATGGGCTACGCCGTCATCGAGGTGCGCGGGCAGCACGTCACGGTGCTCCGGTACGACGTCATCAACATGAAAGCCCTCGGGTCGAATCATGCGGTAAAATTAAAGCGGATTTTCGACCGCATGATTGAGTTGATCGACGAGTTTCTGCCCGACGAGCTGGCCATCGAGGCGCCGTTTTTTGGGGTGAACGTGCAAAGCATGCTCAAGCTGGGCCGGGCGCAGGGCGTGGCCATCGCCGCCTGCCTCTCGCGCCAGATTCCGTACGTCGAGTACGCGCCCACCAAGGTGAAGCAGTCGGTGACCGGCTCGGGCAGCGCCACCAAGGAGCACGTGGCCCACATGCTGCGCCAAACCCTGGCCCTGCCGCCCATCGCCGAGGCCCCCAAGCTGCTCGACGCCACCGACGCCCTGGCCGTGGCCCTGTGCCACCACTACCAAAAAGGCAACAACGCCACCGCCGCCGGCGGCAAAAGCTGGGGCAAGTTCCTGGCCGAAAACCCCGACCGCCTCAACGCCGCCACCACCAAAAAAGCTACGCCGCGCGCCACCAAAAAAACGGTGTAACATGCTACAGCATGGACACTGTGAGTCCGCGCGGTTGAACGGGCTCGGCGCGTGTAGCGCGGACTTTGTAGTCCGCGCTACAAGTGCGCAATTACCGTTTAGCGACCGTTCAACCGCGCGGACTCGCAGCGGCCACGCTACAGGCCGGGCAGGTTGGGCAGGGCCCCCACCAAGTACGTCACGGCGTAGCCGCCAATGTCCACCCGGTCGCCGCGCAGGCGGCACCACAGCTCGCCGCCGCGGGCCGATTCCTGGCGGGCAAACAGCTCGGTTTTGCCCAGCTTAGCGGCCCAGAACGGGATGAGCGTGCTGTGCGCCGAGCCAGTGACGGGGTCTTCGGGTACTCCCACTTCGGGGGCGAAAAAGCGCGACACAAAATCGACGCCTTCGGGGCCGGGAGCAGTGGCAATCAGGCCGATGTAGCCCAGCGCCACCAGGGCCCCAAAGTCGGGGCGCAGGGCCAGCACCTCTTCAGCCGAAGCAAATTCAACTACCAAATCGCGCGAGGCCAGTACCGCCAGTGGCACGGCCGCGCCGGGGCCCAGCGACTGGGTGAGCACGGCCGGCACCTCGTCGGGGGCCAGCGGGCGGGGCGGGCGGCTGGGGAAGTCGAGCGTGAGGCGGCCGTCGGCCTCGCGGCGCACGCGCAGCGGGCCGCTCTGGCTCTGGAACACGATTTCGTCTTTAGCAAAGCCGCGCTCGTTCCACAGCACGTGGGCGGTGGCCAGGGTGGCGTGGCCGCACAAATCAATCTCGAACGTGGGCGTGAACCAGCGCAGGTGAAAATCGGCCTCCTGACCGTTAAGCGGCACGTAGAAGGCGGTTTCGGCCAAGTTGTTTTCGGCAGCAATTTGCTGCATCAACGCGTCGGGCGGCCACGCTTCGAGCGGGCAAACGGCGGCGGGGTTGCCGGCAAACGCGCGGCGGGCAAAGGCATCGACTTGGTAGATGGGAACGGACATGGCGGAAGGAAAGGCGGAGTACTGCGCTAAGCGCGGCGCAAAGATGCGCGCCCGCCGCCGGCCGCCGGGGCCCCGCCTGGCTTCCGGCCACCGGGTGGCAGCTAACGGCAAGTCCGCTGCCGCCAGGTCCCTAACCGCCGCCCCGGGGGCCTACAGCTGCTTGCGCAGCAGCAGGCCCGAGTAGGCGTAGCCGTTCACGTTCAGGCCCTGGATGGGCGAGAGGGACACGCCCGCGGCGCTGGCTTTTTTGTGCAGTTGCGGCACCACCACGCCCATGGTAGCGCCCACGGCGTAGCCCAGCAGGTTGTCGGTGAGGAAGTGTTTGCCGGCTTCGATACGGAAGTACGCCACGGCCACCGGCACGGCCGCCGCCGCGCCCCACACGTAGGGCTGGGCCCGCGAGCCAGGGTTGAAGTCGTGGAACACCTTGGCGGCGAAGAACGTGGCCGTGGCCGCGTGGGCCGTGTGGCCGGAAAAGAACGAGTTGGTGGCGATTTTGCCCGTGCGGTCGCCGCCGCCCTCGGGGCCGTAGAGGTAAGGCCGGTTGCGCGCCACGTTGCCCACCGAAGTGGTGAAAATGGCGTCCGTGGCGAGCATCGTTTCCAGGTACAGCGCCACCACCTGGCCGTAGCGGCCGCGCGCGGCGGGGTTCAGGGCCAGCAGGCCGGGGGCCACCAGCAGCGAGCCGTAGCAGAGGAAGTCGCTGGTGGTCTGGGCCCGGTCGCTGTAGTAGCCGGCCGAAAACCGGTCGATGCGGGGCACGTCGTCTTTGCTAAGGGCCGCCAACTCGGCTTCGGTGAGGCCAGTTTTTTGCTGCACCCGGTAGAGGCCAAAGCCGCTGACGGCCCCGAGGCCCAGCGTGATGGGCGCATCGACTACAAACCGGGTGTGGTAGGGCGACGGCGCCTGCTGGGCCACGGCCACGGGGGCCCCAGCCAACAGTAAGCTCCCGGAAAGCACTAAGGAAGAGAAGAATTTCATCAAATAAGGAGGGTTTGAGTAGAAGCCCGAAACGCAGGAGCGCGCGCCGGGGTTAGCGGCGCCCGGCTGTTTTGTTCAACCGTTCGCCACTGCTCCAGCGGCGGCGCAAAATGCATGCCGTTGCCCAGCTTACTTTCTCGGGGCCCCGGCTACCGAACGCGCCCGCCGCGCTACAGGTACGACAGCCACCAGTGCGTGTGCTGCTGCTTGTAGCCCTGGTACCAGCGGCAGGGCCAGTACAGCAGCGCCACCACTGCCGCCCACACCGCGTAGGCCCGCCACAGGCTGGGGTGGTAGCCGGCGGGCAGCCCGGCGCCGGGCGGGGCAAACGACAGGTTGAAGGGCTTGCCAAACGCCAGCGCCGTCCACCCGAACGCGCCGCCGCTGAGGAGGCAAAAGTGCAGCAGGTAGTAGAACATCGGCACGCGCCCGTAGGTGCTCAGCCAGCGGCCCAGGCGGCCGGCGGGGCCCCAAGCCGCCAGCAGCACCAGCGCCACGCCCAGCGTGAGGCACAGAAACAGCAGCGACGGCGGGTACTTCGTGACGTTCACGAACGACAACGCGCTGTACAGCAGGCCGCGGGCTTGCACGCTCCATGGGGCCGGGTCGCCATACCAGTTGGTGGCGCGCAGGGCCCCAAACAGCAGCAGCGCCCCCGCGCCCGCCGCGCCCAGCCACCGGGTGCGCTGGGGCGCCGGCAACTGGAACCAGGGCCCCACCGCGTAGCCAGCGGCCATCACGGCGGCCCAGGGTAGCACGGTGTAGGCTACCAGCACCGGCAGCTGCGGGGTCAGTTTGAACAGAAACGGCTGGCCGTAGAGCAAGGCCCAGCCCACGTTGGCCCTCGTGACGGGCTGGAGGAAGGGCAGCAAGTGTTGTCCAAAAATAAAGGCCAGCGCCAGGGCCCCCACCAGCCAGCGCGGCAGCCAGATGAGGCCGGCCAGCAGCACCATGCTCCACCCCAGGGCCCAAATCACTTGCAGCAAAAGGGCGTTGTAGCCCCACTGCAACAGGAAGTTAATAACGACGACTTCCAGCACCACCAGCCACAGCCCACGCAGCAGCAAAAACCGGCTGACGGCCCCGCGGCTGGCCTGCTTCTGCTGGTAGAGGAAGACGCTGGTGCCGGCCAGGAACACGAACGTGGGCGCGCAAAAGTGCGTGATCCAGCGCGTGAGGAACAGCGCCACCGACGCGTGGGCCACGTCTTCGGGCCGCACCGCGGTGGGGCTCCAAAACTCACGGATGTGGTCGAGGGCCATGATGACCATGGCCAAGCCCCGCACGATGTCGATGGCGGCCACGCGCGGCGTGGCCGACCGCAGGGCAGGGCTAGTGGGCAGGTGAGCAGCGGGTTGGAGCATAGCGGCGGGAATAGTGCAACCGCAATATATAACTCCAATTTCCGGTTTTACGCCTATTTTTCTCGCGCCGAAACCGGCTGGCCCCGGGTTCGGTTGCGGGGCCCCGGGCGGCCACTGGGGCCTATCAGCGCGCCAGAAATCTGGCAATCAGCGCGTTCATTTCCTGCTGCTGGGCGGGCGTGGCGCCGTCCCACATGTCGTTGTGCAGGGTGGCGGGCAGCTGCGCCACGGCGGTGCCGAAGCGCCGCTGCTCGGCCGGCGTGGGCAGCACGCCGGGGTCGGCCACCTGGTCGCTCGAGCGCAGCGACAACACCCGGGGCCGGCGGGCGCGGGGAAACGGCATGCGGCGGCTGTCGAGTGACACGACGCGCCGCACCAGCGCCGGGTGCTCCTGGGCGAAAAGCATGGCCATGTCGCCGCCGTTGGAGTGGCCCACCAGCAGCAGCTGGCCGAAATCGACGCGGGGGTATTGCTTCCGCAATTCCTGCCGCACAAACAAGATGTTTTGCACCCCGCGCTCCCAGTTGGGCCGGCGTACCACCTGCGGGGGCCCCACGGTGGGGATGGGTTCGTCGGTGGGCAACTCGTGCTGGATGCTGGCCACGAAGTAGCCCTGCGCCACCAAGTTGCGGGCGATGCATGAGTACGCCGTGTTCGTACCGCCGTAGCCGTGGCTGAGAATGGCCGCTTTCAGCCGCGTTTTGGGCCCCCAGCCGCTGGAGAAGTACAGCGCCACCGGCACCACCCGCTGGCGGGCGCTGTCGAACAGCGCCAGGCTATCTAGGCGAACGTCGGCTGGCCCCAACTTGGTACGCAGCGTTGGTCCGCCCGGCCAGCGGCCGGCCCGGCTGGCAACTGGCCAGGAACAAGACCAAGCCCAGCATGCGTAACAGTTTCGCGGCCACGGCAGCTAACGGGCCGGTAGTTGGGCCGGGTCGTGTGGGTTGAGCACCACCAGGCTGGCTACCTGCCGAAAATCCGCCGCGTTCCGAGTTAGCAAGGGCAGCCCGTGCACTAGCGCCGTAGCGGCAATAATGGCATCAGGCAGCTTGATGCGGTGCTGCTGGCGCAACCGGATGGTTTGCTGGGTGACGAGCTCATCAAGGAGTAAAATGGTGGTCGCCGCAATGAAATCTTCCAGCAATTGCATATCGGCCGGACTGCCAAGCCAAGAAAGCAGCTCTATCTGCACTACTACGGACAGCGCCAAACCGCCCTCATCAAGCACCCGCTGGAACCAGGCAGTACTCGCTGCGGGCAACTTATTGTTCAGAAAGTCAATTCCCGCGTTAGTATCGGCTAAAATGTACGCTCCCATTCCTGCCGTGCTTGCTCGGTGTGTTCCCGCAACTTACCAGCCGCGGCATCGCTCAGACTACCGGCCCATTTGCGCTTAGCTGGCGCAGGCGTTTCATCCGCTGGCACTACCCGCAAAATGTGCAGTGCCTCTAGTTGCCGCAGCAGCTCATAGGCTTGCTCGCTCAGGGGTTCGATAAGGATGGGAGCCATGGGAAAAACAGTTTTTCGTTGCCCTAAGATACCAGCGCAATGGCCGCGCCGCGAAATACAACGCCTGAATTAGTACGCTTTATTCGTGCTCGTCGGCCGTTTCGATTGGGTGGCCGAGTTACATGAGCAACCGTTGCAACTCCAAATAAGCCGCCACACTTGATTCAATCATTACGCCATCGTCTGTCCGCATAAATAGGGATTGGAAACAGATATTGAGCACATGTAGTAGGTTGTGCTGTTCCCCATAAAAAGCCAACGCATCGCGGTAAATGGGGACGCTCCTAGAAACCAATTCTTCACCAGCTGGAATACGCAGGGCCCCACTGAGTTACTGAGCCACTGCCGATTACACGCTCGATTACCGCTATTTGATCAACAGAATTATCAGTAGCTGACTTTTTATCCGTTGGCGTTTTCAGGGGGATATTTCCACTAAAATCAGCTTCTAAGCCGCGCAGCTTCCGCAACGAACCGGCTTGCTGCATAAACCACGCACGGTGCAATTCCTGCTTGGCTTGCTTAATTGCAACGACGGTTGCCTCGCGCAACGCGGCCAGCTTGGGGCCCCGGTTAAACGAGTAGGTTACAATGTAACTAAACTGCTGCTGGTCCCAAAATTCGGCGGTGGTCATGAAGCGAGGCGGTTAACGCGGTGCTGAGTGCGAGCGTAAACTACGCACTCCACCTAAACCCCTGCCCGCCATGGCTACCGACTACCAACCCATTGATTGTGGCTTTTATGACGTGCTGGAAGCTGCGGCCACCCGCAAGCAGCCGGTTTATTTACAATATTTCAACGACTTGCGGCAGCTGTGCCAGGAATCGGTCGCCATCAAAACGTTCGTCACCCGCGACCACGCCGAGTACGCCCAGCTGGCCTCGGGCGACGAAGTGCGCCTCGACCACATCATCCGCATCGACGACACGCCCGCGCCGGGCTACGCCGACTACCCCGATTTCCGCTGCGGCTGCTAGGGCCCCGGCAACGGTTAGCCAAACGCCCGCCCCGATGCACTCGGGGCGGGCGTTTGGCTGGGGGCCCTACGTCCAGTATTGAATGGGCGCGTTCGGGAAGCGGCGCTGCCATTCGGCATAAAACCAGGTCTTTAGCTCCTTCATGGTGGGCGGGTTGTACACGTACTTGAGGCCCCCGAACTTGTTGCGCTTCACGGCGCGGTCGGTTTCGCTGAGGTCGAGGGTGGTGCCGGGGTACCAGCCGAGCAGCACCTCTTTGGAGCCGGGCGTGAAGCGGTGCGTGACGAACTCCACGGTGAGGTCGCAGTCGAAATCGAAGGCGGCCTGCACGCGGTCGAGCAGCTCGCCGTAGTGCTGCTGCCAGTCGGGCAGGGGCATGATGGGGGCCAGCAGCACGCCCACCGGGTAGCCGCCGCCGCCCTGCGCCACGGGCAGCGCCAGCCGCCGCAGGGCCTGGATGCGGGCCTCGATGCTGGCCGTGCCGCCCTCCAGCTGCCGGGCCAGCGGCTCGGCGTTGAGCGAGGCGCGGGCGCGGTGTGGCCGTTGTGGGGCAGGCCCAGCAGGCTTTCTACGTGGTCGTACTTGCTCACGAAGCGCAGGCGCCCGCCCTCGCGGCCGGCGAAGTAGCGCACGGTTTCGGCCAGGGCCCCGGTGAGGTGCTCGATGCCCAGCACGTCGGTGTAGCAGCTGGCTTCGAAGCTCACGGGGCGGTCGGCCCGCTCGTATACCTGGGTGTTGGCCAGCAGCTTGGGCAGGTTGGCGAAGGCGCGCACCACGGGCGGGCCGCTGAGGCTGCGGCCAGGTAGCAGTACTGGCAGTGGGCGGGGCAGCCCTCGGCGAGGTTGAGCTGGAAGTCGGCCGAGGGCGGCGTGGGCTGCAGGCGCAGGGCCCCGGCGGGGGCGTTCACCACGGCCAGCGTGGTTTTGGCGGTGCGGTAGGTGGCGCGCTCGTCGTCGCCGCGCAGGCCGGTGAGGCGGTTGCTTTTCAGCAGCTCAATGTCAAGGTTCAGGGCCGTGGCGCGGGCCAGGATTTGCTGGCCGTAGTCTTCCTGTAAGGCGTCGGGGGTGAAGAGCACGCGCTTGGGCAGCCACAGCTTGGCCCCGTGCGTACGAGGGGCGGCGGCATCGGCGGAAACGTCGGCGAGTACCGGCGGGGCCACGGGCACCGGGGCGTTGAGAACGGGCAAAAAGAGGTCGGTCTGCATTGGTTGTTTAACACCCCGGGCCGTACAATAGGTCCCTCCGGGGCCCACCAGGGACTATTTATTCGCCTTTGCTGCCAAGTAGTTAGCCATTATTTTCAATTGTTTTCGTTGCCCTTCATGTCCTTCGCCTCCCCCGCCCCGCTCATTCTCACCCTGGCCCTCGACGCCGATTCGCAGGCGTATTTCAACGAGCTGCGCCGCCAGCACTTCCCGCCGAAAATCAACTACTTGGCCGCGCACGTCACGCTGTTTCACCACTTGCCGGGCGAGGACGAGGCCCAATTGAAAACCGAGCTGGCCGACACGTGCCGGGCGCTGGGGCCCCTGCCGGTGCAGGTGGCCAGCGTGCGCTCGTTGGGCCGGGGCGTGGCCTTCAACCTGGAAAACGCCGAGCTGCGCGCCCTGCACCGCCGCCTGCAAACGGCCTGGGCCCCGCGCCTCACGCCCCAGGACCAGCAGAAGCTCCAGCCCCACGTCACCGTCCAAAACAAGGTGGACCCCGCCGTGGCCCGCCAGCTGCTGGCCGACTTACAGGCCGACTTCCAGCCCTTCGCCGCCACCGGCACCGGCCTGAAGCTGTGGGCTTACCGCGGGGGCCCCTGGGAGTTGCGGGCGGAATTCCCCTTTGGGGGCTAAAGCTGAAACTGAGGCGCCGCTACTGGCCTTGCCAGGCGGCCAGCTCGGCTTGCTGCTCGCGGCGCACTAGGGCCTGCACGGCCGCGTCGGGGCCCCGGCCGACGATGATGAGCGTGCCGTGCTCGCGGGCGTAGGGGTTGGCGACTTCGCCGGCGCGGCGGTAAGACGCGAAGTGCGGCGCGATTTCGGGGTGGAATTCGTCGTCGATGATTAGGGCGGCGCGGTAGGCCTGCGGGGCGGGCCACCAGAACAGGAAGCTGCCGTTGGTGCTCTGGGCCGGGGGCAGGGCGCGGTGGCGGTTGTAGTAGTTAATGGCGCTGGCCTGGCCGTAGTTGGCGCACTTGATGAGGGTGTGGGCGCGCACCGAATCGGGCAGGGCCTGGTAGGCGGCCCAGGTTTTATCGGCCAGCTCGCGCCAGCCCAGCATATCGGCGTAGTCCTGGGGCAGGGCGTGGTCGCGGCCGTCTTCCCAGCGGTAGAGGCCCAGGCCGGCGTAGCGCAGGCGCATGGCCCGCATGGCAGCGGGCCCCGCCACGGGGTAGATGAACGGGAAAATGGGCGCCAGCAGCGCCAGCGGCAGGGCCACCAGCGCCGGCCGCAGCACAGCTTTCCAGCGGAAGTTTTGTAGCCGGGCCTCCCACCACACCGCCCCGAAGCTGAACAGCACCGGGTAGTAGCCCAGGGCGTAGTAGTCTTTGCCGTGCAGGGCCGCCAGCAGGCCCACGCCCAGCACCGGCACCCAGCCCAGCGCCCGGTACGCCCGGAATTCGCGGGACAGCAACAGGGCCCCCAGCCCCGGCGCCCACACCCACACGGCGGCCAGGCACAGGAGCAGCTGCATCTTCCAGAACGTGCCGGCCTCGACGTGCACCAGCTGGCTGTCGTGCAGCAGCTGCATGTGGTGGCGCACCGGCAGGCCGTGGGCCAGCTGCCAGGCCAGGTTGGGGCCCCACAGCAGCAGCGCCAGCCCCAGCGCGCCCCAGAAGTGGCGGCTCCCCAGCAGCCGGCGGGCGGGCGTGAGCAGCAGGGCCCCCACCAGCGCCGACCCGAAAAACAGCGTTGTGTACTTGTTCAGCAGGCCCAGCCCCAGGCCCACGCCCAGCCCGTACAGGGCCGCGGGCCGCTGGGTTTGCAGGTAGCGCGCCAAGCAGTAGAGGCTCAGCACGAACCCAAACACTTCGAACGAGTTGGGCTGGAACAGCAGGTTGAGCCGGGCGAAGGCCGTGCCCAGGTAGCAGGTGCCGGCCAGGGCCCCCGCAAACCAGCCGCCGCCCAGCCGCTGCGCCAGCCGCACCACCAGGTACACGGTGGCCGCGCCCCACAGAAACGGCCAGAATTTCACGGCCCAGAAGTCGCCGCCCGCCGCGTTCGTCAGCCAGGCCTGGGCGGCCGTCAGGGGCGGCACTTCGAGGTAGCCCCAGGCCGGGTGCCGGCCGTGGGCCAGGTACAGGTACTCGTCGCGCTGCAGCTCGTACAACGGACTGAGCAGCAGGTAGCCTGAAGCGAATTTGACCAGGGCAAATAGCAGGGGCAACAGGCGCGCTTTCATGCGGGCAAGGTAGGGCCCCTACCTGGTTAAAAGCAATGCCGGACGGGCTTCGCTGGTTTGCCCGGCGGCCGGGGCTACTGGCGGCGGGCCCGGGCCTGGCTGTGCACAAACTGGTGCAGCAGGTTCCGCAGCACGGGGGAAGCATTCGGGGCGTGTTTGGCCAAGAAGCTGGTTTCAACGGGGTTGAGGTAGCCGTCGAGGACTACCTCGCTGGTCGAGGTAGTGTGCAGGAAGCCCATGTGCCACTCCGGGAAGGTATAGTCGGTCAGCGGGCCGTCGGCCAGCACATGCAGGCGGCGATGGCGCAGGTCGCGGGCAATGCGGCCGTAGTAAAGCTCGTACACCGCTGCCGTTTCGCCCTCTAGCAACTGCAAAAACAGGCCCTTGCTATACAGCAGCATACCCCTCAGGCCGGCGGCTTGGTTGCGGGGCCGGGCCTGCGCCAACAGCGCCCGCAGTTCATCATCGCTAAAGGGTTGGGTAGCAGTGCTGGCGTATATTAATTGATGCATAGACATATTAAAAATTAGTAAATATATTTTTAGCAATTATACCAATTTACCTTATTCTTTGCTACTTTTCAATAAAACAGCGAATACTTAGGGCTTGTCGGTCAGTATGTTAATTTTTTAGCTCGGCTTTCCCAGGGCTCCGTGCCTCCCCCAAGGCCCCTGCATCCCCGAGGCAGCTGCCTCCGGGCCAAGTAGATGATCAAGCCGGTGGCCCACGCGTGCAAGGCCGCGCCAGGGCCCTACTCAGGCAGGAGCCCGGCCCAGCGCAGAAACTCCGCGCCCACGGCGTCCCAGTAGAAGTCGTCGTAGTTCACCTGCCCGTCCTTCACGCCGAAAAAGTTGTGCTCGCGCCCCGCGTAGGCCCGAAAGGTGAAGTTGGTTTTGTGCCGCCGGATGGCTTCGAGGCGCAGGTAATCGTCGCCGGACACACCCCGATCCTGGGTGCCGTAGCCCACGAAAATGGGCACCTGGGCGCGCAGCAGCACCGGCAGCAGGGGCGTCGAAAACGAGTAGGTGTTGCGGTTGTCGTCGCCCACGCAATCCGCTGCGGCCGGGTCGGCCACCGCCTCCTGCCAGCGCCGGAACGTGCCGGTGGCGCTGGCCGTGTCGCCGGCCTGGCGCGCCTCGGCCAGCATGGACATCAGGCGGCCCAACGGGTTACCGCTCAGGTACACGGCGCGGCTCACCAGGCCCGGCACGGCGGCCAGGTGCGCGGCAATGGTGCTGCCCTCGGAGTGGCCGCCCACCACCACGCGGCCGGCGTCTACCCACGGCTGCTTTTTGAGGTAGCGCAGCACGGCCACGTCGCGCTGCACATAGTAGGTCAGGTAGTTGCGCTGGCAGTAATAGGCCGAGGGCTGGGTGGCGCCAAACATTTGGTTCGGGTTTTTGCCCTCCACGTCGGCCACCAGCGGGATGCCGGGCTTGCCGATGATGGCCAGGTGGCAGGTGCGCAGCACTTCTTTCGGGTGGAACGGGAACACCGGGTAGGGCCCACGCTGGTCGTACAAAATCAGCGGCGTGGGCAGCGAGCCCTGCGCCCAGAGCAGCAGCGGCTTGCGCACGGCCGCCTCCCCGGACTGCGAGAGCACCAGCACGTCCACGCTGTCGCGGCCGAACATTACCACCAAGTGGCGGTAGCCGAAGGTTTCCGGCGCGGGCAGGGCCGCCGGTTGCGCCACGGCCACCCGGGGCCCCAGCCAACTCATCAGCGCCACCAGGCACCCCGTTACTCGTTGCATTTTGCGCCCCTTGCTGGCCGCCAGCACCGGCGCTGGGGCCCCGCAAGGACCTTACAAGCCCCGCGGCAGTTGCACCCGGGCCAGGTACTCGCCCAGGCCGGCGGGCTTTTGGAACACGTGGATGAAGAGCACGGCTTCCTCGCCGCGGCTGCGCCAGGTTTCGGCGTAGAAGTCGCCCACCGCAAACAGCGTCAGGTCGAAGCTGTCCTCCTGGCGCTCGGCCAGGCGGTGGCCGTGGTGGGCTAGGTACTCGGTCTGGCGGCGTTGGTGCAGGGCTTTGAAGTCGGCGAAGGTCATGCGGGCAGGGAATGGCAGCGGCCGGGCAAAGGTCGGGCGGCGGCGCGGCTTGCCGCCCGGGCCCGCAACTGGACTGGCTTTTACCGCCCTTCGCCGCGCCAGGGGTACCGTTCGTCTGCTGGGGCCCGCGGCAGCAAAACCCTGGCGGTTTAGCACCTGTTAACAGCTCTCTACCCGATTTTTAATGCATTTTAGCGCCCCTTGCCTTGGCTCCCTACAGCATTCTCCACCGGCCCGACCTCCACGTCTTATTTCTGCGCTGGCTG
Organism: Hymenobacter coccineus; assembly: GCF_001816125.1. Lineage (GTDB taxonomy): Bacteria > Bacteroidota > Bacteroidia > Cytophagales > Hymenobacteraceae > Hymenobacter > Hymenobacter coccineus. The sequence goes on along the minus strand of NZ_MDZA01000034.1, from coordinate 2,022 downwards.
CGCGAAACCACCCTGGCCGAAGCCCAGCCTCTTACCAGGAACTCCTGGCCCTGGCCCAGCAGCACAGCTGTGCCCGCTGGCTGCTCGATGCGCGCCGCGGTGGCCCCATCGACGTGGTGGAAACCAACTGGCTCGCCAATGAGTTTTTTCCTGAAGCCGCGACCCAGCTGGCGCCGTCCCCGCTGCGGCTGGCCGTGTTCAGCTCGCCGGCCCGCATCGAGCAGATGCACGCCGACGACGCCGTGGCTTCGCCCGTGGCCCACGCCCTGGCCCCCGAGCGCCCCTACCAGGCCCGCGTGTTCGCCGACGAAGGCGCGGCCGTGAACTGGTTGCTGGACCAGCCCGCTTAATCCCCGGCGCAAATTCAGGAACGCCACCCGGCCGCTCCACCAGCCGGCCTAATTCCTGGCCCACAAAAAACCCCGCGGCTCGCAATCGGTAACGATTGCAAAGCGCGGGGACCGAAAACGAGCCATCGGCGCGGGGGCGCCAGCGGCTCGGGTTACCGGGGTCCTACCAGAGGCGCGTGTCGCTGATACCGGCGGGCAGCGGCGGGTGCTCGGCCAGGCCCAGCACGCACCAGCCTTCCTCAACGCCGAAGGCGCCGCCTTGCAGCACGTGGCTGGCCCAGCGCAGGGCAATGCGGCCGCTGTGGGCCCCGGTTTCGGGGTCAAATTCGCGCAGCAGCAGGGCGTCGCCGGCCTGGAAGTTGCGGTCGTTCAGGCGCACGTCGAACGGCTTGGTGCCGGCTTCGATGGCGGCGTAGCAAGAGGACCAAATATCCAGCTCGTGGAGCTGGCAGTTGTCGGGAACCGACACCTGGATGTGGTTCGAAGGGACAATTCTCATAACGATTAGCAGTTAATTATATAACAGGCGGGGCGCATGCTTTTTCGCGCACCGCCGCAGCAATGTACCCAAAAAACCGTGGGCGCGGCACGTAAGACAAACTCAACAGTACCAGCTCAGTCGGCCGGCAGGGCTTCCCCGGGAAGTACAATAACCGGGCCTCAAATGTGGGTTACGCCAACGGGTTGTGCTGTACCAAATAGTCCGTCTCCGACCCTACGTCGCGCAGCGCCACCCGCGACTCCCAAATCAACAACACGCTGGCGTAGAAGAACATTCCGCTGCCCGCCAGGGCCAACCCCGTCAGCAGCCAGGCCGCCGTCAGGGCCAGCACCTCGATGGCGCCGATGACGACGATGCTGGCCACAAAGATACCCAAGGCCAAGTAAAGACAAGTCATGGCCTGCTGCAGGAGCCGGGCGCGACGGGCCGAAAACACCAGCTGCTGGGTGAGGTATCCGTGCTCGTCGGCGTCGGGCGGGGCCCCGGCGGCGGTTGCGTCGCGCAGGCTTTTGAGGGCGGCGGCCACGGCGCGCACCCGCTCCAGGCTGCGGCTCAGGCGCTGCGAAGTGGTGAGCACCAGGGCCCCGCAGGCCGACACCAAAATGGCGGGCGTGACCATGGCCGAGAGCGCCGTGAGGGCCCCCGGCACGTCGCGCAGAAAGATGGCAGGATGCGGCATGCCGCGAAGTAACGGCCCGACCAGCCGGGGGCCCTATCTTCCGCGCCCTTTCTTCTTGCTTGCGCCTTGCCAAATGCATACTCCCCGCGTTGATCCAGCATGCCTCGCGCTAGCGGCAGTTGCTCCGAGTGCGGGGGGCGCGGGCTACGGTTCACCGCGCGGGGCGACTGGTCGAGCAGTTCATTTCTTATTAGGATTGATGCTGGCACTGGAGGCAAGCGGGGCCCAGGCGCAGGCCCCTGCCTGGCGGGCGGCGGTGGCAGCCGGCTCAGCCACCGGCGATTATTCGTCCGTCAGCGCCACAGCCACCGACGACGCGGGCAACGTGTACCTGGCGGGCAACTTCGCCGGCACGGTCCGCTTCGGCCCCTTCGCCCTCACCAACGCCACCACCGACGGCCAGCGCGACGCCTTCGTGGCCAAGTGGAGCCCAGCCACCGGCGCGCTCCTGTGGGCCCAACGCGCCGGGGGGCCCGGCAACGACGCGGCCA
>NZ_MDZA01000033.1 GCF_001816125.1 Hymenobacter coccineus | reverse complement strand
GGTGCGGGCCCGCGGGGGCAGCGCCCCGGGGCCCCGCCGCGGCCGCGCGGCAAGTAACTACTTAAAGGTAAGGGAATACGCTACCAATTGCTCGATCTGGGCTGCCGAAAGCTTGGTTTTGAAGGCCGGCATCTTGCCCATGCCGTTGGTGACGAGGTAGGTGCGCCCGAAGGCGTTGAGGTTGCTTTTGGTCAGGTCGTGGGCCCCGTTCAGGCCCAGCTTGCCGTTGGCCCCGTGGCAGCGCGCGCAGTTTTGCTGGAACAAGGCCTTGCCCGGCGGCACGGGCGGCGCGGCCCACAGCACCGCCGGGGCCCCCAGTAAAACGGGTAGTAACAAACGAGACATCATGCACTCCTAACAAAGATTACGGCCGCAAAGGTCGGCGCGGCGGCGCGCTTGTGCCGACCTTTGCCCGGCCAACCCTTTTTGCCGCTTTTTTTATTCGTTCGTGCGCGTCGCCATCGTTATCAACACCAGCTGGAACATCTGGAATTTCCGCGCCGGCCTCGTCAGGGCCCTGCAAGCCGCCGGCCACGAGGTGCTGGCCATTGCCCCGCCCGACGACTACTCTGTGCGCCTCGAAACCGAGCTGGGCTGCCGCTTCGTACCGATTTTGATGGAAAACAAGGGCACCAACCCCGCCAAGGACGCTCAGCTCACGCGCCGCTTTTATAAGATTTACAAGCGCGAGCGGCCCGACGTGGTGCTGCACTACACCATCAAGCCCAACATCTACGGCACGCTGGCGGCGCGGCTGGCGGGCGTGCCGTGCATCAACAACGTGAGCGGGCTGGGCACGGTGTTCCTCATCCGCAACGTGGTGAGCCGCGTGGCGCTGGGCCTGTACCGGGTGGCGTTCCGGTTTCCGCGCAAGGTGTTTTTCCAAAACGCCGACGACCGCCAGCTCTTCGTTGAGCACGGCCTGGTGCGGGCCGAAATTGCCGGCCTGCTGCCCGGCTCGGGCGTCGACACGGCCCGGTTCCGGCCGGCCGCCACATTCGTGCGCAACGAGCCGTTCGTGTTCCTGATGGTGGCGCGGGTGCTCTACGAGAAGGGCATTCAGGAGTATTTTGAGGCGGCCAAGCTGGTGCGCCAGGCCGTGCCCGGCACGCGGGTGCAGCTGCTGGGGGCCCTGGACGAGGCCGGCGGCGTGGGCGTGGCGCGGGCCGTGTTCGAGGGCTGGCTCGCCGCCGGCGACATCGAATACCTGGGCCGCTCCGACGACGTGGCCGGCCACCTGCACCGCGCCGACTGCGTGGTGCTGCCCAGCTACCGCGAGGGCACGCCCAAAACCCTACTCGAAGCCGCCGCCTGCGGCAAGCCTTTGGTGACCACTGACGTGCCCGGCTGCCGCGACACCGTGCAGGACGGCCAGAACGGCTACCTCTGCCAAGTGCGCTCAGGCCCCGACCTGGCCGCCAAAATGCTGCAAGTGCTGCGCCTGGGGCCCCTGGAGCTGCAGCAGATGGGGCAGGCCAGCCGCGCGCTGGTCGAAACCAAGTTCGACGAAAAGCTGGTGCTGGCCCAGTACCTGCAAGCCGTGGCCGCTGTGCCGGGGCCCAAAAAATAACCTGCTTCCCCCAACGCTATTTTATAGCTTTGCTGCCCTATGCAAGTCAAAAAGACCGCCATTGCCGGCCCCATCGAGTTCATTCCCCGCTTGTTTGGCGACCCGCGCGGGGTGTTTTACGAAACCTTTAGCGCCCGCTTGATGCAGGAGGCCGGCCTGCCCGCCGACCTCGATTGGGTGCAGGACAACCAGAGCAAGTCGCAGCCCGGCGTGCTGCGGGGCCTGCACTTCCAGAAGCCGCCGCACGCGCAGGCTAAAATTGTGCGCGTGGCCCAGGGCCGGGCCCTGGATGTGATTGTAGACATACGCCGCGATTCGCCCACCTACGGCCAGCACGTGGCCGTGGAACTGAGCGCCGCGCTGGGCAACATTTTCTACGTGCCCGTTGGCTTCGCCCACGGCTTCGTGGCCCTGGAAGAAGACACGCTCTTTCTCTACAAATGCTCGAACTATTACGCGCCGCCTTCCGAAGGCGGCCTGTTCTGGAACGACCCGGCGCTGGGCATCGACTGGAACGTGGAGAACCCCACGATTTCGCCCAAAGACGCCATCCTGCCCACGCTAGCCGACTTGGATAGCCCGTTTTAGGGCCCCACAGTACCCAGCAAAAAGGGCCGGCCGCACAATGCGGCCGGCCCTTTTTGCTGTTTTTCTTGCCGGCGCCTTGGCCCTAGTCCGTCCCGTTGGCTTTGGCTGGGGCCCCGGCGGGGCGCACAGTGGGGTAGGTGATGCCGAGTTGCTCCAGGTAGGACTTGTACTTGGCGGGGTTGTAGTAATACTTCGCCATTTCGGGGCGGTACTGGGCCATGATGTTCTTGTTGAGGGTGATGGCGGGCTTGTCGGTGGCCGATACCATGGGCGTGTACTTGGTGTCCTTGGTTTGCACGTCAGTGAAGTACGTCCAAGCATCCTTAATGAGGGCGGGGTTCACCAGCATGTCGAGCAGCGTGAGGGCCTCGGCCTTGGCGCCGGCCGTGACGCCCTTGTGGGCGATGGGTGTGGCCATGGCAATGGCGTTGGACCAGTGGTGGCCGGGCAGGCCGGGGATGTTGGCCGGGTAGCGCAGCACCACGGTGGGCACGTTCCAGGAGATGTCGGCGATGTCGTCGGAGCCGCCGCCGATGGAAAACGCCTCGGGGGCCGTTAGCGAGTCAAGCTTGGTGGCTAGGCCGTCGATGGGGCGGTTGCGGCGGTCGGTTTTGGGGGCTTTCATTTCTACCTGGGTGGCGCGGGCCAGCACCTGGTCGTCGGCGCTCCACTGGGGCAGGCCCACGGTGCGCATGTTCTGGTACATGGCCTCGGCAATGGCCTTGTTCATGTGGCCGGGCCAGGCGCTGCCCAGCACCTCGTGGGTGGTGGTGGTCTTGGTCATGAGGGTGGCGCCCTCGGCCATCTTGAGGGCGTCGGCGTACATCTCCATGATTTTGGGGTAGGTGCGGTCGCGGAAGTAGTACCACACCGACGCCTTGGAAGGCACCACGTTGGGCTGGTCGCCGCCGTCGGGGATGACGTAGTGCGAGCGCTGCGTCACCTCCATGTGTTCGCGGTGGAAGTTCCAGCCCACGTCCATCAGCTCCACGGCGTCGAGGGCGCTGCGGCCGCGCCAGGGGGCCCCGGCCGAGTGGGCCGCCTGCCCGTCGAAGTCGAACTTGACCGATATCATCCCGTTGCCGCCGTTGTCGCCGTACGACACGCCCAGGTTGTCGCCCACGTGGGTGAAGATGCAGGCGTCCACGTTCTTAAAATAGCCGTCGCGCACGAAGTAGGCCTTGGTGCCGAGCTGCTCCTCGGCCACGCCGGGCCACAGCATGAGGGTGCCGGGCAGGTGCTCGCGCTCCATAATTTTCTTCAAGGCCAGCACGGCCGTGATGTTCAGCGGCACGCCCGAGTTGTGGCCCTCGCCGTGGCCCGGGGCCCCCTCGATGATGGGGTCGTGGTAGGCCACGCCGGGCTTTTGCGAGGCCTTCGGAATGCAGTCGATGTCGCTGCCGATGGCAATAACCGGCTTGCCCTTGCCCCAGGTGGCCGTCCAGGCCGTGGGCACGCCCGAAATGCCGGTTTGAATCACGAAGCCGTTCTTCTTGAGGATGCCGGTGAGGTAGCGCGAGGTTTCCGTTTCCTGGAAGCCCAGCTCGCCGAAACTGAACACCATGTCCACCATCTGCTGGGTGGTCTTCTGCTGCTTGTCGATTTCCACGAGCAGCTCTTTCTTAAGCGCTTCGAGCTTGGCGGGCGGCATGGCGGGGGCCTGGGCCCGGGCCCCCAGCGGGGCCAGCGCCAGCCCGGCCAGCAGGCCCGCGGCCAGCCAGCTGCGCTTGCCCAGAGAGGTAGAAGTTTGGTTCATGCGGCGAGGGATTAAGGTGAAGAATCGGGAAAAGTGGGCCCCGGCCGGCGGGTGGCTGGGGCCCTAAGCATCAATAGGCTACGTCGTCGCCCAGGAAATCCAGGCCGGGCATGCCGATGGGGGCCCCGGGGGCGTGTCCACGCCGGGGTTGGGCACGAACTTGTTGGGGTCGTCTTCAAACTTGCGGATTTGGGCCAGGCCGAAGAGCAGGCTGGCTTTGTGGCGGGGCGGGGCGGCGGCGAGGTGGGCCGTCATCCACTGCTTGAGGCCGGCGACTTCGAGCAGGCTTTCGCCGCGCACGCTCTCGGCGGCGTCGGGGGCGGCGGCGAGTTGCAGCAACGATTTCAGGGTAAGGTTATTAACCAGCACTTGCAGCTCGCCTTTGTAGCCGGCGGGCAGGGGCGCCTTCCAGGTTTGGGCCAGCATCTTGTCCACCACCGGCAGAAAGCCGGGCTGCTGGGCGTCGCGGGCGTGGTACTCCACGAGGCGGGCGGCCCGCTCGGGGTTCAGCACCGAGGCGATGGTGAGGGCCGCGGCCGTTTCGGCGGCGGCGATGGGGTCGAAGGTGGGCCCCGTGTGGCCGCTGAAGGTTTCCATACTGCTGGGGAAGCCCGAGGGCCGCGGCGGAATCTGCTTGATCAGGGCCTCGGGCAGGGCCAGGGCGGTGGGCGTCACGGTGGCCATCAGCGCATCAAAGGCCCGCCACTGTTCGGCCGGCGCCACCATCCGCGTAATCACCTGGCCGTCGCCCTTCACGGCGTGGGTGAAGTAGAGGCCGCCGAGCGACTTCGCCGCCGCCTCCACCTGGTAGCGGTGCAGCAGGTACATGGGCACCAGCACTTCCTCCAGCGTGGCCATGGGGGCCCCGGCCGGAATGGCGTTGGTGGAGAAGTTATCGAGCACGTGGCGGCGCACGTTCATCAACGTGTTCAGCTGGGTCACGGCGTTCGTGCCCTCGTCCCACTGGTTGGCGGTGGGGTGCACGTAACCGCCGATGTCGGGGATGAAGATGTGGCCCTGGGCCAGCGTTTCCTTCATGATTTTTTCCAGCCCGGCCGCCTCGTCGGTGCCCTTCGGGAAGTCCTGGTAGCCCCAGAGAATGGCGCGCTTGTCCCAGCTGCCGATGCCCGTGGCGTAGGCCTGCGACACGTCCACGGTGCCGTCGGCCTTCAGCGAGAAGCGCGGAAACGGGTAGTCCATCACCGAGCCCCGGTCCTTGGTGCTGGAAGTGAAGTTGTGGTAGAGGCCCAGCGTGTGGCCGATTTCGTGGGCCGAAAGCTGGCGCACGCGGGCCAGGGCCATGGTGGCCATGGCGGTGGGCACGGGCTGGCCGGGCTTGTAGGGCTGGAGCAGGCCCTCGGCCAGCAGGTAGTCCTGGCGGTGGCGGTCGGAGCCAAGCGTGACGACGCCCTTGATGATTTCGCCGGTGCGTGGGTCGATGTACGACGAGCCGTAGGAAAACGCGCGCGGGTTGCCGGCGCGGTCCACCCAGTTCACCACGTTGTAGCGGATGTCCATGGGGTCGGCGCCCTCGGGTAGTTCCTTCACGACGAAGGCGTTGCGGTAGCCGGCGGCTTCAAACGCTTGGTTCCACCAGGCGCCGCCCTCGATGAGGGCCCGCTTGACGTCGGGCGGGCCCCGCGGTCGATGTAGTAGGTGATGGGCGTCACCGGGTCGCTGAGGGCGGCGGTGGGGTCCTTCTTGGCGAGCCGGTGCCGCCGGGTGTAGCGCCGCACCAGCGGCTCGGTCATGGGGGCCGAAAAATCCTGGTACGTGAACTGGTTGAAGCCCGAGCGCGGGTCGAACAGCCGGGACTGGTAGCCGGCGTCGGGCAGGGCCACGAACGACTGGTGCATGCGCACGGTCACGGCGTTGGGGTCGGGGGCAATGTCGGGGCCCCCGCCGAAGCCCCGGCCCGCCGAGCTGGGGCCCCCCACGAAGGTGACGATGGCTTCGAACTCGGTGTTCCGGGGGAAGTTCTTGGTATTGTCGGGGTACACCGCCGAACGGGTTTCGTCGAGGCGATAGGGCGCGGGGGCCGCGCCCGCCCCGGCGCCGGCCCGCAGCCCGGCGAAGTTGCGGCGGCCCAGTTGGTCGGTCAGCTTCTGGCTGTCGCGCACCAAAAAGGGCGTCAGGTCCAGCAGCACCTTGCTGCCCTCGATGGCCACCGGCGCGAAGCCCCAGATGATGGACTTGGCAAAGGCGCTTTCCACCGCCCGCTGCTCGTCGGGGCCCGGTGCCGAGGCCCGGAAGTTGAGGTTGGGCTCCAGCAAAAACACCTTGCCCCCGGTGCGCACGAACTTGGCCACCGCCGCAGAGGCCGCGCCTCGCTCGGGCCCCCCCTGGCCCACGCCGTCGGTGAGGGAGCTGAAGTACAGGAACTCCTGGTCGAACTTCTCCAGCTCTAGGTACACTTTGCCGGTTTTCTCGTCGTAGTAATACGGGAAGTAGCCCTCGGTTTTTTTCAGGCCCTTGGTCACCGCATCAAGCGTGGCTGCGGGCTGGCCAGCGGGGCGGGCGGCCGGCGCCGTGGCGGCCGCCGGGGCATTCTTGTTGGCGCGTTGCGCCGTAGCCAGGCCACTGGCGGCCAACAGGGTAATTAGCAGTAAAGAAGGGCGCTTCATTCAGGCAGGAAAAGGAATTGGGGCGATAGGGCCAGGGGGCAATATCACTATAAGGGTGTTTAATTACACTATTTACCCGTTATGCAGAGCGCAATTTGCCCGTCATGCAGCGTGCAATTCACTCGTCATGCAGCGCGCAATTTGCCCGTCATGCAGAGCGCAGCGAAGCATCTTTCTCGCGCCACTAACTATGATTACTGCTGCGGGAAAGATGCTTCGCTGCGCTCTGCATGACGTTCTAACGATTTTGAATCAAATGCCTGAATAGCTTCTAAAGCAGTTTATTACTGGAAATTTCGGCGTTCGGAATTGGGAAAATGTACTCGGGCTGGCTGGGCGAAATGGCCGGCGCCGTGCCCTTGGCTGGGATGGGGAGCAGGTTGCGCAGCAGGTCGTTCGAGCGGAAGCCTTCGCCCAGCAGCTCGATGCGCCGCTCTACCCAAATAGTGCTGGTGAGGGCCCCCGCGGTGCCCACCGCCGCGGCCGGGAAGGCGTAGGTGGCGTCGGAGCGCTGGCGCACAGCGGTGAGCAGGGCCGTGGCGGTGGCCAAGTCGGGGCTGGGCTGGCGGGCGAGGGCCTCGGCGTAGTTCAGCAGCACCTCGGCGTAGCGGACGACGGGCACGTAGTCGAGGTAGGGGTTGGCGGTGCGGTACTTGGTGAGGTACACGGTGGTGCCGGCGGTGCGCAGCATGGTGCGGCGCAGGTCGGCCGCGCGCCAGGTGGCGTTGCCCAGGATGCCGGTTGGGTTCAGGTTGTACTCCTGGTTGAAGGTGTACTCGTAGCCCAGCGAGCTTTGGCCGCTCACGTTGTCGAGCGTCGTCATGGGCATCGACAGGATGGACTCGGTAGTGGTGTAATCGGTGCTGAAAATGGTGTTGATGTTGGCCTGGAGCTGGTGCGCCACGCCGCTGGGGGCCCTAAACGGCGCGGCGGCCGACACGATTTTCTTGGCCTCCGTCACTACGTCGGCGTAGCGGCCCATGTTCAGGTACACCCGGGTTTTCAGGGCGATGGCCGTGTTGCGGTGGGCGCGGGTGGTGTTCAGCAGGCCGGTGGCGTAGGTGAGGGGCAGCGTGGCCTCGGCGTCGTTCAAGTCCTTTAGTATCTGCACGTACACCGCCGCCACGGTGCTGCGCGCCATGTCGTTGTTGGCGGTGCTGATTTCGCCCGCCAGGCGCAGTGGCACGGCCAGCGACGCCCCGCTGTCCTTCACGTAGGGCTGGCCGTAGAGCGTGACCAGCGCGAAGTAGCTCAGGGCCCTAACCAGCTTGGCCTCGCCGGTGTACTGCGCGGCGGTGGCGGCCGGCACCACGGTGGGGTTGGCCGCCAGCCCGTCCACCACCAGGTTGGCCGAGTTGATGGTCGCGTAGGCCGTGCTCCAGGTCGTCAGCGCGTCGTTCGAGCCCGAGTTGATGGTGTGGTTCCAGGCGTCGTAGCCGGTGAACACGTTTTGGAGGCGGTTGATGAACTCCTCGCCCCGGATGTCGCTCAGCATCAGGTAGCGGCCGCCGTAGAAGCTGCCGTTTTTGAGGCCCGCGTACATGCCGTTCACCTGGCCCAGCACGCGGTCGGGGGTGTTGAAGAGCAGGCTGCCTTGCAGCGAGGTGCGCGGCACCGGGTTGAGCAGGGTTTTTTCGTTGCAGGCCGGCAGGGCCAGCAATAGGGCCCCCAGGCCGGCCGCGGCCAGCGCGCGGGGCGGAAGTAGTCGTATCAGCATGTGCGAAGAATTGACGGGAGAGGAGGTTAGAAGCCCACGTTCACGCCCAGCGTGAAGGTGCGGCCCTGCGGAATCGAGTTCTTGTCGACGCCGGGCGTGGTGTTGTTGTTGCCGTTCGAGGAGATGTCGGGGTCGGTGCCGGTGTACTTCGTAATCAGGAAGCCGTTGAACACCTGCCCGTACACGCGCACCGAGCTGATGCCGGAGGTGCCCAGTGCGCTCAGCGGCAGCCGGTAGCCGATGCCCGCCGATTGCAGGCGCAGGTAGTCGCCCTTCTCCACGTTGGCCGACACCGGGAACGAGGAGCCGTTGGAGAGCAAGTCGCCGTACACCACCCGCGGAATGTCCGTCACCTGGCCCGGCGTAGTCCAGCGCTCCAGCACTTCGGTCGAGTTGTTCCAGAAGCGCTGGTCGCGCCAGGTGGCCTTGCTGCCGTTCATCACGTAGTTGCCGCCCGAGTAGGTCAGGTTCACGGTCACGTCGAAGTTGCCGTACTTGAAGGTGTTGTTGAAGCCGCCGTACCAGGTGGGCAGCGCGTTGCCCAGCAGCTGGTAGTCCGACACGCTGATGGCCGCCGCGGTGCGCCCGTCGAGGTAGGTCCAGCGGCTCTGGCCCGAGGGCACGGCGTGGTTGTACTGCACCTGCTCGCCGGCCCGGTTGATGAAGATGCGCCGGCCGTTTTCGGGGTTCACGCCGGCCGTGCGGGCCCCGTAGAGGCTGCCTACCGAGTAGCCCACGCGGGTGATGTTGGTGGTTTCGGAGCTAGTGCTGGTGGTGCCCACCAACTCGGTGCCCGCGCCGTACAGCTCAGTCACCAGGTTCTTGTTAGTAGTGTAGTTCAAGTTGGCCGACCAGCTGAACTGGCCGCGGTTGACGAGGCTGGCCGTGATGCCGGCCTCAAAGCCACGGTTGTACATCGAGCCCACGTTTTGCAGGATGGCGTTGCCCGGAATGCCCTTCGACGGCGACATGGGCACGTTCAGAATCAGGCCGTCCACGTTGTTGCGGTAGTAGGTCAGGTCGAGCTGCACCCGGTCGTTGAACAGGCCAATGTCGGCCCCCACGTTGGTTTGCTTGCTGGTTTCCCAGCCCAAATCGGGGTTGCCGCCCTGGCTGAAAATCCACGTCGACGCCCCGCCGTACAGCGCCGCGTTGTAGAGCGAGAGCGAGCCGTAGGAGTTGGCCAGGTTGCCGTTGCCCACCTTGCCCCAGCTGGCGCGCAGCTTCAGGTTCGTCACCACCTCGGCCAGCTTCGAGGTCTTGTAAAATTCCTCCTGGCTCAGGGCCCAGCCGCCCGATACGCCCCCGAACACGCCGTACTTTTTGTCGGTGCCCAGCGCCGAGTTGCCGTCGCGCCGGAAGTTGACGGTCAGGAAGTAGCGCTTGTCGAAGTCGTAGGTCAGGCGGGCAAACGTGGAGGCAAAGGCCCGCTCGCTCAGCGCGTTGCTCACGGGCACAATGTTGGAGTAGCTGCCCTGGAAGCTGTCAAAAAAGCCGTCCGCAATCTGCGAGCGGGTGGCGCCCCACGACGAGTTCTCGAACTTCTGCACGTCGTAGCCCACCAGCAGGCTCACCGAGTTTTTGGGCCCCAGCGTGCGCTGGTAGGTCAGGGTGTTGGTAACGTTCCAGTTGTTCACCAGCAGGCTGTTGTTGGTGGCGTTGCCGCTGCCGAAGCCGGGCCCGTGCACGGCGCTTTGGAAGTTCTCGTTCTCAATTTTGAGGCGGTCCACGCCGTAGTTCAGCCGGTACTCCAGGCCCTTAAACGGCGTCACGCCCACCGAGAAGTTGGTGATGATGCGGTCGTTTTCCGAGGTGTACTTGTTGAGGTCCAGCATCGGCACCGGGTTGTAGAAGTTGCTGGCCACCATGTTGTTGCCCATGCCCAGGGTGTTGGCCGTGCTCACGTTGTAGCTGCCGTCGGCGTTGTAGGGCCCCACGTTGGGGGCCGAGAGCCAGGCCAGCCGCGCCGAGCCCACCAGCCCAAAGGCGTTGCCTTCGAGCGAGCCCGTGTTGGGCGAGGCGTTCAGGCTGTTGGTGTAGTTGGCGTTGCCGCTCAAACTCAGCCAGGGCGTGAGCTGGTGGCTCAGGTTGAAGCGCACGCCCTTGCGCGTGAACTCGTTGGTTTTCAGGATGCCCTTTTGGTCGGAGTAGTTGGTCGAGAGGTAATATTTCGTCGTTTCCGAGCCGCCCGACACGCTCAGGCTATGGTTTTGCGACACGCCGGTTTGGTACACTTCCTTGTACCAGTCCGTGTCCACGAGCGAGCCGTCGGCGTTGTAGGTCGGGAAGAACGAGGCCCCCGGCACGGTGGCCGTGTTCTCGTTGCCCGACGACATTTTGGCGTTCAGCACCGCCTCGTTTTTGATGAGCATGAACTGCTCGGCGTTCAGCATAGTGGGCAGGCGCACGGCGTTGGTCACGCCCGCCCAGCCCTCGTAGGTCACGCGGGCCTTGCCGGCCTTGCCGCTTTTGGTGGTGATGAGGATGACTCCCGCCGCCGCCCGCGAGCCGTAGATGGCCGTGCTGGCCGCGTCCTTCAGCACGTCAATCGAGGCAATGTCGGCCGGGTTGATGTCGCCCAGCGGGTTGTTGGCCACCGTGGTATTGGCCGCCAGGTTGCCCGTGTTGATGGGAATGCCGTCTACCACAATCAGCGGGTAAGAGCTGAGGGAGATGGAGTTAACGCCCCGGATGCGGATGACCGGGGCGTTGTTCAGCACGCCGTTGGGCTGCCCGATGCTCACGCCCGTGGCCTTGCCGGCCAGCCCCTGGTCGAAGCTCTGCACCGGCAAATCCTTGATGGTTTCGCCCGATACCCGGGCCGCGGCCCCCGTGAATTCGGCCTTGGTTTGGGTGCCGTAGCCCACCACCACCACGTCGTCGAGTTGCTTGCTATCCGTAGCCAGCGCCACGTTGACGGTGGTGCGGCCGGCCACTGCCACTTCCTGCGCCGCGTAGCCCAGGAAGGAAAAAACCAGCCGGGCGTCTGGCGCGCAAGTGAGGGTGAACACGCCCTCGGCGTCGGTGCCGGTGCCTTGGTTGGTGCCCTTCACCAGCACCGTCACGCCCGGCAGCGGGGCCCCGGCCTGGTCCTTCACTTGGCCCGATACCTTGCTTTGGGCCATGGCTTGGCCCGCCAGCAGCAGCGCCAGCAGCATTAGTAGTAGTTTTCTCATGTGGTTGCGATTGGTGAAAAACTGCCCTGCCGGGGCCAGCCCGTGCGGATCCAGGCGGCCAGTGTGGCCGTCGGCTAGAAGTCAGGAAGTGGTTGATTCCGCGGTTTCGGTGGGGAAAGCGGCGGAACGGGTGCGCCGCGGGGCCCTGCGCGGTGCCGGAGAGGGCAACGCCAAAGCCGCGGCGGGCAGCAACAGGCCCACGAAAAGGAGCCCCGGCTAAAAAAGACGGGCGTTGCGGGAAGTGGGAAGGGGTGAGGGTGGGCCCCGGCGGCCCTGCGGTACGCAGCAGCCGGCGCGGGGCGCCGTACGTGGAGGAAGTTAGGCGGCCGACTGCCGGGTGGGAGCCAGGTCGGCAAGCAACTAGAACATCAGCCGGGGTGGGATTCCGGCACCGGCCCCGCCGGTGGAAACCGGGGGCTTAGGTGGGCTGATTCAGCACGTAAGAAGAGAACGAAAAGCGTTCGGTAGGTAAGCGGCTAGTGCGCTCCGCAGCGTGAGGCGGGGCGTTGGTTTCGTTGAGCCAATTCTACGAAGGCATTTCGGTAATTAAAAACCGTTGCTAAACTTTTTCAATATTCCGCTGGATTTTTACCTTTTGATATAGCGAACATTAATTCGTATAAAATACTGATTAATAATACTATAAATATAGGAATAGTAAAAATAACGACAGCCGTTTTTGTTTGTGAAAAATTTCACATAAAAATCATATTCTGCTAATTTTCGGGAAGCGTTGGTCTCTTGCCCCGCTACCGCGCGTGACTCCCGGGGCCCCAGACGGCTGGTTTTACAGCAGCTCCACCAGCGTTTCCAGGGCCATACCGCGGCTGCCCTTCACCAGCACCTGCCGGCCGCTGAGGGGCGCGGCCGCCAGCCAGGCGGCGGCTTCGGCCTTGGTGGCAAAGTGGCGGGCCCCGGGGCCTAGCACGGCTTTGGCCTGCGCCATTTCAGAACCCACCAGCAGCACTTCGGGCAGGGCCAGGCCGGCCAGCAGTTCGCCCAGGGCGCGGTGCTCGGCGGCGGCTTCGGGGCCCAGTTCGAACATGTCGCCGAGGATAACCAGCTTGGCCTGCCCGGCCGTGGTGGGCCGCTCGGCGAAGCTGCGCAGCGCGGCGGCCATGCTGCTGGGGTTGGCGTTGTAGGCGTCGAGGACCAGCTCGTTGCCGCGGGCGGTGCGCACCAGCTGCGAGCGGTTGTTCTGGGGGTTGTAGGCGGCCAGGGCGGCGGCCACGGCCTCCGGGGGCACGCCGAAAAACTGGCCCACGGCGGCGGCGGCGGCCAGGTTGGGGAAGTTGTAGCCGCCAGTGAGCTGCACCGCCACGTCGGGCCCCTGGGGCCCCAGGCGCAGGGCCAGGGCGGGGTCGGCGGCGAGCAGGGTGGCGGGGAAGTTGTCGGCGGGCCCCGGGTAGGTGCGGCGCTGGGGCACGGCCGCGGCGCGCGCCACTACCTGCGCGTCGAGGGTGTTGACGAAGGCCAGGCCGCCGGTGTCGCGCAGGAAATCAAACAGCTCGCCCTTGCCCAGGGCCACGCCTTCGGCCCCACCGAAGCCTTCGAGGTGGGCCTTGCCGATGTTGGTGAGCAGGCCGTGGGTGGGGCGGGCCCACTGGCAGTAGGCTGCGATTTCGCCCCGGTGGTTGGCGCCCATTTCCACCACCGCAAAGTCGTGCTCATCCAGCCGCAGGCGCAGCAGGGTGAGGGGCACGCCGATGTGGTTGTTGAAGTTGCCGAGCGTGGCCAGCACCCGGAACCGCTTGGTCAGCACGGCGGTGAGCAGCTCCTTGGTGGTGGTTTTGCCGTTCGAGCCCGACACGGCCAGCACGGGGCCCCCGAACTGCTGGCGGTGGTGCGCGGCCAGGGCTTGCAGGGCCCCCAGCGGGTCGGGCGCGAAGAAGTAGTGGGCGGCATCTTGGGCGGCCAGCGCCGCGTCGTCCACCACCGCCACCTGGGCCCCCTTGGCCACGGCCTGGGGCGCAAAGTCGGCGCCGCGGAAGCTGGGGCCGTTCAGGGCAAAGAACAGGGTGCCCGGCTGGGGCTGGCGCGAATCGGTGCTGACCTGGCCGCGGGCGGCCAGGTAGTGGGCGTAGAGGGCGGGAAGGTCGAAGGCGGGCATGGGGCAAGCGGCGGCGGCCAAACCCGGCCGCAACGCCGGGGCAAATTAAACCCCAAACGAACGCGAGCAGCAGGTAGCATCCCTCAGTCGGGCGGCCTGGGGGCGCCGCAAAAGGGGCGGGGCTACCCCCGTTGCGCCGGCCGCCGGGGCAGCAGCGGTGTAACTGGCGGCTTCTTGCGAAGCGCATGGCCCGTGCCTAGCGGCGCCGCGGCCAGTCCGTGCTGGGCGCTCATTAGGGCCCCAGTGCGGTAGGAAATCTGCCTAGCGGTGGTCGAATTTCAGGTCGAAGCGGCCTTGGGTGATTTGCACTGGGGTCCCAGTGGCGTCATCCTGCGGGGCCATTGTAAATGTACCCGAAACGATGTTCTGCACCGTGTCGAAGCGGGTGATGATGAGCTCTCCCGGCGCATTTGGGCTCGTGTAGCAATCGAGGTTAGGTGCCGGCCTTGAATGGACGTAGTGGCCGTAGCCAGCGGCGAAGCGCCCACCGGTGATGGCTGGATCCTGGTTGAGTACGAATGTGCCCGCGTGTCGAATGTCGGGTAGATAGAACTCAATGCCCCAGTCTTCCTCAATTGAAAAACGGTGGAAAGACACAGCCAATGAAAACCCAGTCTTACTTTTCTTCCAGTAGCCGTTATTCGGCATTCCGGTGCTAATGGTGCTGCGCACGGGCACCCAGGCCTTGCCCTCGAGCAGCCAGCCGGCCGTGTTCAGGCCCTGCTCGGTGGCGTCGGGCAGCTGCTCGAGCGGGCTCAGGTCCTTTTTGCAGCCGGCGAGCAGCACCAATAGGGCCCCCGTGCAAAGCATTAATGGTTTGTTCATAGCCGGTAGAAGCAAGTGGGTGGGAAACCGTGAAATGTACGCCGCGGGGGTGGCCCGCCGGGCGTTGAGGCCTCAACGGCGGGCACTTAGGGCCCCGGGCGCGGGCCGGGCCGCGGGCTAAAAAGCGGCGGCCCGGCCCAGCTTTCCGCGCGGTGGCGACGAACTTTGTGCGTTGCCCGCGCCTTGCGTAAGCGCCGCCGGGCGTTGGGCCCCAGCCGCCGGGGGCGGGCTCGTTTCCACCAAGTTTCTAACCGTTTGCTTATGCTGCGCCGCTACGCCGTTTTGCTGTTGCTCTTGCTGCTGGGGGCCCCGGCCGCCCGCGCCCAAACCGCTACTTTCGGTGGGTTTGAGTTCCGGGCGGCGGCCCCCGTGGTGGAGGGCGCCGACACGCTGCGCCAGGCCTGGGCCGGCGGCTTCAACACGCCCCAGTTCAGCCAGATCGACCTGAACGGTGACGGCCGCAACGACCTCTTCGCCTTCGACCGCCAAACCAACCGCTGCTACACGTTCCTGAACGCGGCGCAACGCGACGGTAGCCGCGGCTGGCAGTACGCGCCCGACTACGAGGCCCTGTTCCCGCAGGACTTGGCGGGCTGGGCCCTGCTGCGCGACTACGACTGCGACGGCCGCCCCGACCTGTTCAGCTACGTGAACGGGGGCGACATCCGGGTGTTTCGCAACGTCGCGGGGGCCGGCGGGCGGCCCAGCTTTCAGCTCACCACCAGCCAATTGCGCTTCTCGGGGGCCGGCGCGGGCACCAGCAACCTCACCATCGGCGGTTACAACATGCCCGCCATTGCCGACGTGAACGGCGATGGTAAGCTCGACATCCTCAGCTACGACTTCGTGAGCGCCACCATCATCGAGCTGTACCTGAACACCAGCGCCGACGCCTGCGGGGCGGCCCTGACCTATAAAATCGACACCAACTACTGGGCCCAGCTGCAGGCCTGCACCGGCTGCGCCGCCTACCAGCTGCCGGGCCTGGCCTGCCGGGGCGACGCCGCGGCCAAGCCCACCCACACCGGTGGCCACAACCTGCTGGTGCTCGACGTGAACGGCGACGGCGTGTACGACGTGCTTGACGGCCGCGACAACTGTCCCGAACTGGTGGCGCTGCTCAACCAGGGCACCAACCAGCTGGCCACGCTCACAGCCAGCAGCATCCACACCGATTTTCCGTCGGCCGCCAACCCGGTGCGCCTGCCAGTGTTCCCGGCGGGCTACCTGATTGATACCGATTTCGACGGCATCAACGACCTAGTGGTGGCCCCCAACATGCTGGATAACAGCCAGGACAACGTGAGCCAGCGCGACAACATCCGCCTGTACCGCAACACGGCCGCCACCGGGGCCCCGGCCTTTAGCTCCCAGTTCGGTGGGTTTCTGACTAACGACGTAATCGACGTGAGCGAGGCGGCGGCCCCCGCCTTCGGCGACCTCGACGGCGACGGGCTGCCCGATATGCTCGTTGGCAACAACGCCGACCAAGTGGCCGGCAAGTACCGCGCCACCCTCACCTACTACCGCAACGTGGGCACGGCCACCCGGCCGCTGTTCAAAATCGCCACGCGCGACTACCTGGGTCTCACCGCCAATGGCACCGCGCCCAACGCATTCCTCGCCCTTAAGCCCGCCCTGGTGGACCTGAACCGCGACGGGGCCCTGGACCTGGCCTACGCTGCCAACTACCAGGGCGTCAACCGCATCTACTACATCCTGAACACGGCCGCGGCGGGCCGCCCGGCGGTGTTCGACCCCACCACGGCCAACTATTTCAAGCCCCAGGGCGCGGCGGGCAGCGGCGTCTTGCCCTCATTTATGGGCGACATGCCGTGCTTCACCGACGTGGACGGCGACGGCAACGTGGGCTTGCTGGTGGGCACCGATGACTACACCGAGCCCGGCCAGGCGCTGCGCTACTTCCGCAACCAGGGCCCCGGCGTGGCGCTCGAAAACGCCTTCGTGGCGGTGAACAACGATTTGGGGCAAATCCGCGACGGGGCAGGGGCCCGGCCCCTCCACCTCAGCCCCACTGTGGCCGACTTCGACGGCGACGGCCGGCCCGACCTCGTGACGGCCGACAACACCGGCGCCGTCCGGTTCTTCAGCAACTACCGTACGCTGCTGGCCGGCCCCACCGCGCCCCGCACCAACCTGTTCTGGAACGCCCTGCTGAGCCAGTACGAAGGCAACCGCCTGGGCCAAAGCGCGCTGGTGCGCTACGGCCTGGCCGCGGCCGACGTGAATGCCGACGGCGTGCCCGAGCTGTTCATCGGCACCGAAACCGGGGGCCTCAGCAGCTACGCCGTGCGCCGCGGCACGCCCACGCCCACCCGCGTGTCAGTAATCGACGCCACCGGCCGCCTCGTCAGGGCCCCCGACGCCCTGGCCCGCCAGCACGACCTCACCCTCAGCGGCCTAGCCCCCGGCCTCTACCTGGTGCGCGCCGAAGCTGCCGACGGCACCGCTGCCGTGCAGCGCCTAGCCGTGCAGTAGCGTGGACTCGCCGCTGTCCAGGTTTGGTCGCGCTTAGAGACGTTTGCTCAACCCCTTTGCTACCCAGTAAAGTACAGATTTCTCTTTGCGAAGACACCCTTTGCTGTACTTAGCTTATTGAATAAGTTTTTGAATCGATTTCGCCTGTTCACCGCTGGTTCGCTGTTGTTTAGGCAGCCCGCCGACTTGTGCAGTCGAACGAGCGTTTTCCTGAACCGGCGCTTAACATTGGTTTCAGACCCTATTCACATGAACCAGTTTATTCTTTTCCTTTTGGGCGTTTTGGTCTGCTTCCACAGCGCGGCGCAGCCAGGCAACCAAACGGTCCTGGGCCACCCGGACAGCCTCCGGTCCACGATCCTGAAAGAAAACCGAAAATTTTACGTCCACGTGCCCGCGGGTGCGTCAGGCCCGGCGGCGGCCGCCCAACGCTACCCGGTGGTGTACCTGTTCGATGCCGACGCCCAGTTTGCCGCGGCGACGAGCATGATTCAACACCTGAGCACCCACTACAACACGCTGTGTCCGGAAATGATCGTGGTCGGCCTGTTGCACCCGGACCGACGAAAAGACTTGACCCCCACGCACGTGGCCACCGACCCGCCTTTTTCGACGGCGGGGGCCAACAAAACGACCGGGGGGGGCGAACAATTCATTGCGTTCCTCGAACAGGAATTGCTGCCGTACATCGACGCGCACTACCCGACCCAACCCCGCAAACTGCTGATCGGCCACTCGCTTGGGGGGCTGGCCGTGATGCAAATTTTTGTGCACCATACCCGGTTGTTCGATTCCTACATCTGCCTGGACCCGAGCATGTGGTGGGACCACCAAGCCCTGTTGAAAGAAACCAAACGGGCGCTGGAAACCCGGCGTTTTTCCGGCACCTCCCTTTACCTGGGCATTGCCAACACATTGGAAAAAGGCCTAGACCTAACCACGGTGCTCGCCGACACCACCGCGGCCACCCTGCACATGCGGAGTGTGTTAACCTTGCAGCGCTATTTTGAACACAACCCGCAAAACGGGTTGACGTACCGGGGAAAGTATTACCCAGACGACAGCCACATGTCGGTTCCCTTTATTGCCGAATACGACGCGCTGCGTTTCCTGTTTAGCGCGGGGCCGAAGTAGCACGCCGCCGCGCTGCCCGCAAACGCAACCGCGCGGCGGTGTCGCTTATGTGCCGTAGCGCCATAACCCCGGGAAGGAGCAAGGGACCAACGAAAGGCCGCCCCATCACAAAGGGTCGAATCGTCGGGTGGAAAGCGAAATAAGCAGATAAGGCACCGGCCTACGGCCACGCCTGCTGGGTCCAAGCGCTTGCCAGCCCGAGTCGGTTCAGTGAAACGGTCGTACGAATGAACATGCACGCCCCAAGTGGGACGTTCACGGCACATAAACGCATTTTACGCTTCCTATAGCAAACGCTACCACCCGGCCAGCGTGAACTCGTCCCCGTCCTGCAAGGCTGGGAACTCCGCCCGGAAGTCCTGCAAACCCTCCCAGCTTAGGGTGCGGGTGATGCAGCCGGGGGCACCGGCGGCTTCGGCTACGTACTCGCCGCGCATGTTCAGCAGGGCCGAGTCGCCGGCGTAGGCGTGGCCGATGCCGTCGGTGCCGATGCGGTTCACGCCGGCCACGTAGGCCAGGTTTTCGAGGGCGCGGGCTTGCAGCAGCACTTGCCAGGGGCCCCGGCGCACGGCGGGCCAGTTGGCCACGTACAGCAGCAGGTCGTAGGGCGCGGCGGCGGGGTTGCGGCTCCACACGGGGAAGCGCAGGTCGTAGCAGATGAGCGGGCAGATGCGCCAGCCGCGCCACGCCTCCACCAACGGGGCCCCCAGGCCGGCGGCGTAGGTGCGGTGCTCACCGGCAAAGGTGAACAGGTGGCGCTTGTCGTAATGGGCCAGCGTGCCGTCGGGCCGCACCCACAGCAGGCGGTTGTGGTAGTGGTCGCCGGCGCGGATGATGACGCTGCCCGTCACCACGGCGCCTAGGCGGGCGGCGGTGGCGCGCAGCCAGGCCACGGTGGGGCCCTGCATGGTTTCGGCCTGGCCGGCGGCGTCCATGCTGAAGCCGGTGGTGAACATTTCGGGCAGCACCACCAGGTCGGTGGGCGCGGTTAGGGCCCCCAGCAGCTCGTCGAACTGGGCGCGGTTGGCGGCCGGGTCGTGCCAGTGTAAATCGGCCTGGACGAGGGTTACGGTGAGGTCGTTCGGCATGGGG
Organism: Hymenobacter coccineus; assembly: GCF_001816125.1. GTDB lineage: Bacteria > Bacteroidota > Bacteroidia > Cytophagales > Hymenobacteraceae > Hymenobacter > Hymenobacter coccineus. The sequence goes on along the minus strand of NZ_MDZA01000033.1, from coordinate 50,348 downwards.
TGGCTGGGCGGGTTGTGGCCAGCAAATTACACCCCACGCCGGGTCCCCGACCGCTAGGGGCCCGCCGCGGGGCCCCAGCGGTCGGGGCCCACCACGGGGCCCCACGCCGGGTAGTTACTGGGCCAGCTTCTGGGCCAGTAGCTTCATAAAATAGCCGCCGACTACTGAGCGGGCCTGGAAGCCTTGCTGCTTGGCGGTGGTGGTTTCGTGCCAGTCGGTGAGGGGCACGCGGCTGGGGGTGTCGTTGGCGAACTGCCACACGGGGCCCACCAGGGCCTCGAAGTCGGCGGGGTTGGTGGCCAGCGTGGCCGTCCACAGGATCCAATCCGACTTGGTGTAGGTCTTGCGGCTGTCGAGGGGGAGGCCGTATTTCTGCTGATGCTTGAGGTAGAAGGCCAGTTCCTGCTGCGCCACTTCGGGTGGGAACACGTTCAAGCCGAGCAGCTTGTCCCAGACCAGGTTGTACTTCTGGCTCCACGAGCCGGCGGGCTTGTCGAAGGTCAGGGCGTAGTGGTCGCCGTCTTGGTCCATTTGCATCCATTTCTTGGCCAGGTCGCGGGCCAGGGTTTGGTACTCGTTGGCCGTGGCCAGGTCGCCGAGCTGCCGGGCCATTTGCCCGTAGCAGGCAATGCCCATGATGGCCTTCACCGACAGGTTGGTGTTGCGGGCCAGGTGGCCGGCGAAGTCGTCGGTGCTGAGCTGATTGGCCGGGTCGAAGCCGTCACGCTTCAAAAAGCCCACCCACTTGGTGAGCGTGGGCCAGTGCTCGCGGGCAAAGTCGGGCTTGCCGTCCACCTTCACCGCTGCGGCGGTCAAAATCAGCATGTTGCCAGCTTCTTCCACCGGCATGTCCTCGCCGTACTTTTGGCCGTTGGCCTGGGGATAGGTGCCCAAGTCGTGGGCCGGAAAGTCCTTCTTCCAGCGTCCCGACTCCGAATACTCGAAGATGAAGCGCAGCATGCCCTTGGCCAGCTCGTTGTTATACAGCAGAAACAGCGGTTCCGAGGGGTAAGTCACGTCGACGGTGCCGATGAAGCCCCCCGAGAAATTCTCCTTTGAGAAGAAGAGCAGCTCGCCCTTGGGCCCGGCCACGATGCTGTGCGCGGCAATGGCCTGGCGGTACGCCAGCTGGCACAAGTCGGCGTATTTTTTGCCCCCGACAGCCTGGGCGTCGGCCACCAGCTTTTGGTCGAAGGCCGTGGCTTTCTGGCGCAGGCGCGGGTAGTCGGCCTCGGCGGCGGCCAGGGCCTTGTCCATCGTCATAGCCGGGCCGCGGCGCCACCAGGGGCGCAGGTTCTGGCCGAAGTACTGCACGGCCTGCTGCTCGTCGTAGCCCAGCAGCAGGTGGCCCGCGGCGGGCGCGGCGGCCACGGCCCCCAGGTCGAGCACGGCGGCCTGGGCCACGCGCTGGGCTGGCCCTTTGAGGGGGGCACTGGCGGGCAACGTGCCAGTGGCGGCGAAGGCGGTTTTCAGGGCCTGCGGGTCGCCCGTGCCCAGGGCCCCCGCGCCCGGCACGGCCAGGTAAGCGTAGCCCCAGTCGATGCGCACGCCGTCGCCGGCGGTGGCCAGCACGGGCTGCGCGGCGGTGCCCACGGCCTGCCAGCGCAGGGCCCCCGCCGCGCCGGGCCGGGTGGCCACGGCCTGGAAGGGGGTGTTGCTGGCCAGTGTGCCGGCCTCGGTCAGCAGCACCTGGGTGGGGTGGGGCTTGCCGTCGGGGGCGGTGGCCGTGCAGGTGAGGTAGCTAACGGGCCGGGCCACGGTCTCCAGCTCATCGAGCAGCAGCGGCGACAAGAAGCTGACCGTCAACTGCACGGGGCCGGCGGCGAAGGTGTAGGTGGTTTGGGTGGCCGTGACGGCCACCGCCGTTTGGCGGGCCGTGGGCAGCGCCTTTTGCGGCAGGGCCACGTAGAGGCCGGCGTCGAGGTGGGCGCCGCCCTGCGGGTTCACGCAGTGCATCGCCAGCACGTTGGGGCCCTGGTGCAGGGCCCGGCGGGCCGCTTCGGGCACGGGCACGTCCTCGTAGCGGCCGGTGGCGCCGGCCTTCTGCACCACGAGCACGCCGTTGAGGTACACCTCCGCGTCGTCGTCGTGCGAGAGGCGCAGCGTGAGCGGGCCCGTGGGCAGGGGCCCGGCCAGCGTCACGGCGCGGCGCACCCACACGTCGCGGGTTTTCCAGGGCGTACCGGGCCGGGTGGCGTCGTCGGTGAAAGGGGCGGGGCCAGTTTTCCAGCTTTGGGCCCCGGCGAAGGTGGTTTTCTCCCAGCCGGCGGCTGGTTTGCTAAACGTGTAGCGGGCCGGGTAGGGCGTTTCCTGGGCGGTGGGCGCCAGGGCGCGGAACAGCGGCACGCCCTGCCCCAGGAACTGGTAGGCCCGACCGTCCACCCGCACCACGCCCTCCAGGCCCTGCGGCTCGCCGGTCCAGTGCCGCGTGGGGCCCCCGGCCAGCTCGTCCTGAAACGCCCACACGCTGAAGTACGGGGTGTGGGTGATGAGTGGGTACGCCGGCGGGCGCAGTGCCTGGGCCGACGCCCCAGCGGCGCTCAGCCCCACCAGGAGCAGGGGGCCCAAAAATTTGTTCAGCAGCATGGCAACGGGGGTAAAGGGTGGGAATGGCGGCCGCGGAGGGCGCGTCCACGCAGGTTTGGCAATGAGTAGCAGGGCGGTAACTTAAGCAATTTGCGCCAGCGGCCCCGCGGAACCACCGCGGAGCTGCTGGCGCAAAGGCAGTTGCTGGGGTACCAAGGTTGCGTGCCGACAGCAATAACTGGGGGCCGGCCGTGGCTGGGGCCCCGGGCCGGGCTTATTGAGCCACGACTTCCACCTGGCCGCCCGTCCGGAACAGCTGATGGGGCACGAAGTAGCCCGGGCTGGGGGCCCCGTTCACCCGGATGGCGCTCAGGCGGCGGCTCGCGCCGGATTTTTTCACCGTCAGCACCTTGCCGTCGTCCAGGGTCCAGCGCACTTCGTCGAAAACGGGGAGCGTGACCACGTAGCGCGCGTCGGCCGCGGACAGCGGGTAGAGGCCCGTGGCGCTGAAGACGTACCACGCCGACATCTCGCCCGCGTCGTCCATGCCCGAAAACGCCAGGCCTTTCTCGCCGGTGTTGTAGAACTTGGCCATGATTTCGTCCAGCCGCTGCTGCGACTTTTCAGGCTTGCCCACGAAGTAGTACGCGAACGGCGTTTCGTGGTCGGGCTGGTTGCCGTGGCAGTACTGGCCGATGAAGCCCGACACGTTGCGGGCAATGTAGGCGGGGTTCCAGGGCACGGTGAACAGCGAATCCAGCTTCGCCTCGAAGGGCCGGGGCCCCCGTAGAGCGCCACCAGGCCCGGCATGTCGTGCGGGGCGAAGAAGGAAACCTGCCAGGCATTGGCTTCCCGGTACATGTACTCGTAGTAAGGGTACTGAGGATTGAAGCTCTTCACCCACTGGCCGTTGGCCAGGCGCCCGCGCATGAACTTGGTGCCGGGGTCGAACACATTGCGGTAGTTCTTGGAGCGCGCCATCAGGGTTCGGTACTGGGCCGTGTCGTGCAGCGCCTTGGCCAGTTGGGCCACGGCGTAGTCGTCGTATGCGTACTCCAGCGTTTTCGACACGCCGGCGCTGCCCGGGGTTTCCACGTTCGGCGCGGGCACCTCGGTGGTGGCGATGTAGCCCTTTTGGATGTACTCCTTGATGTGGGGCCGCGTGCCGCCTTCCACGTTGGCGTTGCGCAGCAGCAAGCGGTACACGTCCGGCAGGTCGAAGTTGGTGACGCCGCGCAGGTAGGCCCCGGCCACGAACGAGGCGGCGTGGTCGCCGTGGAAGAAGGTCGGGATGAAACCGGTCTTGTCCCCGATGTCCTGCATCGACTTGATGATGTCGGCGGTGACGCCCGGCGCGAGCATGCTCATCAGCACGTCCTTGTTGCGGTACGTGTCCCAGAGCGAGGGCAGCGTGTAGTACTGGAAATTGGCCTTTTGCACGGCGCCTTTCACGTCGCGGTACTCGCCGTTGGCGTCGCTGCGCAGGGCGGGCCACAGAAACGAGCGGTACAGGCAAGTGTAGAACATGCCCCGCTGCTGCGCCGTCCCGCCCGTCACGGCCACCTTGTTCAGCAGCTTGTCCCAGGTGGCGGCGGCGGCGCGCCGCACGTCTTCGAAGGAGCGGGTGCCCAGCTCCTGAGCCAGGTTTTGCTGGGCGTTCTGGATGCTCACGAACGAGATGCCGACCCGCAGCTCGACGGTTTTAGGACCCCCGTCGGCCAGGCGCAGCACGGCCACGCCCTCCTTGGTGCCCTTGCCCTGAATGGCCACGTCCTGGATGCCCGCGCTGAGCTGGCCGTAAAAAAACACGGTCTGGTCGCCGGTTTTCTGGAAGCCCTGCACGGCCGCCGGGCCCACCTTTTCGAGGGCCCAATCGTTCACGTTCTCGTTCGAGCGGCCCAGCTTGAACACCACGCGCCGGTCCTGGGCCTGGGCATACGTGTACTGGTGCAAGCCGCAGCGCAGCGTGGAGGTCAGCCGCACCTGCACGTTGTAATCTTTCAGCGTCACGCCGTAGTAGCCGGGCGCCGCGGTTTCGGTGGCGTGCGAAAAGCGCGAGGCGTAGGGCCCCGTGGCCCCGGCTGGGCCCGCCACGGGCAGCACGGGCAGGTGGCACAAGTTCCAGTGCCCCTTGTTGGTGTGGGCAAAGGCCTGGATGACCGAGTCCTCGTACTGGTAGCCCGAGCCGGTGTTGAACTGCGTGATGGGGCTCAGCTGCACCATGGCGTTGGGTAGGGCGCTGCCCGGAAACACCAGCCCGGCCCACACGCCGTGCCAGCCGGGCGGCGCCACGTAGCCCACCAGCTTGGGGTCGGTGAAGGCCGCCGTGCCAATTAGCGGGTTGACGAAGCGGCCGGGGTCCCCCGCCGCGCGGCCGGCCCCGCCCGGGGCCCCCGGCGGGGTTACCTTGGTGCAGGAGAAAGCGCCCAAAGCGGCGAACGTGAGCAGGGAGCTTAGGCGCAAGTTTGCAAACTTCATAGGAACGGGTGAGGAGTTTAGGGCCCCGCAAAAAGCACCAGGGCCCCAAAAGGTAGGGCCCCGGGACGTTCCCGGGGCCCTACCTTTTGGCTTTACAACAGCTTGCGCGCCTGCAAATCGGCGAGTATTTCAAACATCATCACGCCGCTCATTTGCGTGGAGGCATCCACGGTGCCGCTGGGCGCGGTGGTCCAGTTGGTGTTGAACAGGAACTGCGGGCGGCGGGTGGCTTGCTTGTAGAGGCTTTCGCCGTTGAATTTGAGGAACGCCACGTAGTTGGCCCGGTTGGTGGCGCTGACGGCCGGCTCGGTGGCCAGCTGGGCCAGGTAGCGCGTCAAGATGCCCTTGAACAGGCCCCCGTCGCCGTTGCCTTCGTCCTTTAGCACGCCGCCGGGCGAGAGCTGGCCGTCGTTGAGCACGTAGGCAGCCGTGCGGGTAGCGTCTTCTAAGTAGCTGGTTTGCTGGGTGGCGCGGTACAGGGCCAGCCCGGCCCCGAGGAACACGCCCTGGTTGTAGCTGAAGCGCCAGTCCTTGTCAATCTGGCCGTCGCCCAGGCGGTTCACGCCGTCCCACACGGCGCCGGTGGCGGGGTCCACCAGGGTTTTCTTTTCCCAGTCGTAAATCTTCTGGGCCCAGGCCAAGTCGTCGGGGTTGCGGTCGAGGGCGTAGAGGCGGGCGGCCAGGATGGCGGCGGGGGCGTTGGCGGGCGTGTTTTTGTAGTCGCGCTGGTTTTTGCGCCACGCAATGCCGCCGCCCTGCTGCTCGTTCCAGCCCAGCTTGATGTCGGCCCACAGCAGGTCCGCAGTGGCCTTGTACTCCGGCTCCCGGGTAAGGTCGTAGGCGCGCAGCGAGGCCAGCGCCAGCCACTCCATGTCGTCGTAGTAGTCGTTGAGGTAGGTGTTGTTGTTCTTGGCCTTGATGCCCTGCTCCAGCGCGCGCATCTGGGCGAGGTAGTCGGCCACCTGGGTGCGCTGGTAGCCGTCGCTGAGCACGTCGAGGCCGTGGGCCTGCCACCAGTAGTTGAAGGCCTGGTCGCCGGCGTTGTTCTTCTGGTAGAAGCGGCCGGTGGGGGCCCAAAAGCCCTGGTTGAGGGCCGCCTGGGCCGAGTCAGCGCGGGCCGCCCAGTTGGTGACCACCACGGCCACCGGCGGGCGCGGCGGCGCAATGTAATCGTCCACGGGCTCGTGGCAGGCCGGCAGCAGCCCGCCCAGCAGCAGGCCGCAGCAGGCCCGGGAAAGCACGGAGAACCGGATCATAGGGAAGCGAAGCATAAGGTTAGGAAATCAGCTTAGCGCACCACCACCTGGTGGGTGTAGGGGCCGTCGGCTTGCAAAAGCACGGTCACGTCAATGTTCTTCTTGTCGGCTTCCTTCGGAAACTTATAGGAGTAGTCGTACTGCGCGTCACTGACGGGCACCAGGGCGTAGTAGGCGGCCGCCGTGCTGGCGGTGGCGGGCTGGTTGTCGGAGTTGGTGCTGCCGTAGTACTGCTTGCTGCTGGCGCCCGCCGCATTCTTCTCCATGAACAGGAACTTGTAGCGCTCGTCGCGGCCCCAGCTCTCCTGATGGAATTCCAGGGGCGTGTTCTCCACTTTCCACACCCCTTTGCCCACGTAGGGCAGGTCCACCAACACCTTGTTCTCGGGTGCAAACCAGAGGCCCACCGATTCAATCTCGGTGAGAGTAGCCGCGGCGTTGTTAAAGTCCAACCGCATGCGGTACACCTTGGGCGTGGCGGCGGGGCTGGTACCCTGGGCGCCCTCCATCAACTTACTGCCGTCGAGGTAGTAGCTGGTGGGCGTGCCGGTGGTGGCGTCCACCAGCTTCACGTCGCCGGGGCCCAGCTCGGTGTACAGTTCAAACACGCCCGCGGACAAGCTCTTGAACTTGAGGGCCTGGGCCAAGTTGGTGCCGGCTTCGGTGCCCGAGCCTGTCAGGTACAGGGCAGCGGGCGGCGTGGCAAAGCCGGCGGGGCGCTCCAGCGTCATCAGGTGGGACTCGGGGCTGGTCACCACGTTTATCCCCTTGGAGGCGTTCACCGTCCACTTGAGTTTGCCGACCGCTGACGACTTGATGCCGGCGATGTTGGCGATGCGGTTGAGGTCGCTGTGGGTGAGCACCAGCTTGGTGTCGAGGCCGTTGCTGCCCGAAGTGGTGCTGTAGAGCGGCTTCGAGAAGTCGCCGTCTTCTTTATCAAACACCACCTCGTAGAGCACCAGCGTGCCATCGACGGCGCGCGCCTGGCCCCACTCAAACGTGAGGGCGGCGTTTGAAGGCGGGTCGAGGCGCACGTAGATGTTCGTGGCGGGCGCAAGCAAGTTCGTCACCGGCGTAATCGTTTCGTCCAGCCCACCGTTGTCTTTCCGGCAGCCGGAAAGCAGGCCAACGGTGAACAACAGCAGCAGCAGGGACCAGGGTAGCTTTTTCATGGGGGTGGGAGAAGGCAGTGGAGTAGGGGAGGGGCTTACCAGCCCGGGTTTTGGGTGAGGGCGGGGTTGATGTCGCGCTCGCGCTGCGGCACGGGCCAGAGGTAGTGCTTGGCGGGGTCGAACGCCCGCTGGTCCACGCGCAGGTAGCCGTTGTCCACGGCCGGGTCGCCGGCTTTAATGCCGTGGAGGTAGCCGTTGAGGGCCGTTTCGGCCGTGCGCCAGCGGCGCAGGTCGAACACCCGCAGGCCTTCCATGGCCAGCTCGGTGCGGCGCTCGCGGCGCACGGCCTGGCGCAGGGCGGTTTGCCCACCGCTGGGAAAGGCCAGGGCCCCCGCGTCGGTGAAGCCGGCCCGCCGCCGCAGGGCCCCCACGGTGGCGTCCCAGTCGGTGGCCGTCAGCTGGCCGAGCTCGTTCTTGGCCTCGGCCTGCATCAGCAGCACGTCGGCGTAGCGAATCAAAATCAGGTTCAGGCCCGAGTTGAGGTTGGCGTCGGCCGTGGGGTCGAAGTACTTGGCCACGTAGTAGCCGGTGGGGCTGGCGTCGGCGCGGTCGATGGAGTTGTCGCCGGTGCCGGGCACGGTGCGGATGACGAAGGTGGTGCCGTCGGGGCGCTTCCAGGCGTAGCCGTCGTACACGAGGGTGGCCGTCAGGCGCGGGTCGCGGCCGGCGTAGGGCGCAGCTTCATCATAATTCGAGCCCGCCTCATTAATGGCCTTGCCGTTAACGGTCAGGTAGTCGTTCACCAGTTCCTGCGAAGGGGCGATGGACGACACCAGCTTGCCCTCGGTGCGCGGAATGAAGGCGCGCTGCTGGGCGTACGTGCGCGAGGGAAAGGCGTACTGCAAGTCGAGCACCACCTCGCTGTTGTTCTCGTTGGCTGGCGAAAACACGCCCGCATAGCTCGGAAACAAGCTGTAGCTGCCCACTTGGCCGCCAATCAGCTGGCTGGTGACGGCCACCACGTCGGCCCAGCGGCCTTCGTAGAGCAGGGCCCGGGCCTTCAGGGCCAGGGCCGCGCCCTTGGTGAAGCGGCCCTTGTCGGTGGCACCATAGGCCGTGTTCAGGGGCAGGGCGGCGGCGGCGGCGTCCAGCTCGGCCAGCACGAAGGCCAGCACCTCGGCCCGGGGCGTCCGGGTCAGGGACTGCGCCTCGGCGGTGGTGATTTCGGTGGTCACCAGGGGCACGTCGCCGTACCAGGTCATCAGCTGGAAGTAGTGGTAGGCGCGGATGGCCCGGGCCTCGCCGATGTAGCGCGCCTTGAGGCCGGCGTCGAGGCTGGCAATCTGGTCGACGTGCCCCAGCACCTGGTTGCAGCTGCGGATGCCGCCGTAGTGGTAGCTCCACTCGTTGGTGATGCGCTGCTGGTTGGTGCCGTAGGCCCCCTCGGCGATGTTGCGCGCGTTGGAGCCGTCGACTTCGCTCTTGTTGTAGGCGTTGTCCGACAGCGTTTCGTTGAAGAAGAAGTACTCGCTGGGGTAGAGGCCGGCGTAGCAGGTGCTGAGCACGTTGGCCGCGTCGGCGGGCTGGCTCCAGAAGGTGGCATCGGTGGGCCGGTCGGTGGGCGGCAGGTCCAGCTTTTGGCAGGCCCCCAGGCCCAGGCCGAGCCCGGCCCCGAGCAGGATCGTGTAGCGGATGGTGCGGTTCATGGCGGTGCGGTGGGGGAGGATTAGAAGGAAACGTTGAGGCCGAGGGTGACCAGGCGCACGCTCGGGTACACGCGGCCGCTGCTGCCGTTGCCGCCGCCCAGCCCCACGCTCTCGCTGAACTCCGAGATTTCGGGGTCAAACCCAATCTTTTCCAAGTGGCTGATGGTGAACAGGTCCTGGCCCGACACGAACACCCGCAGCTGCTGCAAGCGGATTTTCTTGCTGAAATCGGCGGGCAGGGTGTAGCCGAGCTGCACGTTCTTGAGGCGGGCGTAGGCCCCGTCGCGCAGCCAGTAGTCGGAGCCCTGGTTGTTGTTGGTCGAGGCCGTGCCGATGGTCAGGCGCGGGTAGCTGGCGTCGGGGTTGGTGGGCGTCCAGCGGTCGAGGTGCTGCGCGTACACGTTCTCCCAGTTGTTGTGGAAGGCTTCCACGCCCTCGCCGCGGATGTAGAGGCTGCGCTTGCCCACGCCTTGCACGAACACCGCCAGGTCGAAGCCCTTATAATCAGCCGTGTAGGTGGCCCCGAACGTGTAGCGCGGGAACGGGTTGCCGAGAATAAAGCGGTCGTCCTGGTTGATGACGCCGTCGCCGTTGCGGTCCACGTAGCGCAGGTCGCCGGGGCGCACCGTGCCGGGCGCCACGAAGGCGGGCGTGGGGCCCGCGTTCACTTCCTCCACGGTTTGGTAAAGGCCCGCCGTGCGGTAGCCGTAGTACGAGTTGATGGGGAAGCCCTCGCGGATGATGTTGGTCGCGTCGCCGCCCCGGATGCTTTCCACGCCCTTGGTATCGGTCACCACGTTGCGGGTGTCGGCCATGTTCAGGCTCAGGCTCTGGTTGAAGCCCCGCGCGGTGCGCAGCCGGTAGGTGGCCGATATTTCCCAGCCCAGGTTGCGGACGCTGGCCGCGTTTTGGGTGGGGGCCCCGGCGCCGAATGCCCCGGCCACGGGCAGGTCGATGAGGATGTTGTGGGTGCGCTTGTCGAAGTAATCGAAGCTGACGGACAGCGCGTTCTTAAAGAAAGCGGCGTCCACGCCCACATCGCCCATGGTCGAGGTTTCCCAGGTGATGTCGCGGTTGGCGGTGTTGAAGTAGGCCCCCGGCACCGGCTGCTCGCCAAACGTGTAGGCCCCCGGCGACACGGTAATCGTGCTCAGGTAGCGATAGAGGCCGATGTTCTGGTTGCCGAGCTGCCCCAGGGAGCCCCGCACTTTCAGGTCGCTGAAGATGGGTTGCAAAGCGGTGAGGAAGGTTTCCTCCAGGGGCCGCCAGCCGGCCGACACCGATGGGAAGAAGCCCCATCGCTTGTCCGAAGCGAAGCGCGACGAGCCATCGTAGCGGAAGCTGCCTTCGAGCAGGTACTTGCCGGCAAAGGCGTAGTTCACGCGCCCAAACACCGAGTTCAGGGCCCACTGCTCCTGGTTGCCGTAGGTGCCGTTGGCGTGGAAACCGCCGCTGGGGTCGGTGATGCCGCTGTAGGTGGTGCCGTTGCTGATGACGCCGAAGTTGTTGCCCGGTACGTTGATGAGGTGGATGCCGGCGCGGTCGTCGACGTAGTGCTCGGTGGAGTAGCCCAGCAGGCCCTTCAGCTCGTGCTTGGTGGCCAGGGTGCGCTCGTAGTTCAGGGTGGCCTGGTAATTAGTAAGTATCGTGCGCTGGGTGCGGTCCTGCACCGAGTTGTTGCCGTCACCGCCCGAGGTGGGCGAGCCGTCGGGCGTCACGTACTGCAAGCTGCGCGTGAACTCGTTGTTGCGGTAGCTCCACAAGTCGCCGCCCACCAGGCCCCTCAGCTTCAAGCCTTTGATGATTTCGTACTCCGCGTTGAGGTTGGCGTAGCCGTTGTCGTTGGAGTTGGTGCGCAAGCCGCCGTTGAGCAGGCGGTTCACGGGGTTGTCGCTCGAGGTGGCCGGGGTCACGTAGTTGCCCTGGGCGTCTTGCAGCGGGTAGATCACCGGGATGCGCACGGCGTCGCTGATGATCCACTCCGAGGCGAAGGCGTGCTCCCGGGTGCCAACGTGGGCGTAGGAAAAAATGGCCCCCACCGACAGCTTCTCGGTGACTTGGGTGTTGAGGTTCAGGCGCGCGTTGAGCCGCTTGTAGCCGTAGTTGTCGCCCACAAACAGGCTGTTCTGGTCCACGTAGCCCAGCGACACCAGGTAGCGCGTTTTGCCCGCGCTGCCGCTCAGGCTCAGGTTGTGATTTTGCTGGAGCGCCTGCTTTTTCAGCACCGCGTCCAGGTACCACTGGTAGTCGCCCTGGGCCGCAAAATCGCGCATTTGCTGGGGCGAAAACTGGGGGCTCTGCCCCGAGTTCACCAGGGCCTCGTTTTTGAGCTGCATGAACTCCAGCCCGGTCACCGGCTTGCGCAAAAAGCTGGGCGACTGCCACCCCACGAGCGTATTGTAGGCCAGCGTGGGCCGCTGGCCCAGGGCCCCCTTTTTGGTGGTCACCAGCAGCACGCCGTTGGCCCCGCGCGAGCCGTAGATGGACGCCGACGCCGCATCTTTCAGCACCGTTACGCTCTCAATATCGTTGGGGTTAAGCGAGTTGAGCGAGCCGGCAATGCCGTCCACAATTACCAGGGGCGAGGCGTTGCCGAGCGTGCCCACCCCGCGGATGTTGATGTTGAGGTTGGCGCCCGGCTCGGCGCTGTTTTGCTGAATGGTCAGGTTGGGGGAGGCCCCTTGCAGCGCCTGCGCCACGTTGGTCACCGGCCGGTTTTCCAGCACCGGGGCCGCTATCGTGTTGATGGCGCCCGTCACGCTGGCCCGCTGCTGGGTGCCGTAGCCCACCACCACCACTTCGCTTAGGGCCTTGGTGTCCGTTTCGAGGCGCACCACCAGGGCCCCCGTGGCCGCCGTCACGGCCACCTCGCGGCTCACCATGCCCACCGAGCTGAACACCAGGGTGCTACCCACCGGTACGCTGATGGAAAATTCGCCGTCGGCATTGGTGGTTTGGCCCTGCTGCGTGCCTTTCACCAGCACCGTCACGCCGGGCAGCCCTTCGCCGTCGGCCTGCACCACCCGGCCGGCCACGGGCACGTCAGCCGTCACCACTTTGGCGCCGACGTTTGCTTCCAACAGCGACGGCGAGGTTGGAATCGATTGCGCGGCGAGCGACGAAAGCGCATCCGGTGGGGGCATGGCTTGGCCCACCGGGGTTTGGGGCGAGATGATGTACATGTTGCCCTTGAGCTGCTCAAACTTGAGCCCGCTGTGCAAAGTGGCGTAGCGCAGGGCTTCGGCCAGCGACTTGAACGCCGGGCTGGCTTTGGCCAGGTACTTGCCCGCCGTCAATTGGCTGCGGTAAAAGAAGTTGACTTTGTAAGTCACCCGCAGTTCCTGGATAAAATCTTCCAACGATACCTGGCCCGCGGGGGCCTGTGCGGCCCCGCGGGTAGCGCGGGGCCGGTTGGTAGCCGGAGCAGATGCCTCCGCATTGGCCAGGGCCAGGGCCCCCTGGGCCAGGCTGGCCCCGCCGGGTAAGCCACTCAATAACAACGCTAGGGGCACGTGTCGAGTAAATTTTGCCATGGGAAAGGCTGGGAAAAGTGGAAGGGTTGGAAGTGTGGAAGGGTTGGAAGTACAGAAGGAACGCTACCGGGCCGCGGCCTCGAACCGCACCAAGTCGCCGGTGCGCGTTACCTGGATGTCGAGGGATTTGGCCAGCGCGGGCAGCAGCAGGTCGAGGTTGTTGGCCGACACGTCGCCGGTAATGGTTTGGCGCAGAATGGTGGGGTCGCTCACGTCCACGCGCAGGCTGTAGGCATCGCGCAGCAGCTGCACGATTTCGCGCACCGGCGTTTGCCGAAACCGCAACTGGCCCTGCGTCCAGGCCGAATACAGGGCGGGCTGCACGCGTCGCCGGGCCAGGCCGGGCTGGGCCACCGAGGTTTCGACCAGGTCGCCGGGCTGCATCAGCAGGTTCTCGCGGGTTAGCCAAGCGGGGCGGTCCACGGCCACGCGGCCTGAGCTGAGCACCACCTTGGTGCCAGCCGGCCGGCTGTTCACGTCGAACTGGGTGCCCAGCACCGAAATGGTAAGCCCGCCGGCGTGCACCACGAACTTGACGCTGGCCGGGGCTCCGGCAATGTCGGTTCGGGCCCGGGGGGCGAGGTGCGCCACCCGGAAGTAGCCCTCACCCGTCAGCCACACCTCGCGCGGGGTTTTGGTAGTCCAGCGGGCCGCCGTAGTCAGCGTAGAATTGCCGTTGAGCACCACCACCGAGCCATCGGGCAGGGTGAGGGTGCGGTGCTTGCCGGGGCCGGTAGCCAATTGCGTCGTGGGGCCCACGTCGGCGGCGGGCCGGCCCCACTGCCACCAGCCGCCCGTTAGCAAGGCCATGACCAGGGCGACGGCCACGAACCGCCCCCGCCGCTGGCGGCGCAGCTGAAGCTGGGCCAATAGGGGGCGTCGCGCCTGCCGCAGGCGCAGCAGCTCCTGCCGCTTCAGGCCGGCGGGCACGGGGTAGGGGCGGGCCGAGCCCAGGCCCTGCACCAGGGCGAAGGCCGCGTCAGCCTCAGCCTGCTTGCCGGCGTGCTCGCGCAGCCACGCCTGCCAGAAGCGCACCGCCGCCGCATCGGTCCCGGCCACGAAGGCTTGGAACGATTCGTCGAGCACAAAATCATCGACCGAGTAGCGGGTAAAATCCATTCAGCAGCAGCGAGGCGGGTTTATGACCTTACCATCTCCGCCGCGTGGTTTTGTACTTGCCAGAAAGTGATAAATTGTTCATGTTTTTTTACAACTAGCTATTTTCCAGCAACTTATTTTTCATTGGCATACCCATTTGCCCCCGTTCAACAACACCAGCAGCAGCACCGGGGTGAGGCTGCGCCGCAGCGACTGGGTGCCTTGGTAAATGAGGTTGCGAATGGATTGCTGGTTGAGGGCCATGATTTCGGCGATGCGCTCGTAGGTGAAGCCGTCGAAAAACTTGAGGTAGATGGCCTCGCGCTGGCGGTTGCTGAGCTGGGCCAGCGCCGCCAACAGCCGGGTGTGTTGCTCGGCGGTGAGCTGCTGGGCGATGATAAAATCCTCGGGCGAGTACTGCACTTCGAATTCCTCCGAGTAGCTGCTTTGCAGCCAGCTCCGGCGCTGCTGGGCCTTGATAGCCTTGGCTACCTCGTGGCGCAACGACTTAAATAGGTACGGCCGAACAGCCTCTACAGCATGTAGTTTGGTCCGGCGCTGCCAGAGCCGTTGGAATAAGTTCTGGATGCTGTCCTTGACCAATTCGCCGTCGTTGGACAGCCGCATGCCGTAGCCGTACAGCTCGTCGTAGAACGTCAGGAAAAGGCGCTCGTACGCCCGCTCGTCGCCTGCCAAAAAATCAGTCCAGAGCGTGGCGTCGGGCGAGGGCATGGTGCCGAAACGGGGTGGGGTTTATTAGGGGCCGCTAATTAAAGGCCTTGGGCCCCGAGCGGGGCGGGTGGTAATTGAACTGGTTGGCAAAGATGGTTTTTCTGGGTCGAGTTCAAACCACTCTGCTGTTAATGCCACGCGCGCTCGATTTCTTCCAGCGTGCGCCCCTTGGTTTCGGGCACTGCCCACCACACGAACCCGAACGTGACCGCCGAAAGAACCGCGTACAAGCCAAAGGCTCCGGCCAGGCCCGCCGCTTTTACCAACGACAAAAACGTGAACGAAATCAGGGTGCAGGCCACCCACAAAGCCACCGTAGCCAGCGAAGCCGCCCGGCCGCGCACAGCGTTCGGGAAAATTTCGGTGATGACCACCCACACGCCCGGCCCCAGCCCCACCGCGAAGCACGCCACGTACCCCATGATGAGCCCGAGCAGCCAGGGCCCCGGGGCGTGCTGGTGCAAGGCCACCACCAGGGCCCCCAGGGTCAGCGCCATACCGCCCGAGGCGAAGAGCAGCAGTGGCTTGCGCCCTACTTTGTCGATGATGAGCAGCGCCACCACGGTGCCGGCGAAATTAATGCCCCCGATGAGGGCATTGGCCCCGATGGCGGACGCCGCGCTCTGCCCGCTGTGCTCGGTGAAAATGATGGAGCCGTAATACAGGATGGTGTTGATGCCCGTGATTTGCTGCAGCACGGCCAGCACCACCGCGATGCCCAACGGCCGGCGCAGGCGCGGCTGGCTCAGCTGGGCGTCCTGGCCGCGCTCGGCGGCCAGGGCGGCCTGGATTTCGGCGGCTTCGGTGGCTGCCGCGGCCAGCCCGTTGAGGCGGGTGAGCGTGCGCAGGGCCTCGGGGGCCCGGCCCCGGCCCAGTAGCCAGCGCGGGCTTTCGGGCACCAGCACCAGCGCCAGTAAAAACAGCAGCGACGGCACGGCGGCAGTGGCAAACATCCAGCGCCAGGCGTCGGGGCCCCGGCCGGCCAGGTAATAGCTGGTCACGTAGGCCAGCAGAATCCCGGTCACGATGGCCAACTGGTTGAGCGTGACGAGCCGCCCGCGGATGCGGGCCGGGGCAATTTCGGCCAGGTAGAGCGGCACCAGCAGCGAGGCCACGCCGATGGCCAGCCCGCCCGCCAGCCGCGCCGCCACGAATTCGGCCAGCGTGCGCGGCACCGCCGCCGCCAGCGCCGACGCGGTGAACAGCCGCCGCCGCCCCGAACACAGCCGCCGCCGCCCGTAGCGGTCGGTGAGCCAGCCGGCCAGGGCCGCCCCGGCCACCGCCCCGAACAAGATGCTGCTGGCCGCCAGCTCCGTCTGCGCGTCGCTCAGGCCAAAGTCCTTCTTCAAGAACACCAGGGCCCCGTTGATGATGGCCGTGTCGAAGCCGAAGAGCAACCCGCCCAGCGCCGCCACGGCGGCTACCAGGTACACGTAGCCCGCGCCGCCCGCCGGGCCGGCAACGGGGGGCCCAGTAGCGGGGGCACGGAGTGCAGTATCGGGGGCGTTCGGAGGCAGCATGGCAAGTGGGAATTAAGCAAGTAGAGTGGGTAGAGGGACGGCGGTAGCCGGTTTTTGTGCGGTAATAGTCAGTCTTTATAATGAAGCTGACCGTCATGCCCATCTGGCGTCCGCGCAGCCGAAGCATCTCTCCCGCATTAGTAATCAGTAAGCAGGAGAGATGCTTCGACAGGCTTAGCATGACAGTCACTTCTAGATTCCAGGATATCCCAAACAGCATCAATAAATCGTTGACATCACACCAGTAGCACCTCGATGCCCAGCTGGCGGAAGGGCGCTACTTGCGCCTCGGTTGCGCCGGTGTCGGTAATGAGCTGGTGGATTTCCGCCGCGGGGCAAATGAGCGAGGTGGCCACCACGCCGAGCTTGCTGTGGTCGGCCACCACGATGCGGCGCTTGGCCTGACGCACCATGACTTGGATCACGGCGGCTTCCTCCGGGTGCAGCGACGTCAGGCCCCGCTGCGCGTCGATGCCGTTGACGCCGATAAAGACCTTGTCCACAAAGAATTGTTCCAAAGCCTGGGTGGTGGCGGGGCCCACCAGCGAGAACCAGCCGCCGGTCAGAAAGCCCCCCGTCACGAACACCCGCACGTCGTCGCGCTGGCTCAGCTCCATGGCCACGTTCACGGTGTTGGTGACGACCGTCACGCCCGCCCCCGGCCGCAGGCTGCGCGCAACCTGCGTGGTGGTGGTGCCGGCCGTGAGCGAAATGGTTTCGCCCGGCTGGATGAGGGCCGCCGCCGCCAGCCCGATGCGGCGCTTCTCGGCCAGGTTGCGGTCGATCTGCTCGTGAAAGCTGGACTTGTAGCGAAACGGCTCATAGAGCAGCGGTTCCAGGGGCACGGCCCCGCCGTGGGTGCGCCGCAGCCGGCCGCGGTGCTCCAGCTCGACCAGATCGCGCCGCACCGTGGCCACCGACACGCCGAACTGCGTGGCCAGCTCGTCCACGGCCACGGTGCCGGTGTGCAGCAGCTTTTCCACGATGGTTTGGGCGCGCACCGTGGCGGCGTTTTCAGAAGCTAATAGGTCAGACATGTGCTTAATTGATTAGTAGCTAAGGCAAACCGTTCGGCGGGCTAATCGCCAAACGCGCGGACGAACGCCTTCATCGTGGCGCACTCGGTGCCGGTGGCCGGGCCGTGGGGGCGCACGATGTAGGGCCCCACGGCCGCCGGCACGATGAACGTTTCGGCATAGTGCACCACGAAAGGCGCGAAGGCCCCGGTGAGGCTTTCCACCACGGCCTCCGCGCCCTGCACCAGGTTGAGCACGTTCACGCCGCCGCGGGTGTCGTGCGGCACGGGGCCCGTGAACCAGTGGCGGCGCGTCTCAATGAATTCGCGCGCGTGCAGGCCGGTGCGCTCCTCGCGCCAACCCGCGCCGCTGGCCACGGGCTCGAAGCGGTTGACGAGGTTGGCTGCAACCCAGGCCGTGGTCCGGTCGGGCTGGATGTTGGCGCCACCGTGGGCCAAGTGCACGGGGCGGGGCTGGCCGTCGAGGCCCAGGCGGGCCCAGTCCCACAGCTTGAAAGTGAAGATGTAGGGCGTGGCCGAAATTTCCAGCACCAGGCTGCCCGCCCCCGCGCAGTGCACGGTGCCGGCCGGAATCAGGAAATGGTCGTGCGGCCGCGCTGGCAACTCGTTGATGTACGTGGCCGCCGGAAACGGCGCGGCGGGGTCGTCCTGGGCCCGCGCCAAATCGCCCAGCATGGCTTGGTAGTCAATGTTTTCCTTCAGGCCCAGGTGCACCATGGCGCCCGGCTCGGCGGCTAGAATGTAGTAGCTCTCGTCCTGGGTGTAGGCCAGGCCAAACTGGTCCTGCGCGTACTCGGTGAGCGGGTGCACTTGCAGCGACAAGTTGCCGCCGCCCACGGTGTCGAGGAAGTCGAAGCGAATGGGAAACTCGGTGCCAAAACGGCCGTGCACCGCCTCGCCCAGCAGCTCGCGCGGGTGCGCAAACACGAGGTCGAGGCTGGGGATTTCCACCCGCGCGTCGCCGAAGCCCAGCAGCAGCGAGTTCTCCTCGGGCACGCAGTCGAAGCCCCAGGCGTAGTTGGCCGGGCCCGCGGGCAGGCCGCACACCTCGCGCAGCAATTGCCCGCCCCAGGGCCCCGGGTCGAAAAACGGCACCACCCGGAACGGGCGCCTCGCCGCGGCCGCCAGCCCGGCCCGCAGGTCGGCCCCGGTAATGAGCTTGGGCGCAGCGGGGTCGTGGGCGTCGAGCAGAAAATCGGCGCGGGGCAGGGCTTGCTTTTTCAAGCGGTCGGCGGCCCGCCAGTCCACGAAATAGGCGCGCTTATACTTCAGGCTGGCTTTTTCGGCGAAGTTGTCGCTGCCCAGGTTGGCCACTTCGCCCCGGCGCTGGCGCTGCTGAATTTCCCAGCGCGCTAGGTCGGCATAGACCAGCACGGCGGGGCCCGGGCAGACAAGCGTGGCCCCAGTACCCAGCACCAGCACTAGCTGCCCGGCGGCTCGGGCCAGCAGTTCCTGCGCCGCGCGCAACCGCTGCGGGTCGAAGAAATCGGCCACCGTCAGCCCGTTGAACCGGCCGAATACCGGGTCGGTGGTCAGGGGCCCGGCCACCAGCGCGTCCACCTCGGCTGGCGAGCGGTAGTAGTCGTCGGCCACGAGGCAGTAGGCAGGTTTTAGGGCCCCCACCAGCTCCCGCTGGAGCAGCGCCAGGTCGGTGCCCGGGTAGCACTCTACCGCCAGCACCAGCGGCTGGCCGGGGCGGGCCGGGGCAACCCCCAGGGCCGCCCGTAGGGCCCCGGCAATGGCCGGCCAGCCAATGCGGCAAGCGCCGGCCTCCGCCGTTACGGGCACGAAGGGAAACTTGTCGTAGTTGGAAGGGCGCATGTGGGTACGTGGGTTGGGCAATGAGTAGTAGGAGGATGCGCCACCCTGGCACTGGGCCACCGCGGTCTGGGGCCCTGGTTGCACTTGCCAACAGCTGCTGACTGGCAGGGCCGGCAGCGTGGCGGGCGCCTTTCCACTTGCAAATATTGAGGTTAAAATGATTGTTTTGACAATAAACGATCAAATAATTATTTACATTGAATAAAAATGTTCTTTACTTTGCCAAAAGGTTGCGGTTGAAAGGGAGTTTAGTCCAGCGCTGGACGTTCGCCCGGATTAGCCGCATTGCGCTCATTTTTGGCCTTCTCATGATTCTAATTGCGGACGGCGGCTCTACCAAAACCACTTGGTGCCTGGTGGACGCCCAGGGCACGCGCGCGTTTTTCAACACCGAGGGCTACAACCCAGAGTTTATCAGCACGGCCGGCATCATGGCTTCACTCCGCCAAAACTTGCCGGCCGCCCTGGTGACCGGCGACGTGGCAGAAGTGCACTATTACGGAGCCAGCGTAGTATCGGCGACTCAAGTGGCCACCGTGGCCGATGCCATGGGGGCTGTGTTTGGGCAGGCCCGCGTGAGCGTGGGCCACGATTTGCTCGCTGCGGCCCGGGCGCTGCTGGGCCGGGTCCCCGGCTTTGCCGCCATCCTCGGCACGGGCACCAACTCGTGCATTTACGACGGCGCGCGCATCACGCACAACGTGGATTCGCTGGGCTACTTCCTGGGCGACGAGGGCAGCGGCGCGTTCATTGGCAAGCGACTGCTGCGCGACTACCTGCGCGGCCTGCTGCCAGCTGATTTGGCCGAGGCCTTCCGCGCCGCCTACGGCCTGGACCGGGACGAGATTCTCGACCGGCTCTACAACCAGCCTTTCCCCAACCGCTTCGTGGCCAGCTTCGCCAAGTTCGCTTCCGACCACGGCGATACGAGCTATTGCCGGGCCCTAATCGCGGAAGTGTTCGAGGCGTTTTTTCAGAACATCATCACCAAATACCCCGACTACCAAAGCCAAACCTTCAACTGCGTGGGGTCGGTAGCCTACCATTTCCGCGACGCCCTGGCCCAGGCCGCAGCAACGCACGGCATGGCCGTTGGCAAAATCATCCGCTCGCCCATCGACGACCTGGTTTCCTACCACCTGGCAACGGCCAGGTGAGTGGTTTAAAACGGGGTGGTCCGGCGACTTTTTCAGTCGTCGGGCCACTCTTGCTAAAAAACGGCGACTTCGGGCAATCGTAAGAGTGGCCCGACGACTGAAAAATCGCCGGACCACCCCGTTTCAGCCCTCCGCCCAAGGGACCACAGGGGCCCCCAGCGGCGGCTCGCCGGGGCCCCTACCTGCCAACTGCACTGATACCTAATTCTTCCCCAGATTCACATGAAGCAAGCGTTCAAATTGGGCCTGGTGCTGCTGGCGGCTCTACTCGCCGCGCACCCGTCGGGGGCCCAAACCGGGCCCGGCGTGCTGCGGTACGCGCAGCCCAACGTGGGCACGGCGCACAGTCGCTGGTTTTTCTACACGCCCGCCGCCGTGCCCTACGGCATGGCGAAGCTGGCCCCCTCCACCAACGGGCACAACGGCAACGCCTCGGGCTGGGAGGCCGTGGGCTACGACACCCGGCAGAACTCCATCGAGGGCTTCGTGCACTTCCACGAGTGGCAGGTGGGCGGCGTGAGCTTCATGCCCACCACCGGGGCCCTGCGCGTAAAGCCCGGCGAATTAGACGGCCCGGACACCGGCTACCGCTCGCCCTTCGACCGCAAAAACCAGGTGGCCGAACCGGGTTACTACAAAGTGCTGCTGGATAAATACCGCATCACGGCCGAGCTGACGGCTACCAAGCGGGTGGGTTTTCACCGCTACACGTTTCCGAAGAGCGACCAGGCGCGCATTCTCCTCGACATCGGCCACAAGCAGGGCGAGAGCAGTGAGGTGACCGACGCCAGCATCCAGATGCTGGACGCCACGCACTTTGCGGGCTTCGTCAGCACCTCGCCCAAGTACGTGCAGACCTACGACCCCGGGGGGCGGGTGGCCATGTACTTCTACGGGGAGCTGAGTAAAAAACCGGCCAGCGTCGGCGCGTTTGGGGCCAGCGGCGTGCAGGAAAATACCACGGCCGCCAAGGGCCCCGGGGCCGGGCTTTTCCTGACGTACCGCACTGCGGAAAAGGAGCGGGTAGAAATCAAGGTTGGCCTCTCCTACACCTCCACGGCCAACGCGAAAGCCAACCTGCTGGCCGAGGCCCGCCAGCTGACGTTCGACCAGGCCAAAGCCCAGGCGCAGGCCACCTGGCAGCGCGAACTGGGCAAGCTGGCCGTGGAGGGCCCCGACGAAGCGAGCAAGGTCAAGTTCTACACCGGTTTGTTCCACGCGCTGCTGGGCCGCGGCGTGGCCAGCGACGTGAACGGCGCCTACCCCAAGCACGGCGGCCAGGCCGGGCAGCTGCCGGCGCCGGGCCCCGGGGCCGGGGCCAAGCCCGAGTTCCTCAACACCGACGCCATTTGGGGCGGCTACTGGAACCTGACGCAGCTCTGGGCCCTGGCGTACCCGGAGTGGTACGGCAACTTTGTGAACACGCAACTGCAAGTGTACCAAGACAAAGGGTGGTTCGGCGACGGCCTGGCCAACAGCGAGTACGTGTCGGGGGTGGGCACCAACTTTGTGGGGCTGGCCGTGGCCGCGGCCTACCAGGTGGGCATCCGCAACTACGACGTGAACCTGGCCTACCGAGCCGTGAAAGCCAACGAGCTGAACTGGCAGCACCGGGCCTTCGGCTCGGGCAAGATGGACGTGAAGGCCTTTGCGCAGCGCGGCTACGTGCCCTTCAAGGACGAGTACAAGCTGGAGAACGGGGTGTACTACAAAACCGATTCCACGGGGTCCTACTTCGCGGCGTCGCACACGCTGGAGTACAGCTTCAGTGCCTTTGCCGCCGCCCAAATGGCCAAGTCTTTGGGCAAGCAGGCTGATTACCAAACGCTGCTCAAGTTGTCCAACGGGTGGCGCGAGCTATTTAATCCGCAGAACCAGCTCATGCAGCCCAAAAAGGCCGACGGCACTTTCGTCGACAAGTTCGACCCGTACGAGCCGTGGCGGGGCTTCCAGGAAGGCAATGCCGTGCAGTACACCTTCTTCGTGCCCCAGAACCCGGCCGCCCTGATTGCCGCCATCGGCCCGCGCCAGTTCAACAACCGGCTGGACAGCATCTTCACCGCGTCCGAAAAGAACGGTTTCGGCGGGGGCAAGGAGATTGACGCGTTTGCGGGCATCAAGGCCATTTACAACCACGGCAACCAGCCCAACCTGCACATCAGCTGGCTCTTCAACTTCGCGGGCCAGCCCTGGCTGACCCAGAAGTGGACGCGCGCAATCTGCAACGAGTTCTATGGCACCGAGCCCATCCACGGCTACGGCTACGGCCAGGACGAGGACCAAGGCCAGCTGGGCTCGTGGTACGTGCTGGCGGCGCTGGGCCTGTTCGACGTGAAGGGCTTCACCGACGCGCGCCCCGTGGTGGAACTGGGCAGCCCCATTTTCAGCAAAGCCACCATCCGGCTGGGCAACCAGAAAACCCTGGTCATCGAGGCCAAGAACACTTCAGCCACCAACGTGTACGTGCAGTCGGCCACGCTCAACGGCCAGCCGCTGGCCAACTGCTGGCTCTACCGCGACGAGCTAATGCGGGGCGGCACGCTGGCCTTCGTGATGGGCCCCCAGCCCAACAAAACGTGGGGCACGCAAGTACCGCCGCCCTCGGCGCAGTAGCGGCAACGGGGCCCTACTGCACCACGATGCGCTGAGCTAGCGCACCCTGGCGAAATAGGGCCCCTGGCCAAACCGGCCGGCTGGTAGCGCCCTGCGCCGCCGTGCTGCGAAGCGCGTGCGCCGGCTCAAAAAGCGGGGACGGCCAGGTGAAGCAATCAGGTGCGTGACCGCAGCGGGGCAGCGCGGTACTGGCCGGGCCGCCGCGTTAGTTTACCCGCACCGGCTGGATGCCCGCGTGCGTGGGCACTACCGGCTTGATGCTGCCGTCGGCGTTAAACTCCAGCTTATCAATGCACACCTCGCGGTGGAAGCCCGCCTCATCGCCCATTTTGAGGCCCTGGGGGTAGGTGAAGCGGTGGTACACGATATACCACTCGTCGCGCCCCGGCACCTGGATGACCGAGTTGTGGCCGGTGCCGTAGATGCCGGCGGCCGAGTTCTTGCTGATAACCAAGTTGTTGGCCGGTACCGTAATCTTGCCCAGCGGCGCATCCGACGTGCCGTAGCGCACCTGGTAGTTGGGGCTGCGCGTGTCGTCCTCGCTCCACATGAAGTAGTAGGTGCCGTTGCGGAAAAAGGCGTAGGCCCCCTCGCGGAACGTACCGTCGGGCGTCATCACCTGCGTGGTGCCGGGCTTGAGGCTCGTCAGGTCGTCGCTGAGCTCGGCGCCGGCCATGTAGCCGTTGCCCCAGTAGAGGTAGTGCTTGCCGGTTTTGGGGTCGCGGAAGGCGGCCGGGTCAATCTGCTGGCCGCCTTTCACGCCTTCGGGCAGCTTGTCGAGCAAGGGTTGGCCCGCGTCTTTGAACGGGCCGGTGGGGCTGTCGGTCAGCGCCACCCCGATTTTAGCACCCGCGCAGAAATAGTAGGCATAGCGGTAGCCGGCGGCCGTTTTCTGCTCGATGATGGTGGGGGCCCAGGCGCTCTTTTTGGCCCAACTCACGTCGCGGGGCAGGTCCAGAATCACGCCTTCGTCCTTCCAGTTCACCAAATCGGGCGACGAAAATGCCTTGAAATACGTGCCCGACCAGCCGTTGAAGCCGTCGCTGGTGGGGTAGAGGTAGAACAGCTTGGTTTTCTGCGAATACAGGATGTCCGGGTCGGCGTAGTAGCCGGGCAGCGCGGGGTTGTGGGTTTCGGTCACGCTCACCTGGTAGGTGCGCCGGGCCGCGCCCTGGCCTACGGTGTAGGCCACGGGGCCCCTGGCGAAATTCTGCGGGCCGCTCGGCGACACGGGCAGCGCAGGATTATTGATTTTCAGGTCGAACGCCTTCAAGCTGGTGCCCGGCAGGGCCAGAAAAGCCACCGTGCCGGCGGCGCTGTCCTCCACGGTGTTCAGCGGGCGGATGGCGGGGTTTTGGGCCGTCAGCAGCACGTCGGCCGGGCGCATCCAGCGCTGGGCCAGGCGCTGGGCCTCGGCGGCGGTAATGGGCATTACCGTGCCATGGCGCGGGTGGAAGTTCATGCGCACGTCCTGGTCTACCACCGTGAAATGCTCCAGGTCGCGGGTGCGGGTAAACTGGTACTTGCCGCTGGTGTACATATCGTACATCAGGATGTAATCGGGCGAGTTGTTGAGCCGGAAGGTGCCCGCGCCCTCCACTGGGCTGGTGGTTTGCTGCACGTACTTATCGCGCAACACGTAGCCGCCAGTCAGCCGGTCCGACACGGCGATTTTGATGCCGTTGCCCTGGCCTTCGGTCTTGAAAAACAGGTAGTACTTGCCGTCCTTGGCCACAATGTCGCCGTCGATGCACGAGCCGTTGGTGGGCGAGAAAAACAGCTGCTTCGGCTCGCCTTCCAGGTCGGTGAAGTCCTTGTTGGCGTAGGCGTAGTAGATTTTGTCGGGCTCCGTACCATACTGCAACGAGAAGTACACCAGGTACTTGCCAGCCTTGGCGTCGTAGATGGTTTGCGGGGCCCACACCCGCTTCAATTCATCTTGCTTGGCGTAGCGCTTCTGAAAATTGATAGCGCTGTGCGTCCAGTTCACCAAATCGGTGGACTTGAGCAGCACCAGGCCGCGGTTGGAGCTCCAGCCCTTGGCCGATACCATGTCGGTGGCCACCATATAGAAGGTTTTGCCATCGGCCCCGCGCAAAATGTGCGGGTCGCGCACGCCGCCGGTTTCGCTGATGGCGGCCGACTGGACGACCGGCCGGTTGCCGTTCAGGGCGGTGTAGTGGTAGCCGTCGGGGCTGAGGGCGAAGCGGATGGCCTCCTCGCTCTTGTCGTTGCCAGTGAAGTAGGCAAACAGGTAGGCGCTGGGCTTGGCCGGAGGGGTGGGGGCCCCGGCCGCTGCGGCCGGCGCGGCCAGCCCCCAGGCCAGGCACGCGCCAGTAGCAGCGCTTCTAAAAAGGTGCCAAGCTAGAGTCAATCGGTTATAAATCATGTGGTAGTGGTATCAGCGCCGGGCTAAGCCGGGCACTATTATGTAAGGCCCCCAAGCCGCCGCAACTAAGCCGGCGTAATCTTAAAGGCGTAGGCAATGGCGTTGGGCTGCTGGGCGGGCAGCTGCACGGCCAGACCCTCCTTGGTGTGCTCAAACTGGAGCTTGCCCGGCGCGCTCAGCAGCTCTACCTGCTTGACCTTGCCAGGGTAGTGGGGCCCGCCCGCGGCCAGCGACTTGAGCAGCAGGCGCCCGTTGGTGGGCCAGCCCAACGCCGTGGCGTAGAGAATTTTGCCCTTGGTAACGTAGCGGATATCTTGGGGCCCAAAAGGTTTGCCCTTGCCTTCGTTGAAGCCCTGGGCGCTTAGGGCAGCGGCGCTTTCCTGGGCGGGGCCCTCGCCAAATAGTTTCCAGGGCCGGGTGCCGTAGATGCTCTCGCCGTTCACCTGCATCCAGGCGGCAATGCCCTCCACAATGGCGCGCTCCTGGTCGTCGATGCTGCCGTTGCCGCGCACGGGCACGCTCAGCAGCAGGTTGCCGTTTTTGCTCACCACGTCGATGAGGGTATGCACAACGGTTTGGGCGCTCTTGTAGCCGTGGCGGTCGTAGATGCGGCGGTCGTAGTGCCAGTTGCCCAGGCAGCTATCACTCTGCCAGGGCAGCGGCTCGATGGCGTTGCTCTGGCCCCGCTCAATGTCCCACACCAGGCACTGGCGCTGCTGCTCGTTTAGGATTTTGCCGCTGATAACGGCCTCGTTGCGGCCGCCGTGGCGCTGCATACTGGTGTTGTACATGTGCGCCGCGAGGCGCAGGCCCACGTCGCTCACCGGCCACAGCGGCAGGGCCGTATCGTCGAAGTACACGAGGTCGGGCGCGTACTTGTCAATCAGCTCCGCGGTGCGGTTATAAAACTTCTCGGAGTACGCCTGGCTGGGCGGAACCGCGCCGTTGCCCCAGTCCCACTGCTTGCCCATCGTGTCGCTGTCCGGCTTGCTTTCACTCGGCCGGTGGTCTTGGGCGTAGAGAGCCTGCGGGTCGTAGCCCTGCCACCATTTGCCCTGGCCATCGGCGGTGGTCACCTTGCCATCGTAGGGAACGCCGGCCAGCGGGCCAGCTTTATCGGCGCGCTGCGCTACCTCAAGCCAGCTCCAGGCGTGGGCCGCGTGCACGCTCACCCCAAAGCGCAGGCCCTGCTTTTTGGCGGCCTCGGCCCAGCCGGCTACCAGGTCTTTTTTGGGGCCCAGGTGGGTCGAGTTCCAGGGCTGGTATTTGCTGTCGTAGAGGTCGAAGTTGTCGTGGTGGTTGGCCAGGGCCACGAAGTACTTGGCGCCCGCCTTTTTGTAGAGCGTCAGCAGCTCGTCGGGGTTCCACTCTTCGGCCTTCCACTCGTTTATCACGTCCTTGAAGCCAAATTTGGACGGATGGCCGTACTTCTCGCAGTGAAACTTGTACTGGTCCGAGCCCTCCTCGTACATGCCGCGGGCGTACCAGTCGCCGTGCTCGGGCTGGCACTGGGGCCCCCAGTGCGCCCACAGCCCAAACTTGGCATCGCGGAACCACTCGGGTGCTTGGTACTGGGCCAGCGACGCCCAAGTGGGGGCAAACTTGCCGGGGGCCCCACGCTCGCCGGCTGGGGCCAGCGGGCTCCAGTTGAGGCCGGCCACCACGCTGGGCAGCTAGGCAGCCGGGGCCGCCAAGGCCATGTTCTTGAGCAGGTTTCTTCGGTTCATGGGGGCAGAAAAAGAAAGTATCTATTGATTTTTAAGAGAATAGCGGCCAGTTTAGCCTAGCTCCACCATCGCCTTGATGACGCCAGTGGCGGGGTCGAGCCAGCTGTCAAACTCGGCCGGTACCTGCCCAAACGGCACCCGGTGCGTGATGTAGGTGGTGGGCCGCACCAGCCCGGCCTTCATGCTGGCAATTACGTGCTCGAAGTCCTGGCGGGTGGCGTTGCGGCTGCTCAGCAGCGTAGCCTCGCGCTTGTGAAACTCGGGGTGCGAGAAGCTGATTTCGCCCTTTTGCAAGCCCACCAACACGTAACGCCCGCCGTGCGCCAGGTAGCTAAAACCTTGGTTGATAGCCCCCAGGCTACCCGTGGCATCAATCACTACCGTGGGCATGTCGCCGCCGGTGAGGGCTGCCAGCTGCCCGGCCACGTCGGCGCTGCGGGCGTTGAGGGTGTGGGCCACGCCCAGGTGCGCCCGGCAGAAGGCCAGCCGCTGCTCGTTCACATCGAGGGCAATGACGTGGGCGCCCGCAATGCGCGCAAACTCCATGATGCCCAGCCCGATGGGCCCCGCGCCCACCACCAGCACCCACTCGCCGGGCTGCACCGCCGCCCGGCGCACGCCGTGGGCCCCAATGGCCAGCGGCTCTACCAGGGCCAGCTCGTCGTGGCCTAGGCCCTGGCCCGGCACCAGCGCCGCCACCGGCACGGTGAAGTACTCGGCCATGCCGCCATCTACGTGCACGCCGCACACCTGCATGTGCACGCAGCAGTTGGGCTTGCCCGCCCGGCAGGCCACGCAGGTGCCGCAGTTCAGGTACGGGATGAGGGTCACGGCCTCGCCGGCCGCAAAGCCGGGCACGGCCGCCACCACGTCGGCGGCCAGCTCGTGGCCCAGCACGCGGGGGTAGCTGAAAAACGGCTGCGTGCCCTCGTAGGCGTGCAAATCGGTGCCGCAAATGCCGATGCGCCGGATGCGCAGCAGCACCTCGCCGGGCTGCGGCACGGGCTGCGGGCGGGTGTGGTAGGCAAAGGTGCCCGGCTCGGTGCAGACTAGCGTATTCATAGGGAAGAAGGAAATTATCGGGAAGCTATTTTGTAGAAAGCGGCGGCATTTTCGCCCCAGAAAAGCGCTTGCTCGGCCGCCGAAAAGGCCGCCAGGTAGCCTTCCAGCAGGCCCACCACGGCCGCGTAGCCGCCGGCCACGTTGCACACCGGCCAGTCGGAGCCAAACACGACCCGCGCGGGGCCAAAGGCCTCGAACACCACGTCGAGGTAAGGCCGGAAATCCTGCGGCTGCCAGCCCAGCCAGTCGGCCTCCGTCACCAGGCCCGATACCTTGCACCAGGTGTTGCCCAGCGCGGCCAGCGCCCGGATATTGGCGGCCCAGCCGGCCACGTCGCCGGCCCGGATGCCGGGCTTGGCCAGGTGGTCGAGCATAAAGGGCTGGTTTGGGAAATCGGCGGCCAGTTGCCGGGCGTAGCCCAGCTGATCGGGCAGAATGAGCAGGTCGTAGGTGAAGCCCAGGGGCCCCAGCGCCGCAATGCCGCGCCGGAAGGCGGGCGTGAGCAGCAGGGCACGGTCGGCCTCGCCTTGCAGCACGTGGCGGAAACCCTTCATCGGCTCAAACTGCCGGTAGTGGGCCAGCCGCTCGGCCACGTTGGGGGCCTGCAAATCGACCCAGCCCACTACCCCCCTGATGAATGGGTAAGCCGCCGCGTAGCCGAGCAGCAGCTCGTTTTCGGCCTCGTGCTGGCTGGCCTGCACCGCCACGCAGCCCCCAAAGCCGTGTTGGGCCAGCAGCGGCTGCAAGTCGGCGGGCGCAAAGCTGCGGCGGATGGCGGCCATGTCGGGCGTTATCCAGGCATCTCGCTCGGGGTCGTACTGCCAGAAGTGTTGGTGGGCGTCGATGCGCATGAGCAGGGGGGAGGGCTAGTGGGCGGTGGAGAGCTGCAATTTTTTCACCCGGCCGTTGCGTAGCGCAAAGGCCCGCGCCGTTGCAAGCTTCCTTCTGAAGTAAGCTCGTCAAAAGTATGGGTCAGGATCATTTTACCTCGAACCCACTTTAGTCAAACAGGCGTCAGCGCTACTGCCGCGCTTGCCGGCCAGCTTCAGCGCAGCATAAGGGCCCCCCGCTACTGTTGTGCCTTTCGATCAACTCCAGCAACGCTTTGCGAGCGTGGCAAAGCCCGAAAAGGCGTGGTATGTCCAGCGGTGGCCGGTAAATGGTTGAACCCGCGCGTCACAGGATCAAAGGTTAATTTCACAATAGTACATAGAGAAATACAAAAAGATTAGTCAATCGATTGTGTAGATCATTCCGCTGTCTATATTTGTATCACTCAGAACAGATTATATTCTGTTCAAACGTTTGAGCAGCTTCGGGCCACGGCTTATGCCAACGTTGCCTAACAACAGCTGGTCTTCGCCATTTACTTTAAGCGTCCTTGTTTGCCATGCATAAACCGCTCCTAACCGCCCTGGCCATAAGCTTAACAGCTCCAGCGTTCGCGCAACGCACGGACTACCCCATTCAGGCGGTACCATTTACGCAGGTCAAGCTGACTGACAACTTCTGGCTGCCGCGCCTGAAAACGAACACCGACGTGACCATTCCGGCCTCGTTTGCGCGCTGCGAGAGCACGAATCGGGTGAAGAACTTTGAGATGGCCGCCGCCCACCAGGGCAAGTTCGCCACCACGTTCCCGTTCGACGATACCGACATCTACAAGACCATCGAGGGGGCCTCGTACTCGCTCAGCCTGTACCCCGACGCCAAGCTGCAAGCTTATGTGGATGAGCTGATTGCCAAGGTGGGCGCGGCCCAGGAGCCCGATGGCTACCTCTACACCGCCCGCACCATCGACCCCGCCCACCCCCACCCTTGGGCCGGCAAGGAGCGCTGGGAAAAGGAGCGCGAACTGAGCCACGAGCTCTACAACGCGGGCCACCTCTACGAAGCGGCAGTGGCTCATTACCAGGCCACTGGCAAGAAGAATTTGCTCAATATCGCCCTCAAAAATGCTGACTTGGTGTGCTCGGTGTTTGGCCCTGGAAAGCGCAGCGTGGCCCCCGGCCACGAGATTGTGGAAATGGGCCTGGTGAAGCTTTACCGCGTGACGGGCCAGATGAAGTACCTGACCACGGCCAAGTTCTTTCTCGACGCCCGGGGCCAGTTCCCTGGTTACGACCCCAAGAGCCCCGATGGCTGGAAAAACGGTTCCTACTGGCAAGACGACAAGCCCGTAGTAGCGCAGACGGAGGCCGAGGGCCACGCCGTGCGCGCCGAATACCTCTACTCGGCCATGGCCGACGTGGCCGCCCTCACCGGCGACAAGCAAATGCTGGCGGCCGTCGACACCATTTGGCAGAACATGGTGGCCAAGAAGTTTTACGTGACCGGCGGCACCGGCGCGGTGCCCGGCGGCGAGCGGTTCGGGGCCAACTATGAGCTGCCCAACACCACGGCCTACAACGAAACCTGCGCCTCGGTGGCCGACGTGTTCTGGAACCAGCGCATGTTCCAGCTCCACGGCGACGCCAAGTACGTGGACATTATGGAGAAGGTGCTCTACAACGGCCTGATTTCGGGCGTGGGACTCGACGGTAAGTCGTTCTTCTACAGCAACGCCATGCAGATAAAGAATAGCCAGGGCTACCACGACACCGAGCCGGCGCGCGCGGGCTGGTTTGAGTGCTCGTGCTGCCCCACCAACCTGGCGCGGCTGTTTCCCGCGCTGCCGGGCTACATCTACGCCCAAAATGGTAAGAACGTGTACGTGAACTTGTTCGTGAGTGGCACGGCCAATTTCGCAGTAGACAAGCATAAAGTGCAGTTGACGCAGCAGAACAACTATCCTTGGGACGGCGGCCTGAAATTCACCGTGAATCCTGCCGCTTCCACCAGCTTCAATTTGCTGCTGCGCCTGCCCGGGTGGGCCCGCAACGAAGCCATGCCTTCCAACCTGTATTCTTTCGTGGCCCCTTCCTCCCAGGCCATCAGCGTGAAGGTTAACGGCAAGAAGACGGCTTACACGGTGCAAAACGGCTACGCCGTGCTGGCCCGCAAGTGGCAGAAAAACGACGTTGTGGAAATGACGCTGCCCATGGAAGTTCGCCAGGTAGTAGCCAATCCGTTGGTGAAGGATGACAAGGGCAAGGTGGCTTTGCAGCGGGGGCCCCTGATGTACTGCGCAGAGTGGGTAGATAATGGCGGCAAAGCAACCAACCTGCTGGTACCGGCCACCACCACTTTCACCACCGTCTACAAGCCCGAGTTGCTGGGCGGCGTGATGGAGCTGAATGCCAGCGTACCCGCGGTGGAAGTCGATGCGGCGGGCACAGCTGTCAGCACCGTGAATAAGACGATGACGGCCATTCCTTACTACGCTTGGGCCAACCGGGGCAAGGGCGAGATGACCGTTTGGTTTCCCCAGCGCGTTCTCGACGTGGACATTGTTAGCCAAGCAACGGCTGAAGCTTCTGTTTCCAAATAAGCAACTCGCTACTATCCGTTGCGGGTAAAAGTAAGAAAGTTGTCTTAGGCTTTTTAATGCTCCAGCTGATCAGTTCGGAGCATTAAAAATGTCAATTTTCACAATCGTTTGTGCATTTTAACTAACGTTTGTTCTTCGATCTTTTCGTTTTTTCACTCAAGCCCACCGCATGAAAACTCCGCTACCCCCTCCTCGCTGGCTAGTACTGGCCGGCTTCCTTTCCGGACCGCTACTAACCGCTCCCATCCCTAGCCTGGCCGCAGGTTTGCAACAGGCTGCTGACCCCATTAAAGGACGGGTAGTGGACGAGAAGGGCGTGGCCCTGCCCGGCGTGAACGTGGTCGTGAAAGGATCCAACACGGGCACCCAAACCGATGCGGAAGGCCGCTTCTCCCTCAAGGCCGCCACCGATGCCACCCTGGTGTTCAGCTTCGTGGGCTCGAAGGCCCAGGAAGTAGCCGTAGGCGGGCGCTCGACCATCGACATCACGCTGCTACCCGATACCAAGCAACTGGCCGATGTAGTAGTGGTGGGCTACGGCACCCAGCGCAAGGCCGACCTCACTAGCTCGGTGGCCAGCGTGAAGGAAGAGAGTTTCGTGAAAGGTGCGACTCAGGACGCCGGCCAGCTAATCCAAGGCAAGGTGGCCGGCCTGACCGTCGTGACGCCCAGCGGCGACCCTACGGGGACCAGCCAGATTGTGCTGCGCGGCACGGCTACGCTTAACGCCGATACCCAGCCCCTGGTCCTCATTGACGGTATTCCGGGTGACTTGAAAACGGTGGCCCCGGAAGACATTCAGAGCGTTGACGTGCTGAAGGATGGCTCGGCCGCTGCTATTTACGGTACGCGGGGCACCAACGGGGTTATCCTCATCACCACCCGCCGGCCCCAAGGCAACGTCACGCCCACCATCGAGTACAGCGGCTACGCGAGTACCCAGCGCATTGCCCGCCGCCCCGAGGTACTAACGGCCGACGAGTACCGCCAGAAAATTGCCGACGGCGTGGGCTTTACCGACCAAAAAAGCAGCAATGACTGGCTGAAAGTCATCAGCCAGAACCCGCTGACCCACGTGCACAACCTCACGTTCCGGGGGGGCAACGCGCAAACCAATTACTTGGTCAGCGGCAACTACCGCGCCCTTGAGGGCATCTTACAGAAGTCGGATAACCGCACCTTCACCGGCCGGGCCGACATCAACCACAACATGTTCGACGGGCGCGTCAAGCTGAACCTGGGAATCCTGAACAGCGACAACAAGTACACCTCAACCTCGGACGGAAATAGCTTCAATGGCTACACCTACCGGCAGGCGCTTATTCGCAACCCCACGGCCCCGATTTACAACGCCGACGGTACTTACGCGCAAGAGTTCTCCCTCTTCAACTACGAAAACCCCCTGTCACGCCTTTACGACTCGGACGGCCTGAATACGTCGCAGAACACCCGCCTGAGCGGCAGCATCGTGTGGGAGCCAATCAACGACTTGCAATTCAAAGCGCTGGGTTCCAACACGCGCTACGACCAGACGCGGGGCTACTCAGAGAACAAGCAGCACCCTTCTACCCTGCGCGATGGACTAAACGGCTATGCCTCGCGGGGCACTACGGAAGTCATTGATAAGCTGCTCGAGCTCACGGCCAACTACAGCCACAGCATTGGCGAGCACCGCTTCTCGGCACTGGCGGGTTACAGCTACCAAGACGATCTGGCCACGAACTTCTACATGCGGAACTTCGATTTTCCGACCGATGTGTTTACCTATAACAACATTGGCACTGGCAATGCCCTGAAGATCGGCCGGGCCACCGAATACAGCGACAAGACTTCCTACAACCTCATTGGCTTTTTCGGCCGCCTGACCTACAACTACAAGGAGAAATACCTGCTGCTGGCCAGCGTGCGCCGCGAGGCTTCCTCGCGCTTCTTGGGGGCCAACCAGCCCTGGGGCACCTTCCCGGCCGTATCGCTGGGCTGGCGCATCAATAAGGAGAACTTCCTGGCCAGCGCTGGCTTCCTGGACGACCTGAAGCTGCGCGTGGGCTACGGCGTAACGGGCACCGCGCCCGGCTCCTCGTTCCTGGGCGTGTCGCGCCTGGGCTACGGCGGCTACTTCCTGGCCAACGGCCGCTGGGTACAGTCGCTGGCTCCCATTAGCAACCCCAACCCCAGCTTGAAGTGGGAGGAAAAGCACGAATTCAACGCGGGCGTGGACTACTCCTTCTTCAAGGGCCGCGTTTACGGCACGGTGGATTACTACATTCGCCGCACGCTGGGCCTGCTCTACGACTACCAGGTGCCCTCGCCGCCCAACCTGTTCCCGACCACCACGGCCAACGTGGGCTCGCTCGAAAATAGGGGCCTGGAAGTGCAGTTGAACGTGGTGCCGGTGCAGACCAAGGACTTCACCTGGACCTCGACCTTCAACTTCTCGACCAACAAGAACACGCTGCTCTCGCTCAACAACGACCTCTACCAGCTCACCAACGACTTCTTCAACACCGGCTACACCGGCGAGCCCATCCAGACCTATACCAGCCGGGTGCAGGTGGGCCAGAAGCTGGGCAATTTCTACGGCTACAAGGTGGTGGACGTGACCAGCGACGGCAAGTGGGTTTACATGAACAAGGAAGGCCAATCGGTGCCTTACGACCAGTTCACGCACAGCGAGGACGACAAGCAGGTGCTCGGCAACGGCCTGCCTAAGTACTACGGCGGCTGGAACAACAGCTTCCGCTACAAGCACTTCGACCTGGGCATCACGATGCGCGGGGCCTTCGGCTTCCAGATCCTGAACGTGCAGCGCATGTACTACGAGAACACCGGCGTGACGCAGTACAACCGCCTGCGCTCAGCCTACGACCCCATCTTCGGCAAGGCCGTGCTCAACAACACGATGCCGCTGGAATTTAACAGCTACTACGTAGAGAACGGCGATTACTGGAAGGTTGACAACATCACGTTCGGCTACAACTTCCAGCCCAACATCGTCAAGTACGTGAAGAACTTGCGGGTGTACGTTTCGACGCTGAACACCGCGACCATCACCAAATACAAGGGCCTGGACCCCGAAGTGAACCGCCTGGGCCTGTCCCCCGGCATCGACGAGCGCGACAAGTACCCCACGGTGCGCACCTTCACGGCGGGCCTGAACGTAACTTTCTAACCCTCACCCCTCGCACGCATGAAAAAGTATTTCTCCCCCGCCCAGGTAAGCCTGTTGGCCGTGGCAGGCCTGGGGCTATTTGGCTCCTGTACCAAGCTAGACGATACCAGCTACAACCAGATTGTGGCCAGCCAGTTCTCGCCCACCACCGGCGACCTATCCTCGCTGGTTGGCCCGGCCTACGGCAACTGGCGCACCCTGTTTCTGGAGTTCAACGGGGCGTTCCGCATCCAGGAAACCTCGACCGACGAAACCGTGACCCCCGGCCGCCCCAACGGCTGGGTGGACGACGGCTCGTACCGCCGCCTGCACCAGCACACCTGGACGGCCCTCGACCCCACCCCCGGCTACACCTGGGGCGAGGCCTTCGGCGGCATTACCAACTGCAACCGCGTGCTCTACCAGGTGGAGCAGGGCCAGATTCCGCTGACCACGGGCAAGGAACAGCTCATCGCCGAGCTGCGCGTGCTGCGGGCCTCGTACTACTACATGCTGTGCGACCTGTTCGGCAACGTGCCCATCGTGGACAAGTTCGACGTGCCGGCGGGCTTCTTGCCCACCCAGAGCACCCGCGCCCAAGTGTACGCCTTTGTGGTGAAGGAAATAACGGAGTCGCTGCCGCAGCTCGCAACCACCGTGGACGCCACGACCTACGGCCGCTTCAACAATAAGTGGGCGGCCGAGGCCCTGCTGGCCAAGGTGTACCTCAACGCCGGCGTGTACACCGGGCAGGCCGACTGGGCCAACTGCATTGCCGCCTGCGACGCCGTCATCAACTCCAATAGCTTTCAGCTGGAGCCCGTGCAGGCCAACGTGTTCAAAACAGTGAACGAAGGCTCGAAGGAAATCGTGTTTGCCATTCCCTTCGATGAGGTGTACGCCACGGGCTTCCGCATTCACATGCAGACGCTGCAACCCCAGAACCAGCAGACCTACAACGGGCAGGCCAGCATGTGGGGCGGGGGCATCTGCGCCATTCCGCAGTTCATCAACTCCTACAACCCTGCCGATGGGCGCCTGAAAACCAACTGGATCCAGGGCCAGCAGTACACTTCGGGGGGCACGCCGCTGGTGGGCGTGTTCGGCGCTACTGCCGGCCAGCCGCTGGCCTTCACCAACACGCTCTCCAGCGTCATTTTTGGCACCGAGGACGATGGTTTCCGGGTGGGCAAGTTTGAGATTAAGCAAGGCGTGTTGCAGGACCTGAGCAATGACTTTCCGCTCTTCCGCTACGCCGACATCCTGCTGATGAAGGCGGAGGCGCTGCTGCGCACGGGCCAGGCGGCGCAGGCCGCCGTGCTCGTGACCCAGGTGCGCCAGCGCAACTTCACGGCCAACCCGACCCTGGCTACCGTGACGGCCACCGACTTGGCCCAAGGCAGCAACTACCCCTACGGCCCGGCCGCCAACAACGTGGTGAGCCCCGTGCAGGGCGGGGCTGACATTCAGTACGGCCGCATGCTGGACGAGCTGGGCTGGGAATTCACCGCTGAGGGCCACCGCCGCCAGGACATGATTCGCTTTGGGGTATTCACCAAGAAATCGTGGCTTTCGCACACACCCAACGGCGACTACCGCACGCTGATGCCAATCCCGCAGAACGTGCTGAACACCAACGCCAACCTCAAGCAAAACCCTGGCTACTAAGCATTTTTGCCGCAGGAAAGGGAGTCTTTAGCGAAAGGCTCCCTTTCTTTTTTTAGGCGCGTGGGGCTCCACGCCTGGCGCGCGCTGTTCCCATTGCCCCAACTTTACATTTGATGTTTTTACTCTCCAAGCGTTGGGTTGCCATCGGCCTCGGCTGGGCGCTGCTGCTGGCGGCGGCTTGCCAGGATAAGAAGGCCACCGGGGGCCCTAATCCCAACGCGCTGTTTCAGCTGGTGCCCCCGGCGCAGAGCCACGTCACCTTTCGCAACGACCTGGCCGAGGATGAGTTGACCAACGTGCTGGTGTACGAATATACCTACAACGGCGGCGGCGTGGCCCTGGGCGACGTGAACAACGACGGCCTGGACGACCTCTATTTTACCGCCAACAAGGGCAGCAACAAGCTGTACCTGAACCGGGGCCAGCTGCGCTTCGAGGACGTGACCCAGGCCGCGGGCGTGGGCCTGCCTGAGGGGTGGAAAACGGGCGTGACGATGGTGGACATCAACGCCGATGGGCGCCTCGACATGTACGTGTGCCGCTCGGGTGACCGGCCGGGGCCCCAGCGCCAGAACCAACTGTTTGTGAACCAGGGCCCCGACGGCCAGGGCATGCCGCGCTTTCGGGAGCAGGCCGCCGCCTGCGGGCTGGCCGATTCGGCCTTCAGCACGCAGGCCGTCTTTTTCGATTACGACCACGACCAGGACCTCGACATGCTGCTGCTCAACCACAGCCCGCGACGCTTTGAGAGCCTGGACGACTCCTACATCAAGCAGCTGCTGGCCACGCCCGACCCGCTGACGGGCCTCAAGCTTTACCAGAACGAGGGCAGCACCGCCGGGGCCCTGCCCCACTACCGTGAGGTGGCCACGGCAGCGGGCCTGCTCAACACGCGCCTCTCGTTCGGGCTGGGCGCGTCGGTGGCCGATTTTAACCACGACGGCTGGCCCGACATTTACGTTTCGAGCGACTACCTGGCCCCGGATTACCTGTACCTCAACAACCGGAACGGCACGTTTACCGACCGGCTGGGCGAGCAGATGGGGCACACATCGCTTTCGTCGATGGGCAACGACGCGGCCGACATCAACAACGACGGCACCCCCGACCTGGTGACGCTGGACATGTTGCCCGCCGACAACCGCCGGCAGAAGCTGCTGTTTGCCAGCGACAACTTCGAGCTGTTTCGGGTGCGCGAGCAGGCCGGTCTGCACCCGCAGTACATGCGTAACATGCTCCAGCTCAACAACGGCGACGGCACCTTCAGCGAGGTGGGGCAGCTGGCGGGCATCTCGAACACCGACTGGAGCTGGGCCCCCCTGCTGGCCGACTACGACAACGATGGCTGGAAGGACTTGTTCGTGACCAACGGCTTCCTGCACGACTACACCAACCTGGATTTTCTCAAGTACATGGGCGACTTCCTGCACGACCGCCAGGGCGACGTGCAGCGCCAAACCCTGCTGGAGCTGGTGCGCAAGATGCCGTCCTCCAACGTGACGGGCTATGCCTTCCGCAACCAAGGCGGGGCCCGGTTTGCCGACGTGAGCGCGGCCTGGGGCATCACCACGCCCGCCAACGGCAACGGCGCCGCCTACGCCGACCTCGACAACGACGGCGACCTGGACGTGGTGGTGAACAACCTCAACGGCCCGGCTTTCCTGTACGAGAACCGCGCCAGCAAGCTGCTGAAAAACAAAATGTTGGCTGTACGCCTTGAAGGCGCCGGGCAAAACCGCTTGGGCATCGGGGCCCGCGTGACGGTGTACCGCACCGGCACCCGCCAGGTGCAGGAGGAACTGGTGAGCCGGGGCTACGAGTCGAGCGTGTCGCCGGTGCTGCACTTTGGGCTGGGGACCGGCGGGGGCCCCGATTCGGTGCGGGTAGAATGGCCGGGGGGCCGGCAGCAAGTGGTGACGCAAGTACCGGCCAGCGGCGTGCTGGTACTGCGCGAGGCGGCGAGTGGGGCCCCACTGCCCGCGGGGCGGGCCGCCCCGGCCCCGGTGTTTGCGGCGGTGCCCTCGCCCGTGCCGGCCACCACCCCGGAGGACGACGTGAACGACTTCAAGCGCCAGCCTTTGCTGGTGAATAGCTTATCGTACAGCGGCCCCTGCCTGGCCCACGCGGACGTGAACGGCGACGGCCGGCCCGATATGTTCGTGGGCGGGGCGGCGGGCTACCCGGGACGGATGTTCGCGCAGGGGCCCCACGGCCAGTTTGCCGAGCTATACGAGCCGGCGCTGGCCGCCGATAGGCTACCCGAGGATACGGCCGCCGCATTTTTCGATGCCGACGGCGACGGCGACCAGGACCTGTACGTGGGCAGCGGCGGCTACGACAATTTTCTGCCCGCCGACCCGCTGCTGCTGGACCGCCTTTACCTCAACGACGGGCGGGGCAATTTTGGCCTGAGCCCCACCAGCCTGCCCTTCATGCCCACCAGCACCGGCTGCGTGCGGGTGGCCGACGTGAACGGCGACGGCCACCCCGACCTGTTCGTGGGCGGGCGCGTGGTGCCCGGCCGCTACCCCGAGGCCCCCACCAGCTACCTGCTGCTCAACGACGGCCACGCCCGCTTCACCGACCAAACGGCCCGTTGGGCCCCCGCCCTTCACCAGCTGGGCATGGTGACCGATGCCGCCTGGGTGGACCTGAACGGCGACCACCGGCCCGACCTCGTGACCGTGGGCGAGTGGCTGCCGGTGCAGGTGTGGCTCAACCAGGGCACGGCCCTGGCCGAGCGCACCGCCGACTACCTGCCCGGCCCGCTCGCGGGCTGGTGGAACACCTTGCTGGTGAAGGACCTGAACGGCGACGGCAAGCCCGATTTTGTGGTGGGCAACGCGGGCCTAAATACCCAATGCCGCGCCAGTGCCCGCGAGCCGGCTGAGCTGGTGTACAAAGACTTCGACGACAACGGCGCCGTGGACCCGATTCTGTGCCTTTACAACCAGGGCAAGAGCTACCCCTACGTGTCGCGCGATGAGCTGCTGGACCAGGTGAGCATGACTCGCGCCCGCTTCCCCGACTACGCGAGCTACGCTGGGGCCGGGCTCACCGACATTTTCAGCAAGGAAGAATTGCAAGGGGCTAAAACCCTGCGGGCTACCTGCCTGCAAACCAGCTGTTTTATCAGCACCCCGCAGGCCAAGTACCAGTTGGTGCCCTTGCCCATTGAGGCCCAGTACACGCCAGTGTACGCGCTGGCTGCGCTGGACTACGACGCCGATGGCCACCAGGACTTGCTGCTGGGCGGCAACGCCAGCCACAGCCGCGTGCGCTTTGGCAACGCCGACGCGGGCTACGGCCTGCTGCTGCGCGGCGACGGCCGGGGCCACTTCGCGGCCGTGTCCCCGGCCCAGGCCGGCCTGCGGGTGCGGGGCGACATCCGCAGCTTTGCCCAGGTGGGGCCGGTGCTGCTGGTGGGCCGCAGCGGCCAGGCCTTGCAAGCATACACCTGCAAAAACGCTAAAAAATAACTACTCACCCGTGCACACTTTTCCCAATAGTCCGTGCTAAATCACCTAAAATCAGGCTGCTGGGCCCTGGCGCTAGGCGTGCTCTGGCTACCGGCGGCGCAGGCCCAAACGGCCCGCCCGCCCGGGGCCCCAATGGCCCGCCCGGCCCAGCCCCAAACGCAAAACGGCTTGCTGCTGCTTAACTCGACTGACGGGGTGTACACCCCGGCCAAAGGCGGTGGAGCCATGAAGTTTAGCTTCAACTGGCCGGAGCCCGCGGCCGAGTTCGCGGGCCTGCAGTTCAGCTTTCGGGTGCAGACCTTTGAAAATGCTTATGCCATCGACCCGGCCCGCACCAAGCTGGAGCGCACGGCCGACCACCTGCGCTACCACTGCCAGGGCTTTACGTGGGCGGGCGGCCAGGAAAAAATCGCCGGGGAGCTTACGGCCGACTTGCAGCGCAACGCCGACGGCAGCGTGGAGTGGCGCGTATCGGCCCGCATGGACCGGCCCGTGAAGTCCATCAGCACGGTGGTGCGGGGCATTCCGCGCGGGCAGCTGTCGCTGGCGGCTGAGAATTTCTTCGACCCGCACGACGACGAGCAGACCTTCGAGTACCCGCAGCTGTTTGGCCAACTGGCCACCCCGCTCGTGGTCATTAAGCAGGCCGATGGGCGCTTTTTCGGACTTTCGGCCCGGCAAACGGAGGTGCGCCCGGCGCGCTACTTCTTTCAGCCGGGCCCCGACGGCTACCGGGTGGAGCTAATTTCGGAGCAGGCAGGCTGGGACCGGCGCGCGCAGATACAAAGCTGCCTGTGGCACATTGGGGCCGCGCCCACGTACGAGGCCGTGGCCAAGCCCCACTTCGAACACGTGGCTCAAGCCTACCGGCTGCCCGCCTACGCCAGCCGCCCCGACGTGCCGGCCTGGCTGCGCCAAACCAAGCTGGTGGTGGCCTTGCACGGCGCGCACTGGACGGGCTACATTTTCAATAACTACGCCAAGCAGCTCACCATTTTGCGCTGGGTGGCCACTCAGATTGACCCTAAAAACGTGCTCGTGTTCCTGCCCGGCTGGGACGGGCGCTATTACTGGAACTACCCGCTCTACCAGGCCGACCCGCGCATGGGCGGCGATAAGGGCTTTAAGCAGCTCATCGACGAGGGCCACAAGCTGGGCTTCCACTTCTCGGCCATGTTCGGCACCAACGCGGCCAACCGGGATTGGCCGGTATACAAGCAGTTTGCCGACGCGGCCACCCAGCACATCGACGGGGACAACTGGGACCTGAACTGGGTGGACTGGGACAACGACCGGCACGGCGACGGCCTGATGCCGGTGATGAACGTGGGCGTGGCCTCGTGGCGCAATTTCCTGCGCGACCGCATCGCCGAAACCATCAGCACCTACCACGTCGATTCTTACTTCCTCGACATTGCCGGGCTCTGGGAAAACAACCCCAAGGCCGACATGTACGAGGGCATGCGCACCTTGGTGGCCGACCTGGCGCAGCGCCAGCCGGGCGTGGTGCCCATTGCCGAAATGCACTACGATGCGCTGCTGGGCTTCATTCCGATGTCGCAGGTGCCGCGCTATGCCCAGTACCCAGCCGGCTATTACACCTACGCCGACGCCTACTCCCACCTCAGCCGAGCCGCCCCGGGCCGGGGCAGCACGGGCGTCCACGAGGCCGGCTTCGGCACCTACCGCCCCGTGACGGCGGACCAGCGCCCGATTCCAACCATCACCTTCGCCGATGATACCTTCGACCGCTACCGCGCCGAAGTAACCCGGGACATTCAAACGGCCAAGGCACGCAAAACCCCTCAGTAGGACACGCAAATCCGATTTAGGGCAGTTTCAGACTCATTAGCTAGTAGCGCGAACTTTGTAGTTCGCGGCTTTCGCTTCGTCCTACCAGTCACCGTTCAGCGACGCGAACTACAAAGTTCGCGCTACTGCCCGCTGCTGTGTACACTGACGCCGAAACTGCTCTAGGGCCCCCGCCCTGAACGCGCTGATAAAGAGCGCCTTTTCGAAGGTTGCCCCAGCCGTCATTCCGCCGTTCGTTATCCTTTAATATGAAGCGCATCGCCCTCTTTGCTTTACTGCTGGTGCTCGGCCTGGGGCAGTCGTGCCGGCGGCCGGCGGCTTCGGAGTACGAGCCCGGGGCCGACCGCATCGGGTGGGCGGTGGACCAGATGAACGAGCTGATGCTGCACGACGTGACCAACCCGCCGCTGGCCGCCCGCTTCTTTGCCTACGCCACGCTGGCCGGCTACGAAGTGCTGGCCCAAACCGACCCAGCCGCCCCCGCGCTGGGGCCCCGGCTGCACGAGCCGTTCGTAGCCCCCAAGCCCCTGGCGGCGGGCTACTCGCCCCGGCTGGCCGCCGTGCTGGCCGTGCTCAAAACGGCGGGCAAGCTCCAGCCCTCGGGCAGCCAGCTGGTCCTTGTCGCGCAGCAACTGGTGGCCGAATGCCGGGCCAAGGGGATGCCCGACGACGTGGCGGCGGCCTCGGAGCAGTACGCGCAGCAGGTGGCGCTGGCCGTGGTGAAGTACGCCAAGCAAGACGGCTACTACCGCATCAGCGACCGGCCCCGCTACACGCCCACCACGGGCCCCGGCTACTGGTACCCCACGCCGCCGGCGTTTCTGCCCCCGGTTGAGCCCTACTTTGGCACGCTGCGGCCGTTCCTGCCCGATTCGGCCGCCGAATTGCGGGCCCAGCCCCCCGTGGCCTTCGACCCCCTGCCCGGTTCGGGCTTCTACCAGCTGATGCAGCAGGTGCGCCAGACCGGCGACTCGCTCACGGCCGCGCAGCGCCAGGTGGCGGCCTTTTGGGACTGCAACCCCTTCGCCGTGCGCGACCAAGGCCACCTACAGGTAGGCCTGAAGAAGATGTCGCCGGGGGCCCACTGGATGAAAATTGCGGGCATCGCCTGCCGGCAAAGCCACGTGCCCTTCGGGCAAGCCCTGCAAGTGCAAACCGTGGTGGCCCTGGCCGTGGCCGATGCCTTCCGCTGCTGCTGGCAGGAGAAGTACCGCAGCAACCGCATCCGGCCCGAAACGGCCATCCGCCGCTACCTCAACCCGCAGTGGGCCCCCCTGCTCCAGACGCCGCCCTTCCCGGAATACGTGAGCGGGCACTCCATTATCTCGACGGCGGCGGCCGAGGTGCTGAGCCATTATTTTGGCCCCGCCTACGCCTACACCGATACCACCGAGCACGAGTTTGGCCTCAAACCCCGGCGCTTCCCCTCCTTCCGGCATGCAGCGGAGGAAGCGGCCATTTCGCGGCTCTACGGCGGCATTCACTTCCTCGACGCTATTCAGCAGGGCCAGGTGCTGGGCCAGTTGCTGGGCGCGCGAGCCGTGCGGCGCTGGGGCGGGGCACCGGTGGCGGCGCCCCAGCCAGCGCCCGCCAGCCAAGTAGCTCGCCCGCAGCCGCGGCTATCGCCCATGCAAGTTGCTGCGGGGTAGCGCGGTACTATACGTTCGGTGTGGATAGGGTTGCTTCATTGTCCCGAGCCCCGCTGGCTTCGCTTGGGCCTACGTCTGCCAACTTCAGCCTACTGAGCCGCCCGGCAATGACGGTCCTGGGGCCCCACGGCCTTGTCGGGCGGCGGCGTTGGGGGCCCCAGGGCCCCGGGAGTAGCCAACGTTAGCAACTTTATTGTGTGGATTAATTCTAAATAAGGAATTCGTTGCGTTCCTTTGTGTCAAATCTGGATTAATTCTAAAGAGCTACGTTTTGCAAAATCTTCGACTCCTGGGCTTGGCTACCGCATTTGCCGGGTCCGCCTTCACCGCCCAGGCGCAGCAAGCGGCCGCCATTCGGGGCCGCGTTACCACCTCCGACGGCCAGCCCGCGCAGGCCGTGACGGTGGGCCTGAAGGGCCGCGGCCAGGGGGCCATTACCAACGCCCAAGGCGAGTACGTGCTCGACCACCTGCGGCCCGGCAGCTACACGCTGGTCATTTCGGCCGTGGGCCTGAAGGCCGAGGAGAAAACCGTGACCTTGGGCCCCGGGCAGTCGGCGGCGTCCGTCGATTTTGCGCTGGCCGAAAGCGCCCAGCAGCTCCAGGAAGTGGTGGTGAGCGCGGGCCGCACCAACAAGTTCAGCCGCACCAACAGCGACGACGTGGCCAAGATGCCGCTCAAGAACGTGGAGAACCCGCAGGTGTATAGCACCGTGACCAAGGAGCTGCTGACCGAGCAGCTGGTCTTCACGGCCGACGACGCCACCCGCAACGTGCCCGGCATCCAGCGCATGTGGGAATCGACGGGCCGCGCCGGCGACGGCGGCAGCTACTACACCATGCGCGGCTTC
Organism: Hymenobacter coccineus; assembly: GCF_001816125.1. Lineage (GTDB taxonomy): Bacteria > Bacteroidota > Bacteroidia > Cytophagales > Hymenobacteraceae > Hymenobacter > Hymenobacter coccineus. The sequence goes on along the minus strand of NZ_MDZA01000033.1, from coordinate 6,546 downwards.
GTGACGCAGAGCCAGCTGCGCAACGGCCTGGTGGGCAACGTGGCCACCACCATTGACGCGGCCAACCTCGAAAAGCTCGAAGTCATCAAGGGGCCCTCGGGCACGCTCTACGGCAGCGCCCTCACCTCCTACGGCGGCCTGCTGAACCGCGTCACCAAGAAGGCCTACGACAAGTTCGGGGGCGAGGTGAACTACTCAGCCGGCAGCTACAACTTCAACCGCGTGGCCGTGGACGTGAACACGCCCCTGAACCCCGCCAAAACCGTCCTCTTCCGGGTGAACGGGGCCTGGAACTACGAAGGCAGCTTCCAGGACGTGGGCTTCAGCCGCACCTACGCGCTGGCCCCCACCCTCACCATCCGGCCGAATGACAAGCTGAGCATCACGCTCGACGGCGAGTTTCAGCGCAACACGGCCACCGGGCGCACCTTCTTCTTCCCCAATTCTGCTATCAGCCAGCTGGGCTTCGACCGGGCCGACCAGGCCCCCATCGACTACCGCAAGGCCTACAGCGGCCCGGGGCTGTGGACGGCCAGCCGGGCCACCAACCTGTTTGGGCAGGTGAACTACCAGCTTTCGCCCACCCTGCGCTCGTCCACCAACTTCGCCTCCATCAGCAGCTATTCCGACGGCTTCGGGCCCTACATTGGCATCTTGGGCAACGGCCGGGGCATCGGCCAGGATTCGCTGCTTCAGTCCGACCAATCGACCCGCGACAGCCGCGGCCGCCTGCTGCAAGTGCAGCAGCTCTTCAACGGCGACTTCCAGCTGGGCCGCCTGCGCAACCGCGTGGTGCTGGGCTTCGACTTTTTGCACGTGCGCAACGACCAGTTTTTCTTCGGCAGCACCTACGCCAAGGTGCCCATCAACTCGGCTACTTATGATTACGGGTCCTTCAACGGGGCCAACATGACGCGGCTCTACAACGCCGGGCCCCCCGGCTACACGTACCCGGTTTTCAACGAGACCAACACCTACAGCGCCTTCCTCTCGGACGTGCTGAACCTGACCGACCGCCTCAGCGTGCTGGCCGCCGTGCGCGTGGACCGCTTCGCCAACAAGGGCGCCGACGGGGCCAACGCCGGCTTCAACCAAACGGCGGCCTCGCCCAAGTTCGGGGCCGTGTACCAGCTGGTGCCCGCGCAACTGTCGGTGTTCGCCAACTACCAGAATTCCTTCGCCAACCGGGGCACCTACTTCGGCTACGACGCCGCCGCCAACGCCCTCACCGCGCCCATCACGGCCAAGCTCGAGCACGCCAACCAGGTGGAGGCCGGCGTGAAATTTGACCGCCTCGGCGGCCGCTTCACGGCCACGCTGAGCGTGTACGACATCCGCGTGCAGAACGTGCTGCGCACCGACACCGACCCCCGCGGCGCGGCCCTGTTTGCCCAGGTACAGAGCGGCGAGCAGGTGAGCCGCGGCGTGGAAGCCGACGTGGTCATCAACCCCTTGCCGGGCCTCAACGTGGTGGCCGGCTTCGCCTACAACCACGCCGAGCTGACCAACGACGGGCCCGCCACCCAGGGCCGCCGCCCCAGCACCGCCGGCTCGCCCACCCTGGCTAACCTGTGGGTGAGCTACCGCCTGCCCATGGGGCCCCTCAAGGGCCTGGGCCTGGGCGCCGGCGGCAACTACGCCAGCGACAATATGGTGGTGAACGACGCCAACGCCGGCCAGTTCACGCTGCCCAGCTACGTGGTATTGAACGCCAGCGCCTTCTTCGACCAGCCGCGCTACCGCTTCTCCGTGAAGATGGACAACCTCACTGACCAGCATTACTGGATTGGCTACGGCTCGATGAACCCGCAGAAGCTGCGCAGCATTATCGGCTCGGTAGCGTTCAAGTTTTAAACGGCTACAAATTCATCTGAGGAACGTTGTGCTGAAAGAACGTCATGCAGAGCGCAGCGAAGCATCTTTCCCGTGTAATTAATCCTGATTACTGGCGAAGGAAAGATGTTTCGCTGCGCTCTGCATGATGTTCTTCGTTTCGCTTGATAATCCACGGCCTTAGGGCCCCAGCAACTCATCACATCTCCTCAATATGACCCTCAAGCAAGCCATCGGTAAACTTCACTTGTGGCTGGGCCTCGGCTCGGGGCTGGTGGTGTTCGTGGTGAGTTTGACGGGAGCTATTTTTACCTTCCAGGACGAAATCCGCGATGCCGTTGAGCCCTGGCGGCTGGTGGCCGCCCCGGCCCACGGGGCCCCGCTGCCGCCCTCGCGCCTGCACGCGGCCACCGTGGCGCAGCACCCCGGCGCCGTGCCGAGCTACACCACATATTACGGGCCGGGCCGCTCGACTACGGTGTATTTCTCCGACCCGGCCGGGGGCAGCTATCTGGCCTCGCTAAACCCCTACACCGGCCAGGTGCTGCACGAGCAAAATCTGGCCACCGACTTCTTCAGCATCGTGCAGGCCCTGCACATGTACTTGCTGCTGCCGGTGGCGGTGGGCGAGTGGGTGGTGGGCGTGGCCGTCGCCATTTTCCTGGTGATGCTGGGCACCGGCCTGGTGCTGTGGTGGCCCAAGCGCCGGCAGGAGCGCAAGCAGCGCTTCACCATCAAGTGGGGCAGCAAGTGGCGCCGCCTGAACTACGACTTGCACCAAGTGCTGGGCTTCTACGTGGCAGCGGGCGCGTTCGTCATCGCCCTCACCGGCCTGTTTATGAGCTTCGGCTCGTGGCTGCAAGCGGCCAGCACTGTGGCCAACGCCGGCCGCCATTACCCCCAGGAAGAAGTCCCGCCCGCCGTGGCCACGCTGGCTGCGGCCAGGGCCCCCGCCCAGCCGCTGGCCGACGTGGCCTACGCGCAGGTGCGCCGGCAATCGCCCACCGCCGACATGGTGATGATCGGGCCGGCCACCGACCCCAAGCAACCCCTGTACTGCCTCACCTACCAAAAGGCCCTGCACTACTACCACCGCGACGAGTACTACTTCCACCCCGTGTCGGGCCAGCTGCTGGGGGCCCTGCCCCACGCTGCCAAAAGCCCTGGCAAGAAGCTCGGCGACCTGAACTACGACCTGCACACCGGCCAACTCCTGGGCCTGGGCGGCAAAATCGTGGCCTTCCTCATCAGCCTGATTTTGGCCAGCCTGCCCGTCACCGGCACGCTGCTGTGGTGGGGCCGCCGCCACAAGGCCAAGAAGCCGGCGCCGCTCCGCGCGGCCGCGGCGGTGCGGGGGTAAATGCACAACGGGGCAACCTCACCCCCGGCCCCTCTCCTGCGGAGAGGGGTGCCAATACCTGAATCGTTGAATTGGCAATTTGAACGCACCCCTCTCCGCAGGAGAGGGGCCCGCCCCGTGGGGGTCTCTTGAGGTTCCCCCCCCAGGGCCCCTAACCCGGCCCCCGCCGCAGCCGCTCGGCCGCCGCCTCCAGCGTAGGCGCCTCTTTGGCGAAGCAAAAGCGCACCAGACCCGGGTCGTAGCCGTCGTGGTAAAACGCCGATACTGGCACCACGGCCACGCCCCAGCGCCGGGCTAGCTCCTCGGCAAATTCCGCGTCGGGGGCCCCGGAAAATGCCGCGTAGCCCGCCAGCTGGAAGTAGCCGCCCGGCACGGCCAGCAGCTCCCACCCGGTGCCGGCCAGCAAGCCCCGGAACAAGTCGCGCTTGGCCTGGTAGAAGCCGGCCAAGCCGCGGGCGTGTTCATCGGTGACGTCGGATTCCAGCGCGTCGGCCAGGGCCAGTTGGGTGGGCGTGCTCACGCTGAACGTGACGAACTGGTGCACCCGGCGCAGCTCGCGGGTGAGGGCCGGCGGGGCCACGCAGTAGCCCACCTTCCAGCCGGTGGCGTGGTAGGTTTTGCCAAACGACGAGAGCACGAAGCTGCGCCCGCGCAGGCCCGGGTGCTGCCGTGCGCTCCGCGCCGGGGCCCCGTCGAACACCAGGTGCTCGTATACTTCGTCGCTGAGCACCAGCGCGTCGGTGCCGTCCACCAGGTCGGCCAGCGCATCCCAGTCTTCGGCCGAAAACACGGCCCCGCTGGGGTTGTGGGGCGAATTCACGAGCACCAGCCGGGTGCGCGCCGAAAATGCCGCCCGCACCGCGTCCCAATCGGGCCGGAAGCTGGGCGCGGGCAGGCGCACGTAGCGCGGCACGCCCCCTTGCAGCCGGATGGCCGGCCCGTACAAATCGTAGGCCGGCTCGAACATCAGCACTTCGTCGCCGGGCCGCACCACGGCCGCCAGCACCGCGTACAGCGCCTCCGTGGCCCCGGCCGTGACGGTGATTTCCGCGTCGGGGTCGGGCGCCAGGGCCCCCGGGCGCAGGCGGCACACCTGCGCGGTAATGGCCGCCCGCAGCCGCGGCAGCCCCGGCATGGGCGCGTACTGGTGGCCGTCGGGCGAGAGGGCGTGGCGGGCCAGGGCCTCGCGCAGGGCCTGCGGCGGGGCGTAGTCGGGGAAGCCCTGGGCCAGGTTGAGGGCCCCGGTTTCCTGGGCCAGCAGGGTCATGCGGGTGAAGATGCTGGTGCCTACATCGGGCAGTTTGGAAGCAAGCATTCTGTTGGCTGATGGCTTTTGCTGGTGGCTACTGGCTGATTGCGGTTAGCTTCTGGCTATTAACAGTAGGACTTACGCATTTTTAGCCCCGGAGGGGCGGCCCGTCGGTAGTAATATCGGGATTGATAGCAACAAAGCCCCAGCGGGGCGGTACAAATGGCCGCTATGCTAATGGGGCGCCCCGCTGGGGCTTTATTGCTCTTTTACAATGCTTTACCACCAATGGGCCGCTCCTCCGGGGCTAAAAGTTCGTAAGACCTAAACAGTTTAGGGCCCCGAAAGGCCGTCATGCTTCGCTGCGCGCTATATGACGACCTTTTAGGGCCCCAGCTACCCCCGGGACCCTAACTAACCGCCATCAGCCGAAGGCCCACTTATAGATACAACGTGAACGTGGTGCCGGCGTCCACTACGCTGGCTACTTCGAGGCGGCCGCCGTGGCTTTCCACGATGCGATTGACGAGGTAGAGGCCCATGCCCGTGCCGTCGACGTGGGCGTGGAAGCGGGCAAACTGCTGGAACAGCTGGGGCCCAAACCGGTCGAGGTCGATGCCCAGGCCATTGTCCTGCACCGTGAGCACGGGGCGGTCGGTCTCAGCGTCGGGCACGGCCCGCACCGTAATGCGGGGCGGCCGGCCGGGGGCGGCGTACTTCAGGGCGTTGCTGAGCAGGTTGAAGAGCAGGCTTTGCAAGTGGGCGCGCACGTAGAGCACGGTGGGGCAGCGCGCCACGTCGAGGGCAATATCGGCCCGCAGGCGCGTCACCTGGTTTTGTACGCTGTGCACAATGCCTTGCACCAGCGGGGCCAGCTCCACGGCCTCGGCCGGGGCCGGCTGGGGGCGCTGGAGCTGCACCACGGCCGTGAGGTCGTCGATGGTGCCGTAAATCTGGGTCAGGGCCCGATCGAAGTAGGCCGTGAGCTGCCCGGCCTCGGGGTCGCGGAAGTGGGCCGTGCGGACCAGCTCCTCAAAAATGCCCGCCATGTTGTTGATGGGCTGCTTGAGGTCGTGGCTGGCGGCGTACACGAAGTTGTCGAAGTCCTGGTTGGCGCGGGTCAGGCGCTGGTTCTGCTCCTCCAGCAATTCCTGGGTGCGCACGGCGTCGTTCACGTCGGTGCTGGTGCCGTACCAGCGCACAAACTGGCCCCGGGCATCGTAGAGCGGCTGGCCGCGGTGCACAAACCAACGGTACTCGCCGGTGCGGGCCGCGCGCAGGCGGGTGAGCAGCTCGAAGGGGCGGCCGCTGGCCCAGTGCGTGGCCATGTCCTGCACGGCGGCGGGGCGGTCTTCGGGTAGCAAAAGCTGGGCCCAGCCGTCCTGGGCCTGGTCCAAGGGCAGGCCGGTGTAGTCCACCCAATGCTGGTTCACGAAGGTGAGGCGGCCGTTGGCGGTGGCGGCCCAGACCAGGTGCGGCAGGCTTTCGACGAGGAAGCGAAACTCCTGTTCGCGGCGCACCAGCTGGCGGGTGAGGGTGCGCAGCGGGTGGATGTCGGTATTGGTGCCGTACCAGCGCAGCACGTGGCCCTGGGCGTCGCGGGCAGGCTCGGCCTGCACCAGCACCCAGCGGTAGGTGCCGTCGTGGCGCAGCAGGCGCAGCTCCGCCTCAAACGGGGTGGCTTGGGCCACGGCCTGCTCCCAGCGGGCCAGGGCCCCTTCCTGGTCGTCGGGGTGCACGGCGCGCCGCCAGTCGTTGGGGCCCCGGCGGCCGGCCACGTCTTCGCCCAAAAACTCGGCGGTGCGCGCATTCATAAACTCCAGCTGGCCGTTGGCGTTGGCCGTCCACATTTGCTGGGGCAGGTGCTCGGCAAAAATGCGCAGGCGGGTTTGGCTGTGCAGCGAGTGGGGGTCGGCGGGGTGCAGCGCATCGGTCACGTCGAGCAGGCCTAGGAGCAGGCCGGGGGGCGAGCGGCGGTACGCGGGGCAGGGCCTGGAGCGTGGCCTGCCAGTAGCGGGCCCCGGGGGCGGTGCGCTGCGGGGTGGGGCGTGAGCACCTCGGCTTTGCCCGTGGCCAGGGCCCGGGCCAGGGCGGCGGGCCACTC
>NZ_MDZA01000032.1 GCF_001816125.1 Hymenobacter coccineus | reverse complement strand
TCCTCGACGCGCAGCGCGGGGCGGCCCACACGGCCGGCGAGCGGCAGGCCAACGCCCTCGAGATGCTGGACAACCTGCTGCCCCGGCCGCTCTACCAGGCCTGCAAGCCATGCTCGAGCTGGCCGATGCGCCCGCTTTCCAGCACCTGGTGGAGGAAGAATTGCGCTTTGCCCAGCACCTGCTGCACGGCATGGCCGCGGCCGATGCCGAGCTGCGGGCGGCCCTGCGCTACGAGTTGCGCAAGGGCCAGCAGCGCTTGTTTGGGGCCCTGGCGCAACTCTACGAGCGGCAACCCATCCTCGACGCGCAGCGCGGGGCGGCCCACACGGCCGGCGAGCGGCAGGCCAACGCCCTCGAGATGCTGGACAACCTGCTGCCCCGGCCGCTCTACCAGGGCCTGCAAGCCATGCTCGACGCGGGCCGCCTGCGCGACAAAGTGCTGGTGTTCGACGGCCTGCTGGGGCCCCCCGCGGCCACCGAAACCCTGCCGGCCCTAGTGGTGCATCGGGGCCTGGGCGCGTTTTCGGCCTGGACGGTGGGCGTGGCCCTGCGCCGCTGGCACCCCCAGCCGGCCACCGTGGCCCACCTCTACCTGCACCTGGTGGCCGAGGGTCTGTTAATCCAGGAAAGCGCCCGGGCCCTGCTGCGCCAGCTGCCCGTGCTGCGCCCCGCCGCCTACGATGCCCTCCTCACCGAATTTCCTGACGTAGCTGCCCTGCCCATGACCCCTTCCCCCGAAGCCTCCCCGGCGCCCGGCGCCTCGGCGCTGGCCCGCGTGCGCCTGCTCAAAGGCACCGCCCTGTTTGCCCAAACGCCCGAAAACATTTTGGCCACCATCGAGCCCATTATGCGCGAAATGACCTTCGCGCCGGGCCAGGAAATCTTCGCCAAGGGCAGCCTGGGCACCTCGCTCTTCATTGTGTGCACCGGCGAGGTAGGCATTTTCGACGGGCCCCGGCCGCTGGCCACCTTCCATCAGGGCGACTTTTTTGGCGAGCTGGCCCTGCTCGACGCCGAGGCCCGCTCGGCCTCCGCCGTGGCCCAGGGCCCCGTGGCGGCCTTCCGCATCGACCAGGAAGATTTCTACGACGTGATGGAGGAGTGCGCTGAAGTGGGCCGCAACGTGCTGCGCGTGCTCTGCCAGCGCCTGCGCCGCCAGAATGAGAAGATGCCGCCCGTGGCGGCGTAAAGTGTAGGTGCTGGCCTAAACGGGGGTGGTCCGGCGACTTTTTCAGTCGTCGGGCCACTCTTACGACGCCCCGGAGCCGCTGTTCTCAGGTAAGAGTGGCCCGACGACTGAAAAAGTCGCCGGGCCACCCAAAATGCTGCCCGTGGCGGCGTGACGGCCGTGCCACCGTGCGCAAGGCCGTCACGCCACTACTTCGTAAATCATCACCGGTTTGGCCTTGTGCTTGAGGCTGACTTCCTTCAATGGGAGGCACTGGAACGACTCTTTTACCTGCTCGTACACGGCGGTGGTGATGATGATTTGGCCCGGTGCGGCGGCGGCTTGCAGGCGCTGGCTCAGGTTCACGGCGTCGCCGATGACGGTGTAGTCGAAGCGTTTGAGGGAAGCCGAGCCGATGTTGCCCGACACCATTTCGCCGGCGTTGAGGCCGATGGACAGCTGCGGCTGGTAGGTGCGGCCGTCGGGCAGGGTGGTGGCGTTGGCCTGCACGGCGGCGCGCACGGCCAGGGCCGCGTCCACGGCCCGGTCGAGGTGGTAGTCGCCCCGGAACACGGCCATGATGGCGTCGCCGATGAACTTGTCGACGTAGCCGCCTTGGGCGATAATTTCGCGCACCGCTTGGTCGAAGTACGTGTTCAGCAGCGTCACCACGTCGGCGGGGGCCAGCACCTCGGCCAGGGCCGTGAAGCCGCAGATGTCGATGAACACCACCGTGGCCGCCACCGTTTCGCTGGCCGTGAAGGTGGTCTGGAAGTCGGGCCGCGTCATCACGTTCAGCACGGTTTCGTCCACGTACATCCGCAAAATGTTGTTTTCCTGGATGGCGCGCAGCGTCTGGCGCAGCTGCGCCACCTGCCGGGCCGCCTTGTCGATGGTCAGCTCCAGGTCGGCAAAATCGATGGGCTTGCACACGAAGTCGAACGCGCCCCGGTTCATGGCCGTGCGGATGTTGGCCATGTCGCCGTAGGCCGACATCATCACGGCCCGCGGCACGGGGTTGGCGGCGGCCAGGCGGGGCAGCAGCGCCAGCCCGTCGAGCAGGCCCGGCATGTTGATGTCGGTGAGCACCACGTCGAGCTCGGGCCACTCGCCCACGCGCACCAGGGCCTGCTCGCCGTCGCGCGCAAACTTGAACTCGTAGGCCCCTTCCCGGATTTTGCGCCGGAACCGCTGCTTGATGAGCAGCTCGAGGTCGGCCTCGTCGTCCACCACCAGAATCTTGGTCGTCATAGGGTTATGCGGCTTGCAGCGGGGCGAGTTTCTGCCGCAGGGCGGCGAAATTGAGCGGCTTGGTGAGGAAATCCTGGGCCCCCAGCTGCATGGCCTGGCGGTAGCTGTCGGCGTCGCCGTAGGCCGTAATCATCATCACGGTGGGCGGGGGCACGGCGTGGGCCAGCTTGATGCGCCGCAGCAGTTCCAGCCCGTTCATGCCGGGCATGTTGATGTCGGAAAGAATCAGCACCACCTCCGAGTAGTGGCGGGCCTGCTCCAGGTATGCCAGCGCCTCCTCGCCCGAGTGGGCGAAGGCAAACGCCAGGGCCCCGCTGCGGATTTCGTGGCGGAAGCGCTGCTCGAACAGCAGCGGCACGTCGGGCTCGTCGTCAACTACCAGGATTTTCATCATACACGGAAAGAATGGGCCTCACGGCGCGGCCAGTCCCACAGTACCTCAGCAGGATACAAAACTGCTGACAAGATATGGAATGTAGTGAATAATGAATATAATTTCTCGAACTTTTGCCTAACCAGGGCAGCTAATGTCTCGGTAGCCCCCGCCATTGGCCCAAAAAGTCAACCTTAGATGGAGGTTTTCGCTTACATTTGAAGCACTTAACTCCGTTGAGCCGTGCTTACCAATATTCAACGCTACTTCCGCTACTACTTGGCCTTGGTGCTGGCCACGCTGCTGGCCCTGGGCACGCGGCTGGCGCCGGCTGCGCCGCTGCCCGGGGCCCCGGCCGCCGGGGTTTCGGTAGGGGCCCAAAGGGCTTTGGAAAACTTTAGCGTAGCTAGTAACTAGCTGGTGATGAAGTTGTAGCGCCGGCAGTTTTGCCGGCGCCCGCGGCGGCCGGGGCAACTATGGGGCCCCGAACGGGGTACACAGGGGCTTAGGGCCGCCCCGGCCCGCCCCACCAAGCACCGGATTTTGATGAGCAAACACACCTATGACATGGGCTTGATCGGCAATTGTGCCTTTCTGGGCCTGATTGGCACCGACACGGCCGTGCGCTGGCTCTGCTGGCCGCGCTTCGACAGCAGCTTTGTGTTCGGCAGCCTGCTCGACGACGATAAGGGCGGCGAGTACAGCATCCGGCCCGCTGACGGCGCGGCCTTCACCTCGCACCAGTACTACGAGGAGAACACCAATGTGCTCTGCACCGAGATTACCACCGAGGAAGGCAGCTACCGCGTGACGGACTTTGCGCCCCGCTTTGCCCAGTACGAGCGCTACTACAAGCCGCTGATGTTTGTGCGCAAGGTGGAACCGCTCGGCGGTACGCCCCGCGTGCGCGTGGCCTGCCGCCCCGTGGGCGACTACGGCCGCCTGCCCCTTACGCGCCGCCGCAGCTCCAACCACGTGGCCTACCTGGGCCTGGACGAGGAAATTCGCCTCACCACCAACATCCCGCTTACTTACGTGCTCGATGAGCAGGGCTTCCTGCTGAACGAGCCCAAGTACTTGGTGCTCACCTACGGGGCCCCCCTGGAGGCGCCGCTGGAGCGTACGGCCGAGCAGTTTTTGCGCAGCACGCTGGCCTACTGGCGCGGCTGGGCGAAGAGCACCAGCATCGGCAGCTTCCGCCAGGAGCAGGTGCTGCGCTCGGCGCTGGCCCTCAAGCTGCACCAGTACGAAGACACGGGAGCCATCATCGCGGCCACTACCACCAGCCTGCCCGAGGCCCCCGGTAGCACCCGTAACTGGGACTACCGCTACTGCTGGATGCGCGATACGTACTACATCCTCACGGCCTTCAACAACATCGGCCACTTTGAGGAGCTGGACCGCTACTTCCAGTACATTGCCAACCTGCCGCGCCCCAAGCAGGCCCGCTACCAACCGCTGTACGGCATCAGCGGCGAGGCCAAATTGGTGGAGCAGGAGCTGGATTTGGCCGGTTATATGGGCAACAAGCCGGTGCGCATCGGCAACGACGCCTACACCCACATCCAGAACGATGTGTACGGCCAGGTGTTGGTGGCTTTGCTGCCGCTCTACGTCGATGCCCGCTTCCAGGACCCCACGCGCCGCGACGCCGAGCAGCTGGTGACGGACGCTTTAGAGATGATTGCCAAGACGATGGACGAGCCCGACGCCGGCCTCTGGGAGTTCCGCCACATTGCCCAGAAGCACTGCTATACCTACCTCTTCCACTGGGCCGGCAGCCACGCCGCCGCCCGGGTGGCCCGCCGCCTCGGCCGCCCCGACCTGGAGGCGCAGGCCAACCAGCTGCGCGACGTGGCCGCCGCCCACATCGAGCAGTGCTTCAGCCCCGAGCAGGGGGCCTACACCAACGCCATCGGCTCCAACCACCTCGACGCCAGCACCATCCAGCTCATCATGATGGGCTACCTCGACCCCGCTTCCGACCGGGCCCACCGCCACCTGGAGGCCCTGGAACGGGAGCTGAAAACGCCCGAGGGCCTGTTTTACCGCTACCGCCACGAGGACGATTTCGGCACGCCCGAAACGACGTTCCTAATCTGCTCGTTCTGGTACGTGGACGCGCTGGCCTGCGTGGGCCGCGTGGACGAGGCCATTGTGGAGTTTGATAAGCTAGCGGGATACACCAACCACCTGGGCCTGCTCAGCGAGGACGTGGACGCCAAAACCGGCTCGCAGTGGGGCAACTTCCCCCAGGCCTACAGCCACGTGGGCCTGGTAAACGCCGCCTACCGCATTGCCAAAAAGCTCGATTTGCCCAACTTCGTGGAGCCCACGGGCCCCGGGTACCAAGCCGTTTCGTAAGGCCAAGATTCATTGAGGCAAAAGGCCGTTTGGAGTGCGCTCCAAGCGGCCTTTTTGCGTTTAGAATATGGGCCTTGGGGGAACCTCACCCCTGGCCCCTCTCCTGCGGAGAGGGGTGCGTTCAATGACTTCACAACGTTCAGGTACTGGCACCCCTCTCCGTAGGAGAGGGGCCGGGGGTGAGGTTCCCCCAGGGCCCCAAAAACCACTCTACGGCCGCTTACCCGGGGCCCCTGGAGCGGCGGGTGCAGCCGGTACCGGGCCCCGGGCGCGGGGCCGGGTGGCGGCCGGTGCGGCGCCGCTGCCCTGGCTGCCGCCGCCGTTTTCGTCCAGCTTCAAATCGTTGTTCTGCACGCTTTTGTGGGCGCGGGGCTCGGCCGTGAGCTGGCCGATGCGGTAGCTAAAGTAAACCTTGAAGCTGGTGAGGTGCTGCACGTTGCGGCTGCTCTGAGTGAGCAGCGGGCCGCTGATTTCGGTGCGGACGGTGTTGCGGGGCGAGAAGAAGTTTTCGGCCCCGAAGCCCAAGCTGCCTTTCTTGGCCGCGAAGTCGTGCTTCACGCTCATGCTGTACACGGCAAAGTTGCTTTGGTAGCCTTGCAGCTGCACCTGCTGGCCCCGGTAAAAGCCAAAAACCTGCAAGCCCCAGTGCCGGGGCAGCGCGTAGCTGCCGTAGAGGCGGCCGCTCACCACGAGGCCGGCGTTGCGGGCTGCGTAGCGGGGGTCGGGCACGTTGTTGCGCAGCACGGCGTAATAGGCGTCCACGCCGCCGTTGAGGCTAAGTTTGGTGCCCACGTCGAGGTTGGCAAAGGCGCTGCCGCCGTAGGCGTCTTCCCAGCCCACATTAGCGTAAGTGACGCGCACGGCCCCGGGGTAGCTGGCGTCGCCGAGCGGCGTGCGCACCGACTGTATGGAGCCGGTGGTGTTGCGCGCAAAGGTGGTGAAACTCAGGTTGGTTTCCTTAAGCAATGTGCTATAGCCCAGCTCATAGTTGTTGGTGCGTTCGGGGCCCAGCAAGGGGTTGCCCTGGGTTTGCACCAGCGGGTTGGCGGCCTGCACGTTTGGGTTCAGGAACTGCAACGAGGGGCGCTGGAGGCGGCGGTTGTAGGCCAGCTTCAGCACGTTGCCGTTGCCGAGTTTGCGCAGCACGTTCACGCTGGGTACCAGCACGCCGTAGTCCGAGATTTCGCCCCCGGGGCCCTGGCCGTAGTCGGCCGCAATGGCGGTGTATTCGTAGCGCAAGCCTGGCTTCAGGGTGAAGCCCTGGGGCAGGCCCACGGTGTAGGCCACGTAGCCGGCGGCCACGTTCTGGTCGTACTGAAAGGAATTGTCGGCCTGGGAATTAGTCAATTGTCCGTAGTAGCGGTAGTCGCTGCGCACGGTGCGCCGGATTTCCTTCGCGCCCACTTCCAGCAGCTGGTTCGTGCCGGTCGGGGTTTGGTAATCCACCTGGGCCGTCAGCTCCTGGTTCGAGCTGCGGTTGTCGTTGCCCGCAGTGCCGGTCTGGGTGGCGTCGCTGGCCGCAAACGTGTCGTTGTTGAAGGCGTAGGTGCGGTTGTTGCGGCTCAGCAGGGCCAGCGCGCTCAGCTCGCGCTGCGGCGTGGCGTAGGCGTGGGTGTAGCTCAGGCTGGCGTCCACGGTGCCCGAGTCGTCGGTGGTTTGCACGTTGCGCACGGAGGTAGCTGGGGCCCCCGGTGCGGCCACGGCGGCAGCGGTCGTGGCCAGCGCATCCTGGTAGCTGGTGGCGTTGCGGGTGCCGTAGGTGACGCTGGCGGCCAGCGAGTTGCGCGCGTCGAGGTCGTAGTCCCACCCCAGCGTGTAGCGGCCAAACAGCTGGTTCTGGCGCGTGGCGGCGGCCTGGGTGGTGCGGGTTTGCTGGCCCGTGGCGGGGTTGGTGGTCAGCTGGTCGTTGGTGAAGCTGCCGGGCGTGTTGTAGCCCGCGCGCCCGAAGCCGCCCAGGGCGAAGCCCATGCGGCCGGTGCGGTAGCCGCCGTTCAGGTTCAGGGTACCCGAGCGGGTGCCGCCGCTGCCGTCCAGGGCCAGCTGGCCGCCGCGCAGGGTGTTGGTTTTGGTGACGATGTTGATGATGCCGCCCGTGCCCTCGGCGTCGTATTTGGCCGAGGGCGAGGTGATGACCTCCACCGCCTTGATCTGGTCGGCCGGTAGCTGCCGCAGCCCATCGGCCACGCTGTTGGCCATGATGGTCGAAGGCTTATTATTGATCAGAACCTTAATGTTTTGACTGCCGCGTAGGCTCACGTTGCCGTCGAGGTCCACGCTCAGCAGGGGCACGCGCCGGAGCACGTCGGTGGCGTCGCCGCCGCGGGTGGTCGGGTCGTTTTCGGCGTGGTACACCGTGCGGTCCACCCGTTCTTCCACCAGCACCTGCCGGGCCGTCACGGTCACCTCGCCCAGCTTTTGGGCCGCGGCCACCAGCGGCAGGGCCCCCAGGGCCACGGGGCCCCCGCCGGCCGGCACCACCACGCCCGGCCGCACCAAATCCTGGTAGCCCAAAAAGCTGACGCGAACAGTATAGGTGCCCGGCGGCACGCCCGGCAACGCAAACTGCCCGTCGCGCCCGCCCACGCCGCCGCTCACCGGTGCGCCGGCCGCGTCCAGCACCGCCACCGAGGCGTAGCCGATGGGTTGCCCCGTAGCGGCATCGGTCACGGTGCCGGTTAGGGCCCCGGCAGCGCGGCCGGGCGGAGCGTACCGGGGCCCCGCGCGGGACCCTGCTGGCCGTAGCCGATGGAAATGGGGCCGGCCAAAGCCGCGGCCAGCAGCCAGCGGGTGGGGGTGATGCGTGGGGGCATAGGAATTCAGTAGCTCCCGAAAGTCGCCGCCCGCGGCAAAAGGTTGTTTTCTGGAATGTCTTTCCTCAGTTATCTGCGCTTGCTTTTCTTCGCCCGTGCGCTACGCTTGCTGCCCGGGGGCCCCTAGGCAGCGCCGCCGGGCGCTTTCATCGCATTACGCGGGGGCTATTCTATGCCCAGGCGGCGGGCCGCTCAGGTAAGCGTCCGTCCATGTAGAAGTCCATGTATGTGAAGTGCTCACCCAATTCGCTATTCCAGACGGCCGCCAGCAGGCTGCCCCAATCGCGCCAAGAGCAGACCATAAAGTGTCCGTCGCTCAATACGGGTACGCCGTGGGCATTGTACTGGTGCCAGTCGCCACCCGCCCAGACCTTATTTGTAATGATAGCTTGCCGAATAGCTTCAAGGTGCGAGTGCCACTCGGAGGTATAATCGGCTACGTAGGCGGGCCAATAAGGAGCGGTTTTATTACCGCCACCCAGGTTGTGCAAGTTGAAGCCTAGGAGGTCTGCAGTGCTATCGTAGCTCTGCCAGGTGACGGTAGGTAGTGAAAACATAGGAAAGTTAAGGTATGAAATAGCCCCAACTCCTGCTGGAGGCAGGCCACCAATAGAGGCAAATCAAATTATTCAACACAGTGCAAGACGAATTATGTCTAAATACTACCATCCAGGAATAGGGCACCAAAAGAATGAAACCCTGGCTGCGGAAGCAACCAGGGTTTCGAAGAAATGGGGCCGGGGGTGAGATTCCTGCACACTGGGGCCCCAAAACTGCTCAGCCCCTTAGCTGCCGCTGCCCTGGCCGCCGCCGCCGCCTTTGATGTCGTCGTTGCGGATGCTTTTGCGCTGGCGCGAGGACTGCTGCTGCTGGCCGAAGCGGTAGGTGAAACCCACCCGAAATTGCCGCTGCTGGTAAGTGGAGCGGCTGTTTTGCGAGAAGGCGGGCGTGGTAGTTGCGTACTCGAACGTGCGCTGCGCCGAGAAGGGATACTGGGCGTTGAACGACAGATCGGCCCGCCCCTTGAGCAGCGTTTGGCGCAGGCCCAGGCCGTAGTAGACAAAGCCGCTATTGCGCCCTTGCAGCGTCGGCCGCGACAGGCTGTGGTACAGGTTGCCTTGCAGCGTCAGCGTCTTGGTGGCCTTGTAGGAGGTGTTGACGTTGTAGTTGCCGGCGAAGCCGCTCCGCGATAAATTCAGCGCCGTGCTGCGCAGGATTAGGTAGTTCACGTTGCCGCCCAGGCTGAGGGTCCACTTTTCGGTGGGCTTGGCCGAGACGTAGCCGTTGAGTTGGAAGGCGGTGTTGCTGGCCACGTTGGCGCTGGTGGACAGCACTAGGTTGGGGGCGGGGATAATCTCGTCGGGCACGGGCAGCAGCGGCTGGGTGCTGGCGAAGCTCACTTGCTCGATGGAATTGCCCGTGCGCAGCACCGACAGCGCCACGTTGAAGGACGTCGTTTTGATGAAGTTATTGTAGCTCAGCTCCACCGAGTGCGTCAGCTCGGGGTCGAGGTTGGGGTTGCCGTAGGAGTAGCTGATGGGGTTGCTGCGGTTGACGTAGGGGTTCAGGTAGTAGATGTAGGGGCGGCTGATGCGGCGGCTGTAGGCCAGGCGCAGGCTGCTGGTTTTGCTCAGCGCGTAGCTCAGGTTGGCGTTGGGCAGCGGCGTGACGTAGCTGCGGTAGGGGATGCCGGTGTTGGTGTTGGCAAACTCGGCCCAGAGGCCGGTGCGCTCCACGCGCCCGCCCAGGGTGAGGTGCACCTTCTCGGTGGCATCGAAGCTGTAGCTGGCGTACGCGCCCTCCACGTCCTGCCGGTAATCAAACGAGGTGCCGCGGAACCGGGAGGTGGCAAAATCGGGGGCCAGCGCCGGAAACAGCGTATCGACCTGGGCCTGTGAGCCGGTGAGGCGCGCGATGGCTTTAATGCCGAATTCCAGGGTTTTCTTCTCGCCCAGGGGTAGCGTGTAGTCGCTTTGCAGCGTGTACTCGTGGCCCGGCAGGCGGGTGTCGCTGCGTTCGCGGTAGCTGGCCTGGCCCACGTCGAGCGGCTGTTCGGAGTTGTTGAACTGGTTGAACTCGTAGCCGTTGCGGTTACCGTTGTAGGCGTACTGCAAGATATTGCTCCACTCGCGCCGCTCCTGCTTGTAGGTGCGGGTGTAGGTGCCGGTCACCTCCGCGTTGCCGCCGTTGTAGGTCGAGCGGGTGTCGCGCAGGAACAGGGCCCCGAAGCCCGGCAGCGGCGTGGTGTAGCGGTTCAGGTTGCCCGACTGGTTGGTGCCGCCGTAGCTGAAAAACGAGCCGTTGAGCGACAAGCTGTGGTGCTCGGCCGGGTCGTAGTCGAGGCCCAGCGAGCCCGAGCCGTAGTAGCCCGAGTTGCTGCCCGACCCGTTCTGGCGCAACGTGTCGTTGCGGGTGGTCCGGTAGGTTACCTGCTCGCTGCTCGACGAGCTGTGGTTGTTGTAGTTCACCCCGCCGTTCACCGAGGAGGTAAAGTTGAACTTGCCCTGGCGGAAGTTGAGCGAGCCGTTGCCGTTGCTGCCCCGGGTGCCCCCGTTGGCCGCCACGGTGCCGTTGAGGCCCTGCTTGGCCCCTTTTTTTAGAATAATGTTGATGATGCCGGCCGTGCCTTCGCCGTCGTACTTGGCCGGCGGCGTGGTAATAATTTCCACCGATTTGATCTGGTCGGCCGGAATGCTCTTGAGGGCTTCCTTGAGATTGGCGGCCAGCGTGGGCGAGGGCTTGTTGTTAATCAGCACCTTAAAGTTGCTGTTGCCGCGCATCGTCACGTTGTCGTCGCCGTCGATGGCCAGCAGCGGGGCCTTGCGCAGCACGTCCTGAGCGGTGCCGCCGGCGTTGGTCACGTCCTGCTCGGCGTTGTACACGAGGCGGTCGGGCTTTACTTCCATAAGCGGCCGCTGGGCCACCACCACCGCTTCGCCCAGCCGCTGGGCCGTGGCCGGGAGCCGGATGGGGCCCAGCGCCAGGGCCCCGTCGGCCACCGTCACGGCCTGGGTGCGCACGCCGTAGCCCACGAAGCTGACGCGCAATCGGTAGCTGCCCGCCTTCACCTTGGTCAGCGCAAAGTGGCCCTGCTCGTCGGCCGATTGCCCCGCCACAGTTTTCTCGGACGGAGCCGGCGGCAGGAGCACCACCGTGGCAAACGGCACCGGCTGCCGCGTGAGCGAGTCGAGCACCGTGCCGGTAATCGAGCCGCTGCCCGGGGCGGGGGCCTGCGCCGCCGCCCGCTGGCCGAGCATTACCAAAAATAGCAACGGCAACAGCCGGCAACCCACAGCGAAAAGGTGTTTCATGGAAAGTTTACAGAGACGACTTTAGGAAACGATTCGTATCCAATTGGTTGCAACCCGAATGATATTATTCGCATTCAAAGGTAAACGCCGCTACCGGCTTAACTGATATATAAAATTCATTTAATCCTTAACTAAATTTAGAGCTTCCGCACCAGGGCATTCAATAGCCCCAGTGGGGCGGCCCGTCGGCAGTAAATAGCTGTGAGTGAAAGATAAAGCCCCAGCGGGGCGACCCTGATCAGTCGCCCGCTGGGGCTTTGGTTCTGCTAATCACTTCCTTACTACCGATGGGTCGCCCCGCTGGGGCTATTAGACATCCTGGTGCGGAAGTTCTATAAACCTATATTTTACGAAGGAGCCAAGAGCAAAAGCTACAGTCGGCCCACCGCCAATAGGGCCCCTACTGCGCGTGGGGCCCCGGCTTCCTAAACCAGCCCGGCGGCGCAGCAAAACGAGAAAGGGGCCCCACTGCAATTGCGGTGGGCCCCTTTCTCTTTCTTATTAGCTAACCTATAGCAGCTTGCGGAGCAAGTCGCGCACCGCCGGCACGCCCGGCAGGTGGAAGCGCGCCCGCGACCGAGCCCCGGTGCCCACCCGGATGGTGTAAGCCGCGTCGGGCAGGGCCCGGAAGGTGTCCTCGTCGGTGCGGTCGTCGCCGAGGGCCACCACAAAATCGGCCGGGTACTGGGCCAGCCAGCGGCTGGCGGCAGCGCCCTTGTGGATGCCGGCGTTCTTAATTTCAATGACCTTATTGCCCTCCATCACCTGCAAATCGGTGTTCGAGGTCATGAAGGTGAGGTGGGTGAGCAACTCGCGGGCGCGCACGGCCCCCAGGTCGGCGTCGGCGCGGCGGTAGTGCCAGACGAGCGAATAGTCCTTCACCTCCACAAACGAGCCAGCGGTGCGGGCCACGTACAGGTCGAGCACCGGGCGCATTTCGCGCATCCAGTCGTTGTTCAGGGCCTGGAACAGCTCCCACTCCTGGCCGGCGGCCGCAGCCACACGCCGTGCTCGGCAATGAAGTCGATGGGCAGGTCGCCGAGCCACTTTTGTAGCGTGGTCCGGTCGCGCCCGCTGATGACGACCACCCGGTTCTGGGGGTTGTCGGCGAGGGCCCGCAGCAGCAGGCGCAGCTCGAAGTCGGGCTCGGCGCGCTGGGGGTCGGGGTGGAAGCCGGTCAGCGTGCCGTCGTAGTCGAGCAGCAACAGGCGCCGGGGCGCGGCGCGGTAGTCGGCCACCAGCCGGTCGATGGCGGCGGGGCTAAGAAAATCGGTGGCCAAAGTATGCTGCTTCATCTTGCTGTAGGTGAGTTGGTTCATGAACAGGCGCGTCCACGAAAACACGTTGTAGCGCTTCACCAGGGCCCGCATGGCGTCGAGGCGCTGGGCCTGCTCGTCCTCCGGCATCACCAGGGCCTGGTGCAGGGCCTCGGCGTGGCCCACCAGGTCAGTGGGGTTGATGAGCAGGGCATCGGAAAGCTCGCGCGCCGCGCCGGCCCGCTCGCTGAGGATGAGCACGCCGCGGCCGTCGGCCTTGCTGGCAATAAACTCCTTGGCCACCAGGTTCATGCCGTCGCGCATGGGCGTCACCAGCGCCACCTCGGCCAGGCGGTAGAGGGAGGCCAGCTCCTCGAGCGGAAACGAGCGGTAGAAGTAGTGAATCGGGTTCCAGCCAATGGTGCGGAACTGGGCGTTGATGCGGCCCACGAGCTCGTCAATTTCCTGCTTCAGCGATGCATACTGCGGCACCTGGTCGCGCGAGGGCACCACCACCATAATCAGGCTCACCTGGCCCACCCACTCGGGGTAGCGCAGCAGCAGCAGCTCAAACGCCAGCAGGCGCTGGGCAATGCCCTTAGTGTAGTCGAGCCGGTCGATGGAGAGCACGATGCGGCTCGTGCTCAGGGCCTGGCGGTAGATGGCCTCGTGCCGGATGGCCTCGTCGGAGGCGGCGGCCTCCACAAACCGGTCGTAGTCGATGCCCATCGGGAAGGCATCGACGAGCACCGTGCGGGTGGGCGTCTCAATCATGCCGTTGGTAGTGGAGTGGCCTAGCAGGTGCGTCACGGCGCTGAGGAAGTGCCGCATGTAGCCAAACGTGTGGAAGCCCACGAGGTCAGCCCCGAGCAGGCCGAGCAGCAGCTCGGTGCGCCAGGGCAGCACCCGCAGCAGCTCGTAGGAGGGGAAGGGGATGTGCAGGAAGAAGCCGATGGTGGCCTCGGGCCGGGCGGCGCGCAGCAGGGCCGGCAGCAGCATCAGCTGGTAGTCGTGCACCCAAATCGTGTCTTCGGGGCCCGCCTGGGCCAGCACGGCCTGGCAGAATTTCTCGTTCACGGCCACGTAGGCGGCCCAGTGGGCGGGCTCGTAGGTGGCAAACTGCGGGAAGTAGTGGAAGGTGGGCCAGAGCGTGGAGTTGCTGAAACCCTCGTAATAATCCAGGATTTCGGACTCCGTGAGGAACACCGGGGCCATGCTGTCGCCCCGCAGGGCCTCGGTGATGTACTGCTCTTCGGTGACGTCTTCCAGAAACAAGCCGGGCCAGCCCACCCACACGTTGCCTTCCTGGCGGTAGATGGAGCCGAGGCCCGTGGCCAGGCCGCCCTCGCTGGGCTGGAAAGTGAGGCCGTCGGGGGTGCGTTGTACTTTGGTGGGTAGGCGGTTGGATACAATAATTGTTCTGGGCATGCAGGGTGTGCGGACGGTAGAATCCGATAGTATACGGATACAACACCGGAGACGAGGCATTGTGCTCATTTTTTCCTCATCTCTCATCCCCCCGCCCCCGGGGCCCCGCCCGCACCGCGCCGGGGGCGGGGCCCGTAGCAAAACAGCGGGCCTCAAAACTGCCCAAACCAGGCCCTGCGTGGCGTAGCTACGGGGCCCCGGGCCGGTCCCGGCGGCGCGGGGTTCCCGGAATCAGGTAATTATTCTGGCCTGTATTTTGTTATAGTATTTCAAGGTTATCCTTTCACTTTTAACTGACGCGCTTCGGCGTTTACCGATATGAAAGCTAAATCCATGTTATTCGTTTTGGGGCTATTTGTGGTGTTGCTCAGCGGCTGCACCGCCTCCCTCGGGGCCGGCGGCTACTACGGCGATGGTGGCTACGGCTACGGTGGCTACAGCCGGCCCGGCTACGGCTACGGGGCCCCCGGCTACTACGCGCGCCCCTACTACCGCCCCCGCCCCAACGTCATCGTGGTGCCCAACCGCGGCGGGGCCTACCGCGGCGGCCACGGCCACTACAGCGACGGCCGCGGCAACGGCACCCCCCGCGCCGGCTACGGCGGTGGCCAACGCGGCGGCTCCAACGGTGGGGGCCCCCGCGGCGGCTTCGGCGGTCGGGGTGGCCGCGGACGCTA
>NZ_MDZA01000031.1 GCF_001816125.1 Hymenobacter coccineus | reverse complement strand
CCCCGGTGGCGCGCCGGCGCCCGTAGCAGCTGCTCCAGCGCCCATAGCAGCTGCTGCGGCACCTGCCCCGGCTCCGGTTGCCCCGCAGCCAGTGGCGCGCCGGCGCCCGTAGCAGCTGCTCCAGCGCCCATAGCAGCTGCTGCGGCACCTGCCCCGGCTCCGGTTGCCCCGCAGCCAGTGGCGGCACCCGTGCAGGCTGCGGCCCCCGTGGTAGTGCCCACCCTGGCTCCAGTGGCTCCAGCCGCGCCGGTGGCTCCGGCTGCCGCCCCCGCGCCGGTGGCACCTGCGACAGTAGCTGCTGCCCCCGTGGTAGCCGCGCCGGCCGCCCCTGCCGCGCCCGATGCTGTGGCCCCCGCAACCGAAGAGCCTGCCGGCACCATCACTGCCAAGGCCGACCAGCTGAAAGGCTTAACGGTACTGGGCAAGATTGACCTTTCGGCTACTAACAACGACCGCCGGGGCCCCGGCGGGCGCGGCCCCCGGCCCATCGCATCGTCCGACGTGAATAAGCGCGGCTTGCCCGCCGGCCCCGGCCAGAAGAAGCGCACCCGCCTGCCGGGCCCTCCCGGTACGGGTACCAGCGCGCCCGGCACGGGTGGCGGCTACCAGGGCAACCGCCCTAACCAAAGCGGGGGCGCCAGCCGCCCCGGCCAGCCCGGTGGCAACCGCCCCGGCCAAGCTGGTGGCAACCGTCCCAATCAGCCTGCTGCACCCCGGCCCAACGCCCCAGCCCTTACGCCGGAGCAGGCCGAGAAGCAGATTCAAGAGCAAATCAAGGCCACGCTGGCCAAGCTGGGTGGCAACAAAACCAACCAGACCAACCGCGCCAAGTACCGCCGCGACAAGCGCAGCATGCTGGCCGAGGACCGCGAGGCCCTGCGTGCCCAGAACGAGCTGGATGCCAAGACCCTCAAGCTCACCGAATTCATCTCGGCCAACGACTTGGCCTCGCTGATGGACGTGAACGTGAACGAGGTCATCAAGGTATGCCTGGGCATGGGCATGTTCGTGTCTATCAACCAGCGCCTTGATGCAGAAGCCATCACCGTGATTGCCGACGAATTCGGCTACGATGTGGAGTTCCTGTCGGCTGAGGAAGAGGAAATTAGCATTGATGCTGGCGACGTAGAGGAAGACCTGCGCCCCCGGGCCCCCATCGTGACCATCATGGGCCACGTTGACCACGGCAAAACGTCGCTGCTTGACTACATCCGCGATGCCAACGTGGCCCGCGGCGAGGCCGGCGGCATTACGCAGCACATTGGTGCCTACGAGGTGAAAACCAAGAACGGCGTTCCGATTACCTTCCTTGATACCCCGGGCCACGAAGCCTTTACGGCCATGCGGGCCCGTGGTGCCAAGGTGACGGATATTGCCATCATCGTGGTGGCGGCCGACGACTCGGTAATGCCCCAGACGAAGGAGGCCATCAACCACGCCCAGGCGGCGGGGGTACCCATCATCATCGCCCTGAACAAGATTGATAAGCCCAGCGCCAACCCGGAGAAAATCCGTGAGGAGCTGTCGCAAATCAACATTCTGGTAGAAGAGTGGGGTGGCAAGTACCAGAGCCAGGAGGTTTCGGCCAAGTCAGGCCTCGGCATCGAGGAGTTGCTGGAGAAAGTATTGCTCGAAGCCGAGCTGCTGGAGCTTAAAGCCAACCCTGAACGTAATGCCATCGGCACCGTCATCGAAGCCTCGCTCGACAAAGGCCGGGGCTACGTGACCACCGTGCTGGTGCAAACCGGCACCCTGAACGTGGGCGACATTATCCTAGCCGGGCCTCACTTCGGCCGCGTGAAGGCCATGACTGACCACCGCGGCAAGAAAATGAAAACGGCGCCGCCCGCTACGCCGGTGCAGGTACTGGGCCTCACCGGGGCCCCCCAGGCCGGCGACCGCATCCAGGTGATGGAGACGGAGCGCGAAGCCCGCGAAACCGCTACCCAGCGCTTGCAGCTGGCCCGCGAGCAGAGCATCCGCACCAAAAAGCACATCACCCTCGACGAGATTGGCCGCCGCCTGGCGATTGGCTCGTTCAAGGAACTGAACATCTTGGTGAAAGGTGATGTGGACGGCTCGGTGGAAGCCCTTTCGGACTCGCTGCTGAAGCTGAGCACGCCGGAAGTGAAGGTGAACATCCTCTCGAAAGGGGTGGGCGCCATCTCGGAAAGTGATGTGCTGCTGGCTTCGGCTTCCGACGCCATCATCATCGGCTTCCAGGTGCGGCCCTCGCAGAGTGCCCGCAAACTGGCCGAGCAGGAGCAGATTGACGTGCGTTTGTACAGCATCATCTACAACGCCATCAACGAGGTGAAGGATGCCATGGAAGGCATGCTGGCCCCAACGGTGCAGGAAGTGGTGGTGGCCCTGCCAGTCGGCCGATTGCTTTTCGGCCGGCAGCAGGGCACGCGCACCGCGTAACCGGCCGCATGCAGGAGGCGGGCCAGGGCCAGGCCGTCGCCGCCGTTGTTGCCCGGGCCGCACAGCAGCAGGATTTCGCCGGCCTCGTTGGGGTGGAATTTGCCAAAAAACCACCCGGCCAGGGCCCCGGCGGCGCGCTCCATCAGCTCCACGGACGTGATGCCCTGCGCCCGCATGGTGGCCTGGTCGAGCTGGTGGGTTTGGGCGGCGGTGAGGATTTTCATGGGGCTATTAACGGGTGAAAAGCTGCCGAAGCTACTTTTGGCGATGCAACAACCCGCCCGCGTCTTCATCGTGCCCGGCCTCGGCAGCTCGGGGCCCCGCCACTGGCAAACGTATTTCGAGCGCCTCCATCCCGAATTTACCCGCATCGAGCAGCGCGACTGGGATACGCCCGACCGCGCCGAATGGGTGACTACAGTGGCCCAAGCCCTGGCCGGCGAAGACCCGAGCCGCGTGGTGCTGGTGGCCCACAGCCTGGGCTGCGCTACGGTGGCGCACTGGGCGGCGCAGCACGGGCAGGCCATCCGCGGGGCCCTATTGGTGGCCCCCAGCGACGTAGAAACGGCCCGCTACGCCGCGTTTCCTACCACGGGCTTCGCGCCGATGCCCATGCAGCGGTTGCCGTTTGCGAGCACGCTGGTGGCCAGCCGCAACGACCAGTGGGCGAGCCTGGCCCGAGCCCAGCAGTTTGCCACCGCCTGGGGCAGCGAGCTGGGGGACGTGGGCCCGGCCGGCCACATCAACGCCGACAGCGGCCACGGCGACTGGCCCGCCGGCCTAGCGCTGCTCCGCCAGTGGCTGTAGGGCCCCGGGCGGTGCGGAAGTAAACTTCCCGGCCAAAAATTTCGTTTTGCACGTGATACTTATCCTTGCTTCAACTCCAAAACCGACTCCTATGCAAACCTGGAACGACGTAATCCGCCTGGCCAACCACGGGGCCCCCACGCCCCCCCGCCGCGTCGAGAAAACCGCCGCCGAGTGGCGCGCCCAGCTCACCGCCGAGCAGTACCACGTCACGCGCGAGCACGGCACCGAGCGCGCCTTCACCGGCGAATACTGCGAGGCCCACGAGGCCGGCCTTTACGCCTGCGTGTGCTGCGGCACCCCGCTCTACGATTCGCGCACAAAGTTCGAAAGCGGCACGGGCTGGCCGAGCTTCACCCAACCCGTGGAGGAAGATGCCATTCGCTACCACAAAGACAGCAGCTACGGCATGGTGCGCGTGGAAGTGCTCTGCAACGTGTGCGACGCCCACCAGGGCCACGTATTCCCCGACGGGCCCGCGCCCAGCGGCCTGCGCCTGTGCATCAACTCGGCCAGCGTCAAGCTGGTGACGAGCAAGGAACCCGCTGCGCAATAAACGGGCAGCGTTGTAGCTTAGGCGCAGATTGGCCATTTAGGTCGATCTGCGCTTTTTATGCCCGTCATGACCCACGAGGCCTTCGCGGCCAAACTTACCCACCTACTACCAAAGGCCCAGGCCAACCCCGTTGCCTACCGCCGCCGCGTGCAAGGCTGGGTACTGCTGGGTTACGGCTTTATCGCGCTACTGCTACTTGGTTCGCTTGGGCTGATGACCGGCCTGCTGTGGGCAGTGGTGGCCACGGGCGTAGCGGGTATCGTGCTGAAGCTGCTAATACCAGTGGTTTATTTCGTGTGGACGCTGTTGCGCTCGCTGTGGGTAAAGTTTGACCCACCGGCTGGCCGGCAGCTGAGCCGGGCCGAGGCCGGCCCGCTGCACGACCTGCTCCGCGAGCAAACCCGCGCCTTGCGTGCCCCAGCCGTGCACCGCGTCATCCTTACCACCGACTACAATGCCGCCGCCATGCAATTGCCGCGCCTGGGCCTGCTGGGCTGGCCGCGCAACTACGTGCTCGTGGGCTTGCCCCTTCTACAAACCCTTACGCCCGAGCAAGCCGCCGCTGTGGTGGCGCACGAGCTGGGCCACCTGCGCGGGGGGCACGGCCGCTTTGGGGCCCTGGTGTACCGCGTCAATCAGTCGTGGGCACAGCTGGTAGATAACTTGGAACACTCGGGCCGCCGCAGCATTGTGCGCGGCTTCACCGAGTGGTACGTGCCGCGCTTCAATGCGTGGTCGCACCCGCTGCGGCGCACGGCCGAATTTGAGGCCGACGCGGCGGCGGCCCGCATCACCAGCCCGGTGGCAATGGCTGAGGCGTTGTGCGCTATTGTGGTGCGCGAGCCCGCGCTCGACCGCCTCTACTGGAAGCCCATTGATAAATCGCTGGCATACGAGGCCATCCCGCCCGCCGATCCCATTAGCCGGCTACTTGCCGTAGCCCGCACGGCCCGGCTCTCCTGCGACGAGGAAGCCACTTTGCTGCGCCGTGCCGCCGAGGCCGACCCAGATCCCTTCGATACACACCCCACGCTGGGAGAGCGGCTGGCGGCACTAGGCCAGGCGGTAGCGGCCCCTGCCCCCCCCGCCACCACCGCTGCAGAGGCCTGGTTAGGTACCAGCTTGCCTGCCCTGGCTCAGGAATCGGATATTAAATGGCGCACCGAACGCACCGCGCATTGGCGCGAACAACACGCAGTGCTGCGCGACCAGCTTGCTAATTTAGCCAAACTTAACGAGCAGCTGGATAGTGGGTTATTGCTGGCAGAAACCGATGCCTGGACCCACGCTGACCTTACCGAAGACCACGTAGGCGAGGCCGAATCCTTACCCTTTTATCGTGCGCTTTTCGATTCGCGCAAGTACAGTGTGCCGGCCCGCTTTGCGGTGGGTCGCATCTTGGTGAGCCAGGATGACCCCACCGGCCTGCCCTTGCTAGAAGAGGCAATGAGCAGCAAGCCCGATTGTGTGGGGCCCGGGCTGGCCATTCAGCAGGCGTACTACCAGCGCCAGGTCGACCGGGAAAAGGTGCGGCAATTGGCCACCCGGAAGCACCACTACGCCGACTTTGCTGACCTTGTGCAGGCCGAACGCCAGGGCTGCTCACCGCAGGATATTTTCCTGCCACACGGCCTTACCGCCGACGAATTGGCCCCAGTGCTGTCCGTGCTGGCCGACCCCGCCAACCGGGTGGGCCGGGCGTGGTTGATGCGCAAAAAACTTATCCACTTAGCCTCTGAAAAACCGTATTTCATCCTTGTGTTACGCGCCAATAAAGGGACGGGCCTTAATACTGACGCGGAAGTAATTGCTTGGCTGACACAGTTGACGCCGAGGATCATACTACCCGGCGCCGGTCTTGTGTTGCCCATTATCAACCAGTTTATGTGGGTTGGTAGAAAAGCGCTGGGCCTGGCTGAAAGCGAAATTTACCACAACCAGCCGAGCTAATTTCGTTGCCCTTCTGTTGTTGCCCTTACGTTATAACTCCTACTATTCCCACCCGCCATGTCGCTCTTATTCACCGATTTTGCCTCCTGGCAAGCGCACTGCGCCGCCACCGGCGAACCCTTGCACCAGCCCGTGCTCGACTACGAAATTGAGCAGAAGGGCCGCACGGAGGAGGAAATCTGGGTGGGCCTGCAACGGGCCTACGACGTGATGCGCGACGCCGTGCACGAGGGCCTGACGGGCGACATGACCTCGCGCTCGGGCATGATTAATAACGGGGCGAAGAAGATTGCGGCCTCGCCCGTCACGGTACTCTCACCCGAGTTCAAGCAGCTCATCACCCGGGCCCTGGGGGCCAAGGAGGTGAACTCGTGCATGGGCCGGGTGGTGGCCGCGCCCACGGCGGGGGCCTCGGGCATTTTGCCGGGCGTGCTCGTCACCATCCAAAACATTCACCAGCTGTCCGACCACAAAATCCTGGAGGGCTTGCTGGTGGCGGCCGGCATCGCCCTTATCATCGAGCAAAATGCCTCGCTGGCCGGGGCCGTGGGCGGCTGCCAGGCCGAAACCGGCTCGGCCGCCGCCATGGGCAGCGGGGCCATCGTGTACTGCCTCGGGGGCCCGGTGGAACAGGTGTTTGCGGCGGTGGCCGTCACCATCCAGTGCATGCTGGGGCTGGTGTGCGACCCCGTGGCGGGCCTGGTGGAGGTGCCCTGCGTGGTGCGCAACGCTTCGGCCGCGGCCATTGCCTTCTCGTCGCCCAGATTGCCATCGCCGGCATCGACCCGGTAATTCCCGTGGACCAGTGCGTGGCGGCCCTCGGCGAGGTGGGCCAGAGTATGGAAACCCGCTATAAGGAAACGGCCCTCGGGGGCCTTGCCAACACCAAGCGCGGCCGCGAAATCGAGAAAATGGTGCTCGTGCAGGACGTCAACATCCTGCCTGACGAAGGATCAATTGGTGAACAGTGAACAGGTATCAGTGAGCAGTTATCGGTGAAAAGCAATCCGATAACTGCTCACTGATACCTGTTCACTGATTTTACAAAGCGCGGGTTTCGGGCGACATGGTGAGCTCGGCCAGGTATTTTAGGGCCCCGGCGTAGCGCGTGCGCCGTTCCTGGAAGCTGGCCCAGGAGGCGTCGCGGTCGGGGCACACGGCGATGCCCAGCGCGGCCAGCGCGTCGAGGGCTTGGTCAAATTCGGGGCTGGTGGGGTCCGTTTTGGGCTCGGGCCCCGGCATCATCGACCGGGATTCTGTGGCCGCCTTGACTTCGAAAAAACGGTACACGCGGTTGACGGACAAGCACCCGGCCTTGAAGGTGAGTTCCATCTGGCGGGTGCGGGGCGCGTCGAGGGCCGAAAAGATGAGGTTGGCCGTGTCCAGGATCAGGCCCGCGGCCATCACCCACGAGCGGCCCGGCTGCGGCGAGCGGAAGAAGCTCAGGATGGGCAGCGACGTGTGGCTTTCCTCGATTTCCACAAACCACTGCTCCCACTCGGCCCACTGCTGATCGTCGTCGTCGAGGGCCCCGCTGGTGTTCAGCCAGTCGATGAGGTGGGTGGCGGTGGGCGGTGTGCCCGCCCGCAGCTCCAGCCGCGCCACCGTCACCTCGCGCCTCGAAAACGCCTGGTACAGCGTGGGCAGGTACGAGAGCAGCAGCGTGAGCAGCAGCAGCCCCAGCGTAGCTTCGGAATAAGTGAACACGTTGATAACAAGGCCGCTCACGTCGGTAGTGCCCAGCGTAAGTAGCGAGCTGCCGCTCAGCTCGTAGGCCTTCTCCCACGACTCTAGCCCCAGGGCCCAGTAGATGCCCGTGTAGCCCGCGCCCACCAGGGCCAGCCAGAAAATGGGCAGCGACACCAGCGCCACTGGCGCGTAGTGCGCCATTATCTGGTCGCGCCGGGCGTAGTTATTAGCTCGGCCGGCGGCTAGGTCAAAAATCAACCGGATGCCGGCAAAAATGTGGTTGTTGAGCCGCACCGATTCGTTGCGGGGCAGCACAAACGAGCGCACCGCCGCCGACAACGTGGTGATAACCAGTACCACGCCGGCGCCCCCGACCAACAGCCGCAGGGCCGGCATCAGCAAAGATTCTAAATGCATAGCTGCCTCTAACGCACGCGCCGGCCAAAACGCCGGGTGGGGCCCCTAAACCTCTTTCCGGTTCTTCCACATCTGCCCGAACGAGAGGGGCGCGGCGGCCAGCGCAGCGCGGCGCTTGCTCCAGCCTACTTGGTCGAGCAGGCGGCCCAGGCTCCAGTCCTTTAGGGCCCCGGGCAGCACGTTCAGGGCCCAGCGGTGCTGCATGCTCCAGCGCCACATGCCGATGGCGGCGCGCTCGGCGGCGGGGGCGTGCCCCTCGCGCACGGCCTGCTGGCGGTTGAGCAGCAGCAGGTTGTGCAGCGGAATGCGCACCGGGCACACGCTGGTGCAGGCCCCGCACAGGCTGCTGGCGTAGCTCAGGTGCATGTGCTCGGGCAGGCCGCTCAGGTGCGGGCTGATGACCGAGCCGATGGGCCCCGAGTAGGTGGTTTCGTAGGTGTGGCCGCCGATGTTCTTGTACACCGGGCACACGTTCAGGCAGGCGCCGCAGCGGATGCAGCGCAGCGCGGCCCGCTTGTCGGGCTGGGCCAGCAGGTTGGTGCGGCCGTTGTCAAGCAGAATCACGACCATTTCCTCGGGGCCGTCGGGCTCGCCGGGCTGCCGGGGCCCGAAGTATACGGTGTTGTACACCGTCACCTGCTGGCCGGTGCCACTGGTGCTTAGCAGGGGCCAAAACAGGTCGAGGTCGGTGAGTTGGGGAATGACTTTTTCGATGCCCACCACCGCAATGTGCAGCTTGGGGAACGTGGCCGAGAGGCGGGCGTTGCCCTCGTTCTCGGTCACGGCTACGCCGCCCTCCTTGGCCACCAGGAAGTTGCCGCCCGTGATGCCGATTTCGGCCGCTGTGTACTTGTCGCGCAGCAGGTGGCGGGCCGTAAGCACGAGCTTCTGGGCGTCGTCGGTGCTTTCGGTGCCCAGGTGCTTCACGAAAATGTCGTTGATGTCGGCCTTGCTCAGGTGCATGGCGGGCGTCACGATGTGGTAGGGCCGCTCGCCGTTGAGCTGCACGATGTACTCGCCCAGGTCCGTCTCTACCGACTCAATGCCTTTGCCGGCCAGGTACTGGTTGACGTGGATTTCCTCGGTGGTCATGCTCTTGGCTTTCACCACGGTACGGGCCCCGCGCGCGTCGGCCAGGCGGCCAATTTCGGCCAGGGCCTCGGCCGCGTCGCGGGCCCAAACCACCCGGCCCCCGCGCGCCGTGAAGGCCGCCTCGAAGGCCAGCAGGTGCTCGTCGAGCTTCTCCAGCACCTGCGCCTTGAGGTAGGCACCCCGGTCGCGGGCCAGCTCGTGGTTGTGGAAGTAGTTCATGCCCAGGGCCACGGCCGCGTCGTACTTGCCGATGTTGAACCGGATTTTGCGGCGGTGCTCGCGGTCGAAGGCCTTGTTCTCGGCGTCGGTTTGGAAGGCGGCCGACTTAGAAATTTTTGCTTGCACGGGGTTCGGAGTTTAAGTGGCTCGGCCCACCGGGCCACGGAGCTAAAGTTAAGCACCGAGCGGGCGTCCCCACCGCTCAGGCACAAAAAAAGTGCGCCGCCGGGGCCCTGGCGGCGCACTTTGTATTTGGGGCCGGCAGACGCCAGCCTCAACTTAAGGCTTATTAGAATCCACCACCGGCCTATTATCGCGGTTGGCCAGCTCCCAGGCGGTGTGGAAGATGAGCTGGTCGCGGCGGGCCATGGCCGGGAAGTTGATTTTGTCCACCTCGTCGGTTTCCTTGTGGTAGTCGGCGTGCAGGCCGCTGGTGTAGAAGGCCACCGGGATTTTGTGCTTGGCGAAGTTGTAGTGGTCCGAGCGGTAGTAGATATGCTCGGGGTCGTTGGGGTCGTTGTACTTGTAGTCCAGCGCGATGGGGTTGTACTTCTGGTTCGTGGCCTCGCTCACGGCGTTCAGCTCCGACGACAGCTTGTCGGCCCCCACGATGTACACGTAGTCGCCCTTGCCTTCGTGCTCGGGGTCCACGCGGCCCACCATGTCGATGTTCACGTCGGCCACGGTGCTTTCGAGCGGGAACACGGGGTGGTCGGTGTAGTACTGCGAGCCGAGCAGGCCTTCCTCCTCGCCCGTGTTGGCCAGGAACAAAATGCTGCGCCGGGGCCCGTGCCCGTCCTTCTTGGCCTGCACAAAGGCATCGGCAAACGAGAGTACGCTCACCGTGCCCGAGCCGTCGTCGTCGGCCCCGTTGAACACCTTGCCGTCCTTCAGGCCCAGGTGGTCGTAGTGGGCCGACATCACCACCAGCTCGTCCTTTTTATCGCTGCCTTCGAGGTAGCCCAGCACGTTTTCGGTCGACAAGGGCTCTACTTTGCGCGGGGCGGCGAGGGTAGTTTTGGCAGGCTTAAAAGACGCCTTTACCGGCTTGCCGGCCGCAGTGGTGGCGGCTTCGTACTTCTTCAGCGTGGCTTCGTTGGTGTGCAGCAGGGCGTAGGATGCGGCGGGCCCCAGTACGAAGGCCGCCGTGCGCTTTGGGCCCGTTTGGCCGGCCGCCGCCAAGCGGGGCTGCTTGCTGTAGGACGCCACGCGCTCGAGGGTGGTGGCGAAGTCGTCGGCATCCGTGTTCAAAATTAAGATGCTACGGGCCCCGTGTTTGGTGGCAGCCGTTACCATATTGCCGGGGCCCGTAAGCTTCACGGACTTGCCGTTGGTGCTGAGCAAGGATTTGCCTTGGGCATCCAGTGGCTCGCCGGTCAACACAACGACGTCCTTACCGGTCACGTCGAGGCCTGTGTAATCAGAGTAATTCGGCAAGTCGAGGCCATAGCCTGCGAACACAATTTGCAGTTCCGTTTCGGTTGGGAAGGGCGAGTCGTTGGAGATAGAGTAGAAATCTTTGCTCCACTGAAAAGCCCGTTTGCCTACCTTCAGGCTAATGCCGTCGCCCCAGCTCCGGCTTTCTAACGAGAAGTGCTGGATGTACGGGTTGTCCGAGCCCTGCACGGGGCCCGCCAGGCCCAGGGCGGCGAAGCGCTTGCTGATGTAGTCGGCGGCCATGCGCTGGCCCTTGGTGCCGGTTTCGCGGCCCTCGTACTCGTCCGAGGCCAGCACGATCAGGTCCTTGCGCAGGCCGTCGGGGGTGATGCTGGCGGCGTAGGGCACCGACCAATCGGTGGGCGGCGCCGGCGCGGCGGCAGCGGCGGGTGCTGCAGCGGTGCGCCCGGGCTTGGACTTGGTTTTTACCTTGCCGTGGGGGCCCTGCTGGGCCAGCGCCGCCGTGCCCAGGAGGGCCCCGGCCAGGGTCAGAACGAGCGTATTGCGCATGAGTTTGGGGAAAGTGAAAGAAAAAAGGAGTTAAGGCTTGTTTGAGTCGACCAAAATACGGGATTCGCGGTTGGCCAGGGCCCAGGCGGTGTGGAACACGAGGCGGGCCCGGGCTTCCATTTTGTCGAACTGAATCTTGTCGATTTCGTCCGTTTCCTGGTGGTAGTCGGCGTGCACGCCGTTAAAGAAAAACGCCACCGGCACGCCGCGCGCCGCAAAGTTGTAGTGGTCGGAGCGGTAGTAGAAGCGGTTGGGGTCGGCCGGGTCGTCGTACTGGTAGTCGAGGTCGAGGCGCGTGTACTGCTGGTTTTCGGCCGCTAGCACTGCCTTCAGCTGCGAAGCCAGCTTGTCGGAACCGATGACGTACACGTAGTCGGGCTTGCCCTCGTGGGCGGGGTCGGTGCGGCCAATCATGTCCACGTTCAGGTCGGCCACGGTGCTAGCGAGCGGGAACACGGGGTGGGCCGCGTAGTATTCCGAGCCGAATAGGCCCTTCTCCTCGCCCGTCACGCTCAGGAACAGGAGGCTGCGCCGGGGCCCGTGCCCGTCCTTTTTGGCCTGGGCAAAGGCCTCGGCCAGGTTAATCAGGGCCGAGGTACCCGAGCCGTCGTCGTCGGCCCCGTTGTACACCTTGCCGTCGATGATGCCCAGGTGGTCGTGGTGGGCCGATACGACCAGGATTTCGTCCTTCTTATCCGTGCCTTCTACAAAGCCCAGCGCGTTTTCGGTGCCGATGGGCGTGCGCGTCTTGGGGGCCCTAATTTTTAGGGCCCCAGCTCGGAAGGGCGAGGATAGCGGCTGGCCCTTGGCGGCGGTCTGGGCCAGGTACTTGGCCGCGGCGGCGGCGTTGGTGTTCAGAAGCTTATAGCCCACCGTCGGCGCCAGGTAGAACACCGGCGGGCGCTGGGGCCCCGCGCTGGCCAGCGCCAGGGTGGGCTGGGCCAGGGCGGGGGCAATGCGGCTGGCCGTCTTCTCGAAGTTGCCGTTGGGCCGGAAATCGACGAAGAAAATGCTGCGCACGCCCTTCTTCAGAGCCACGGCCAGCTTGGCGCGCTCGTCGAGGCCCCAGCGGGTGTAGCTGCCGTCGGGCGGGGCGAGCAGGGGCTTGCCGCTGGCCGTGGTGGGCTCGCCCTGCAACATCAGCACGTCCTTGCCGGCCACGTCCAGGCCAGCGTAATCGGAGTAGCCGGCCTGTTCGATGCCAAAGCCCACAAACACCGGCTGCACCGCCGTTTCCTGGTCGAAGCCCGCCGAGCCGCGGCCGTAAAAATCGTTCGGCCACTGGTAGCGGGCGCTGCCCACTTGCAGGGTGGCCCCGGGGGCCCAGGCCACGCTTTCGAGCTGAAATTTCTGGAGGTAGGGGGCCCCCGCGTCGGGCCCCGGGCCGGCCAGGCCGGCGGCCTGGAACTGCGCGGCCACGTAGGCGGCGGCTATGTGCTGGCCTTTCTGTCCGGTTTCGCGGCCTTCGTACGCATCAGAAGCCAGCACGCTCAGGTGGGTGCGTAGGCGGTCGGCCGTCACGAGGTCGGCATAGGGCACGCTCCAGTCCACCAGGTTGGTGGGCGGGGCCCCCAGGGTGGGCATTATGCCCGGCTTGGTTTTGACTTTAACCTTGCCCTGGGCCCCCGCCGGCGCGGCCGCCGCCAAGGCCAGCAGCGCCGGCAACAGAAGTTTTTTCAGCATTTGTGGAGAAGCGAGGAGCGCTACTTATTTGAACGTCAAGGATAGACCGTCATGCTTATGTGGCGTCCGCGCGGCGGAGCGGACGCCACATAAGCATGACGGTACTTCCATCAAAAAATCTACCAGAGAAAACGGGCTAGATAAGCTTGTAAATCAGCACCGTGGCGTAGGCGGCCACGCCCTCCTGCCGGCCCACAAAGCCGAGCTTTTCGGTGGTGGTGGCTTTGATGGACACGTCGTCTTCGGCGATGCCCATGACGGCGGCCAGCACGCGGCGCATCTCCGGAATGTGGGGGTTTACCTTGGGCTGCTCCAGGCACACCGTTGAGTCGATGTTGCCCACTTCGTAGCCTTTTTCGCGCAGCAAGCGCAGCACTTCGCTCAGCAAGCGCTTGCTGTCGATGCCCTTGTACTGCGGGTCGGTGTCGGGGAAGTGGAAGCCGATGTCGCGCAAGTTGGCGGCTCCCAGCAGAGCATCGCAGATGACGTGGATGAGCACGTCGGCGTCGGAGTGGCCCAGGGCCCCGTGGGTGTGGGGCACCTGGATGCCGCCGAGCCAGAAGGGCAACCCCTCGCGCAACTGGTGAACGTCGTAGCCGAAGCCGGTGCGGATTTTCATAACGCAGCAAATAGAAAGTAGGAGAATGGCAAAGGTATTGGTTACCGGACGCGGGCAACCATCGGCCCCCGAATGGAATCAAACGTACTTTGGGACGGTATTACTACGCCCCGGCCGTCTACTTGGGTCCGGGTGCTTATTGGCTTATTCTATGTTGTCGGTTTATACGTTGTCGGTGGCTGCGCGTCAGTGGTTGGTTTTGCTATTGTTGCTGGG
Source organism: Hymenobacter coccineus (assembly GCF_001816125.1). Taxonomy (GTDB): domain Bacteria; phylum Bacteroidota; class Bacteroidia; order Cytophagales; family Hymenobacteraceae; genus Hymenobacter; species Hymenobacter coccineus. Next base: position 1,079 of record NZ_MDZA01000031.1, on the reverse strand, counting down.
GGCCCTGGGGGCCGCGCGGGCACTGTGAAAGGCATCATCAGCGGGGCCGACAGCAAGGGGCTGGCTTTCGCCAACGTGTCGGTGCGGGGCGCCACCACCAGCACCGGCGCCAACGACCAGGGCCAGTACGCGCTGCGCCTGCCCGCGGGGCCCTACGAGCTGGTTTTCCAGTACGTGGGCTTCCGGCCGCGCATCGAGGCCGTGCGCGTGCCCGGCGGCGACTCCACCCTGGTGCTGAACGTGCGGCTGGCCCCCGAGGCCTACAGCCTGGCCGAGGTTACGGTGCGCTCCTCCGACCGCGACCCGGCCTACGCCATCATCCAGCAAGCGCAGCAGTGGCGGCCCTACCACCGGCGCGAGGTGGCTGCCTTCCGGGCCCGGCTCTACAGCAAAAGCCTGGGCCGCATCCTCGAAACGCCGGGCAAAATAATGGGCGTCTTCAAGCTGGGCCCCGACATCAAGCCCGGCATCTTTTACCTCTCCGAAAGCCTCTCTGACATCGCTTTTACCCAACCCAACATCGTCAAGGAAAGGATGTTGTCGAGCCGGGTGAGCGGCGATTCACGGGGCATCAGCTTCAACCGGGCCAGCGCGGGCCGGGGCCTCAATTTCTACGACAACCTGATAAAATCGGGCTTTTCGGAGCGCGGCTTCGTGTCGCCGGTTTCGGCCAGCGCCATGCTGTTTTACCAGTACGAGTTGGTGGGCAGCACCCGGCAGGCCGACGGAGCCCTGGTGCACAAAATCCGCGTGGTGCCCCGCCGTCGCACCGACCCGGTGTTCAGCGGCTTCGTGTACATCGTGGACGGCTCGTGGCGGCTGCACTCCGTGGATTTGAACCTGGGCAAGGAGGCCCAGCTCGACTACGTGGACGGCCTGCACATCGGGCAAATTTTCGCACCTGCCCCCGGCAACCCCAACGTGTGGGTGATGCAGTCGCAGGAGCTGCGGGCCAACCTCTCGGGCCTGGGCTTTAAGGGCTCGGCCTACATCACGTCGGTGCTTTCAAACTACGCCGCTGTGGTGCCCACCTACCCCGCGCCGCCCGTGGCCCCGGTGGCCGCCGCCGCCGCGCCCGG
>NZ_MDZA01000030.1 GCF_001816125.1 Hymenobacter coccineus | reverse complement strand
GCTGGCCAGCACGCCAGCCCTCATCTTCGAGGCCGGGCTGCTGGGGCCCCTGCTCAACCCCGAGGCCGTGGCCACCCTGCGCGAGCGCGGGGCCCCGCGCTGCTGGCCAGCACGCCAGCCCTCATCTTCGAGGCCGGGCTGCTGGGGCCCCTGCTCAACCCCGAGGCCGTGGCCACCCTGCGCGAGCGCGGGGCCCCGCGGGCCCTGCTCACGGAGCAGGCCGGCTCGCTGGCCTTTACGGCTTTGTACCTGCCGGTGCGGGCCAGCGTGGGCGAGGTGGCCGACAGCGTCGGCTACCCGCTGGCCGGGGCCCGGCGCCGCGTGCTGGCCGACGATGAGTTGCTGCCCGACGACGCGGCGGGGCCCATTGTTGGTTACGTGGGCATTCCGTTTTTCGACTCTGCCAAGAACCTCGACACCAAGCTCACGGGGCTGTTTACGACGCTGCTCAACATCGTGACGCTCATGTTTTTGCTGTTTCTGGGGCTGGCCTTTGTGGCGGCGCGCCAGCTCACGGCGCCGCTTAAGCGCATCACCGAGCGGCTTACGCGCACCACGCTGACGGGCGAGAATGAGCCGATTCCGTACCGCAGCAGCGACGACGAGATTGGCCTGCTTGTGCGCGAGTACAACGCCATGATCGGCAAGCTGGAGGCCAGCCGCCGCGAGCTGGCCGCCCAGGAAAAAGAGGTGGCCTGGCGCGAAATGGCCCGCCAAGTGGCCCACGAAATCAAGAACCCGCTCACGCCGATGAAGCTCAGCCTGCAATTTTTGCAGAAGGCCATTGCCGAGCGCCGCCCCAACGCTGAAGAGCTCATCGGCCGCATCAGCCAGACGCTGATTACGCAGGTGGACGTGCTGAGCGACATCGCTACCTCCTTCAGCACCTTCACCAACCTGCCCGCCATGCGCCCCGAGCGCCTCGACGTGGGGGCCGTGCTGCGGCAGTCGGCCGACTTGTTCCGGCAGAGCGGCGACGAAGACGGCGAGCTGCGCCTGGAGCTGCCGCCCGACGGCACCACCTTCACCGTGTTTGCCGACGAAAGCCTGCTGGTCCGCACCTTCAACAACCTGCTGCTGAACGCCAAGCAGGCCGTGCCGCCCGGCCGCCCGCCCCGCCAGACCGTGGCCCTGCGCGCCGAGGGCCCCCACAAGGTGCTCATCACCATCGCCGACAACGGCATGGGCATTGCCGACGACGTGCGCCCCAAGGTGTTCGTGCCCAACTTCACCACCAAGGAAACCGGCTCGGGCATCGGGCTGCCGTGGCCAAGCGCGGCATCGAGAGCGCCGGGGGCCGCATCTGGTTCGAGACGGTGGTGGGGGAGGGTACCCAGTTTTACATCGAGCTGCCGCTGGCGGGCTGAGGCCGCCGCCCCGGCCGGCAAATGATTTTGAATAACTGTAATACCAGTATTTATAACCGATAATATTGAATAAATCAGTGTTTTAACGCTAGCTGTGCGGCTTGTTGATGACGAATTTTGTGGTGCATCTTTCCGCCTGCTCCCATGACCTATAATTCCAAGTTCGGCCCGAGCGCCCAGACCCCCGAGCAGCGGGCCTGGGTATTGTCGCAAATGCAGACCGCCATCCCGAGCCTAAAGGCCAGGGTTACGGACTACGCCCGGCAGGTGTATGCCCGCTACGTGGCCGGCGAATTGAGCTGGCCAGAGGTGCGCCAGGCCCTGGATGCTGCCCAAAGCTGAGTTATTATATTGTGTACCAGTCGAATAGTGCGCGAAATTTTACTAAGCTCAGCTGTTTCTAAGTACGTTGCCTTGCATTCGGACCACCATTTCTGGCTACACGCGTCCGCCCTTTCTATTCCCTGTTTCAAGGCATTGCCCTAGAAGACCTGTGGCACGACAACGACGCGTGTCCCATTGGCCAGCGCATTGCCCCGCCGACCGCATCGCCGGGACGGACGACATCCGCAAGCGTTGCCCGTACTGTGCGCTGCTGGACAAGCCGTTGGGGGCAGTGAAACGCTAGGCTGAAGGCCCTGGCCATGCGCTCTAGCCTGTGGCCAGCGCTACGTGGCGCATGTGGGGCAAGCCAGTACGCACACCGACGCAGTGGCCGTTCAGTTTCCGGCCCCGGTGGTGGGCCGGCTCGAGTTGCAGGTATTCCAGGGGCGGGCCGAGGTCGAGGACTAACTGCGCACCTGCTGGTGGCGTTAGCGTGCGGAACTGATTTTGCCCGGGCCAGCCGGACATTTTGCGGTGAATGGATGAGCCTTGGCACGAAACCCCGGCTCGACGGCGTTACGGCCGCGTTCCGACCTTTACTGCATGGCCCACCTGTACCGTATGCGCTTTCCCTGGCTGGGCCTGCTCGCAGCGGTGTGGGCCGTGCTGAGCGCGCTGGAGGCCCAGGCCCAGGAAAAACCGGCCCTGCCCGCCGCGCCGGGGGCTCCAGTGCCCGCGCCAGCCTTGGGCATCCCGGTCCTGGGCACGCCAGCCCTGGGCACGCCCGCCCTGGGGGCCCCGGCACTCGGCGCGCCAGCCACAGCTGCGCCTATCGTGGGGGCCCCGCGCATGGCCACCACCGCGGTGCCGCCACCCAGCAGCCGGCGCTGCCGCTACCTGCGCCTGGCCCTGGGCCGCGACACCACTGACTTTGCCCTGGCCGATACGCTGACCATCGTGCCCGCCTCGGTGACGGCCGCCGACGGCCGCGCCGTGCCCTACGACGCGCGCATGGGCCGCTACCGCTGGGTGCGCCCCGCCCCGCGCGACAGCGCCGGGGCCCCCCGGCCCGATTCGGTGCTGCTGTGCTACCGGGTGCTGCCGCTGCGGCTGGAGGCGGCCCGCTTTCGCCGGCCCCTGCGGTTGATGGACAGCCTGGACTTCCGCCGGGCCCCCATCGGGTACGAGGATTTTTCGGTGAAGGAGCAGATCCTCAACACGCCGGGCATCAGCAAAACCGGCAACCTGGCGCGGGGCGTCAGCTTCGGCAATACCCAGAACGTGTTCGTGAACTCGGCCCTGAACCTGCAACTGGAAGGCCAGCTCACGGACGGCATCCACCTCACGGCGGCCATTTCCGACCAGAACGTGCCGTTCCAGCCCGAGGGCAACACCCAGCAGCTCCAGCAGTTCGACAAGATTTACATCACCCTCACCAGCAAGCAGGGCAGCCTGACGGCCGGCGACGTGGTGCTGCGCAACAAGCCCGATTACTTCCTGCGCTACTACAAAAACATCCAGGGCGCGGCCCTGGAGGCCAACTTTGGGCCCCCGCTGCCGGGCTTGGTGAGCGGTCCCGCAGCCCAGGGCGTGGCCAACACGGTGTTCCTGAATGGCCAGCCTGGGCAGCTGCCGGTGGCCCCGGGGGGCGCGGTGCCCACCCTCAACCCCGCCACCATTAGCCAGCCCCAGCTGGCCGATCCCAACCGGCAGGTGCCGCTGGCCGGGGCCACCGCCACGGCCAGCGGGCGCACCGCCAAGGGCCTGGCCTGGCAGTCGTCCACGGCCGTGGCGGGCGGGGTGGCCAAGGGCAAATTTGCCAGCCTGGAGGTGGCTCCGCTCGAGAACGTGCAGGGCCCCTACCGCCTCGTGGGGCCCAACGGCGAGCAGTACATCATCGTGCTGGCCAACTCGGAGCGCGTGTACCTGGATGGCCGCTTGCAGGTGCGGGGCTACGACGCGGACTACACCATCGACTACAACCTGGCCGAGGTCACGTTCACGCCGCGCCACCTCATCACCCGCAACTCGCGAATCAAGATTGACTTCGAATACTCTGACCTCAACTACTCCCGCTCGCTGTATGCCTTGAGCCACTACCAGCAAGTGGGTAAGCTGAGCCTGCACGCCAACTACTACCAGGAAGCCGACAACCCCGACAACGCCGCCAACCTGGAGCTGAGCCCCGCCGACCGCCTGCGCCTGCGCGCCGCCGGCAATGTGGCCGCCGTGGACGCGCCGGGCGGCGATTCCACGGCCTTCAACCGCACCATTGTGCAGTACCACCGCGACGTGCTGCTGCCGCCGGGGGCCCTGGTGCCGGTGGCCGTGTTCACCTACGTGGGGGCCACCTCGCCCATTGACTCTACGCGCGGCGTGTACACGGTGCGCTTCACTGACCTGGGCCAGGGCAACGGCGACTATGTGGCCAGCACCCGGTTTGTGGCCGCCAACGGGCGCGTGTACGAGTACGTGGCCCCCGTGGGCGGCGTGCGCCAGGGGCGCTACCAGCCCGTGCGCCGCCTGCCCACGCCCCAACTCAAGCAGCTGGTGAGCGCCGGGGCCAGCTACGAAGTGGCGCGCGGGGCCACCGTGTTTGTGGACGCGGCCACCTCGCGGCTCGACCGCAACCGCTTCTCGCCCGAGAGCGACCGCGGCGGGGCCGTGCGCGTGGGCTACGTCGTGCATGACCGCCACCTGAACCTGCCCGGCCTGCGCGACTACCGCGTGCGCTCGGCCCTCGACTACGAGTACACGGCCCCGCGCTTTGCCCCGATTGACCGCTACCGCGACATCGAATTTGACCGCAACTGGAGCACGGCCAGCACGGTGCAGGGCAACGCCGTGGGCGGCGTGCCGCGCGAAGACAACGTTTTGAACTTCAGCGTGGGGTTAGTGAAGAACGTGAACAACAGTTTCAGCTACCGCCTCAGCAAACGCTACCGGCCAGGTGAGGTGAACGGCATCCAGCATTGGCTCGACGGGGCCCAAAAATTTGGGGGCCTGGAGCTGCGCGGCTCGCTGTTTGTGCTGAATTCCGACGCCGGGCGCTTCCACTCCAGCTGGGCGCGGGGCGAGGGCACGGCCCGCTACGTGGGCGGGGCCCTGGTGCCGGGCTACGCCTACCGCTTCGACAAAAACCGGGTGGCCCTGCCCGGCGGCGACAGCACCAGCACGGTGAATTACTTCGACGAGCACAACGTGTTTTTGCAGAGCCGCGACTCGGCCCGCACCAAGTTCCGCCTCGACTACAGCTACCGCCGCAACCAAGGCCCCACCGCCGACCGCCGGGCCCTGGCCGAGCGCAGCGCCGCCCAAACCTGGCAGGGCAGCCTGGCCGCCCGCCCTGGCCGCACCCAGGACCTGCGCATCGTGGCTACCTACCGCAGCCTGGCCCAGCGCGACAGCGCCCTGAGCCGCACGGCGCTGGGCAAAATCGACTACAACGTGGGCCTGTTCCAGAACCAGGTGCGCTCGGAGCTGAGCTACAGCGTGGCCACCGGCCGCGAGCTGCGCCGCGACTACTCCTACCTGGCCGTGCCCGCCGGCCAGGGCACCCACTACTGGCAAGACGCGCCGCCCTACGACGGCATCCAGCAGAAAAGCGAGTTTTTTGAGGCCCAAACGGCTGATGCCCAGTACCGCACCTACATCAAGGTGTACCTGCCCACCGCCGATTACCTCACCGCCTTCACCAACCGCCTCAGCTACCGCCTCACCACGGCCGCGCCGCGGGGCTGGCGTGAGGCCGGCGGCTGGCGGGCGGTGGCCGCGCGCTTCGCCACCCTCAGCAGCGTGACGGTGGACCGCCGCACCGCCAACCCCAGCCTGGTGCAGCGCCTGAGCCCCTTCGGCTACGGGCCCCAGGACGACCAGCTGCTGGCCTTCAACCAGTTGATGCGCAACACCGTGTACTTCAACCGCTCCAACCCCATCTTCGGGGCCGAGTTCACGGTGCAGCAAACCCAGCAAAAAACCCTGCTCACCCAGGGCTTCGACCTGCGCAACCTGGCCACCCAGAGCCTGCTGGTGCGCCGCACCCTGGCCCAGTTCGTTACGGGTCGCCTCACCCTCACGCGCGACATCCGCGAGGCCCAGAGCGACTACCTCACCACGGCCACCACCACCCGCAACTTCCGCCTGCTCAACTACAGCGTGCAGCCCGAAATCAGCTACCAGCCCTCGCCCGCCCTGCGCCTCACCGCCACCTACCTGCGCACCAGCCGCCGCAACGTGCGCGACGACGCCTACTTCGGCACGGCCGGCGTGTTTGATGAGCTGGGCCTCGAAACCCGCGTCAGCCAGGTCAGCAAGCGCACCCTCACCGCCGCCACCCGCTTCACCCGCGTGGCCTTCGACGGCGACCCCAACTCGGCCGTGGGCATCGAAATTCTCAACGCCCTGCGCCGCGGCGCCAACTTCACTTGGAACCTGAACGTGGAGCAGCGCCTGAGCAACGGCCTGAACCTGACGCTGGCCTACGACGGCCGCAAAGCCAACGGTCTCAACGCCGTGCACACCGGGCGCATGCAGGTGGCGGTGCTGTTCTAGGGCCCCGGGGCCCCAAACCAGGGCCAACTATCGGAATCGTTTGCCGCGGAAAGCACGAAAAAAATACCGGTTTTTGCGGGGATTCTTACAAAATATGAGCACCTTCGCCTTTTAGAAGGCAGTCGAGTTGGTCAAATTGGGCCGGGCTTGTGCGTCTTTGGTTGCCGTTTTCGTCCCATCCTCCCGCCCGTGCGGGTCCCCACCCACTTCCAGTATGCAGCAACACTATCTCTCCACGGCGGATTACGTCGTATTTCTCATCTACTTCTTCGTCGTTTCGGGCTACGGGTTGTGGATTTACCAGCGTAAGAAGTCCGAAGCCAGCGGCTCGAAGGACTACTTCCTGGCCGAAGGCTCGCTGACGTGGTGGGCCATCGGCTCGTCGCTGATTGCCAGCAACATCTCAGCCGAGCAGTTCGTGGCTATGTCGGGCTCGGGCTTCAAAATGGGCCTGGCCATTGCGGCTTATGAGTGGATGGCGGCCGTCACGCTCGTGGTGGTGGCGGTGTTCTTCATTCCGGTGTACCTCAAAAACCGGATTTTCACCATGCCGCAGTTCCTGCACCAGCGCTACAACGGCACGGTGGCCATGATCATGGCCGTGTTCTGGTTGCTGCTCTACGTGATTGTAAACCTGACCTCGATTCTCTACCTGGGGGCCATTGCGGCCAGCACCGTGTCGGGCATCAACCTCAACGTGTGCATGTACGCCATGGCCTTTTTCGCCATCATCATCACGCTGGGCGGCATGAAGGTGATCGGCTACACCGACGTAATTCAGGTGTTCTTCCTGGTGCTCGGCGGCCTGGCCACCACCTACTTGGCCATCAACTTGGTCTCGGCGAAATTCGGTACCACGGGCGTTTTCAACGGCCTGCACCTGATGTACACTCAGGCCAACGACCACTTCCACATGATTCTGAAGCCCGACAACCCGAGCTTCATCGACCTGCCCGGCCTGACGGTGCTGCTCGGCGGCCTCTGGATCGTGAACCTCAACTACTGGGGCTGCAACCAGTACATCACGCAGCGCGCCCTGGGCGCCGACCTGCCCACGGCCCGCGGCGGCCTGCTGTTCGCGGCCTTCCTCAAGCTCATGATGCCCATCATCGTGGTGCTGCCGGGCATCGCAGCCTTCATCCTCTACAAGCAAAACGTGTTCGGTGCCGGCGAATTCATGCAGGGCGGCGAGCTGAACCCCGACCGCGCCTACCCGGTGCTGCTCAACATCCTGCCCTCGGGCCTCAAGGGCCTCTCGTTCGCGGCCCTCACGGCGGCCGTGGTGGCTTCGCTGGCCGGCAAGGCCAACTCCATCGCCACCATCTTCACGCTCGACATCTACAAGAAAGCCATCAACCCCAACGCCTCGGAGAAGACGCTGGTGAACACCGGCAAAATCGCCGTCGTGGTGGCCATGATCCTGGGGGCCCTCATTGCCCCGCACCTGGGCATTGACAAGAAGGGTGGCTTCACCTACATCCAGGAATACACGGGCTTCGTGTCGCCGGGCATTTTCGCCATGTTCATCCTGGGCTTCTTCTGGAAGAAGGCCACCTCGTCGGCAGCCCTGTTCGCCACCATCGGCGGCTTCCTGCTCTCGGTCGTCCTCAAGTTCCTGCCCGGCTACGCCGACCTCTCGGGCCTGGCCCCATTCGGCTACGCCGTGCCCGTGAACGGGGTGTACGAGATTCCGTTCCTCGACCGCATGGGCTTCGTGTTCATCTTCTGCATCGTGGGCATGGTCATCATCAGCCTGCTGGAAAGCCGCCGCACCACCCGCACCGGCGGCCTGGAAATCGATACGTCGATGTTCCGGCCCAACCCCACCTTCACGGCGGGGGCCCTGCTGGTGCTCGGCATCGTGGTGGCCCTGTACTCGGTGTTCTGGTAAGAATTTCTGCCATCTTTACGGGCCGCTTGCCTGCGCTTGGCGCGGGCGGGCGGCCCGTTTTTTTGTCCCTTCCCTCACCTTTTTCTTTCTTATGAGCACCCCCGACCCCCAAAAGCACCTCGTGTTTGAGGAAGTAGCCCAGCGCCTGCGCGGCGAAGGTTTCGGCATCGACAAGCAGGACGAAACGCGCCCCTGGGGCGGTTTCTTCGTGATCGACGAAACCCAGGCCCAGCAGTTTGCCGACAAATACTTCGACGGCCTCTCCATCGAGGGCCTGAAAATCTCGGGCAAGCTCAGCCCCAAAATCCTGATCGTGGCGCCCTTGCAGCGCCTCTCGTGGCAGTACCACCACCGCCGCGCCGAAATCTGGCGCGTGGTGCAGGGCCCCATCGCCGTGGCCACCAGCGAAACCGACGAGCAGCACGAGCCCAACTCCTACGGCCCCGGCGAGCAAATCACCCTGAAACAGGGCGAGCGCCACCGCCTCATCGGCCTCGACGGCTGGGGCATCGTGGCCGAAATCTGGCAGCACACCGACGCTGACAAGCCCTCCGACGAGGACGACATCGTCCGCGTGCAGGACGACTTTGGCCGCTAGGCCAGGGCCCCCGCCGGCTATTTGCTGGCCACGGTGCGCTTGGCAAAGTCCGCGGCGGCGGCATTTAGCTGCTTGGCCGATAGGGTTTGGGGCCCCGCATCAATGAGGATGCAGTAGCGGAACGTGACGGACTCGCCTTTTTTGAGCGTCAGGTTCTTGGCGGCTTTGCCTTCAGTAAAAATCTTTTCGCCCAACGGGTTAGCTGCAAATAGCCCGTAGCCGCGGGCGTGCCAGAAGGTGGGGTAGTTTGGGTTTTTGGGGTGGTCAAGGATAGCGACGCTGACCGAGTCGGCGCCCATTTTGCCGTACGCCTTGCACCACACGCCGCGCGTGCTCCAGGCGTCGTTGCCGCGTTTGCCGGCGCTGGTGAGGTAGCTGCCGGTGGCGGTGCGGTCGGTGCCGGCCTTCACCACGGTCACGATGCCCTTGTCGTCGGTGTATTTTTCGTCTTTGTCCGACGGCATTTGCAGCGCGTGGGCTAGGCGCAGGCCCAGCAGCCCATCCTTGGCGTCGGTGAACGTCACGTCCACGGCCGATTTCAGCGTTGTAATCCGGTCGATGGTGCGCGCCCGGCTCGTGCCGCTGAACTCGAAGCGCGTGGTTTCTTCCAGCAGCACCTCATTTTTTTGGTTAGTCCAGTTGGCGTGGTAGGCCAGGGCCCCAACGGGGCCGCTGGTGGTAGCCAGAATCCGGTCGGTTTTGATCCAGCCGTAGCTGCCTTTTTTCTCCTTCGGAATGGCGTAGGAGTTATTCCAAAAGTCCAGCCCGTTCACGTTCTCAAAATTGAACCACGTGCCGAGGTGGTGCGGGTGGTCGGTGGGGTCGCCGGGCTGCGGGTTGAGCGGGAAGCCGCGCGTCACCACGGTGCCGTTGGCGGCGCGCAGCGGGTACAGCACCGGCTTCTCCAGCGAGTCGGGGTACAAGAAGCTGGTGAAGAGCTTGTTGCCCACAAATACGTCCACCTTCGGGCCTGAGTGTCTTGGGTGACGCGCACGGGCTCAGCCTTTTGGGCCCTGGCTTCGGCCAGGGCCCCCAGCGCTAGCAACAAAGCGCCGACGCTGGATGACGTGAATCGGTTCATTGGGGGCGCGGCGGCTAGTACTTGAACACTTTGCCGCCCACCATCACTTCCTGCGTCTTTTCATCAAACGTGGCTTTGAGCCCGGTGTGGGCGGCGGCCGTGGTCATGATGTTGGCGATGGAGTGGCTGTAGCCGGCCTCCACGGGGGCGTGGGGCTGCTGGCGGCTGCGCACGCACTCCATCCAGTTGCGCACGTGGTTGGAGGTCAGCACGTCGCCGCCGGTGTTGGCCGAGGCCACCGCCGCGGCGGTGTTGGCCAGGCTGAACTCGGTCAGCAGGTTGGGGGCCAGGTGCATAGCATCGGCGTGCTGCTTGGTGAGGCCGCCCTTGGGCGAAACCTTGTTGGTAATCAGGTTCAGCTCGCCGCCGTTGGAATAGTAGATTTCGGCCGGATTCTCGTCCCCGTTGTCCATCCGCGAGCCAAACGTGACCTGGAAGCCCTCGGCCGGGTTATCCAGGGGTCCGTAGTCGAACACCGCTGTCAGGGTGTCCCAGTTGCGGCGCCCGTCCTTCCACATGTAAATGCCGCCGTTGGCCACCACGCTGCGCGGGTGCGCCAGGCCCGTGAACCAGTGCACGGTGTCAATCTGGTGGCTCATCCACTGGCCCGGCAGGCCCGACGAATAGGGCCAGAATAAACGATATTCCAAGTATTTGCGCGGGTCGTAGGCCTCGGCAGGGCGGTTCATCAGGTAGCGCTTCCAGTCCACGTCGGCCTCGCGTAGCTGGGCCACCAGCTCGGGCCGCCGCCAGCGGCCAGGCTGGTTCACGTTCCAGGTCAGCTCGACCATTTTGATAGGGCCAAACTTGCCAGACTTGATGAACTGTTCAGCGGCGATGTAGTTGTCGCCGCTGCGGCGCTGCGAACCGATTTGCACGATCTGCTTCGCGCCCTTGATGGCTTTGAGGGCGGCCCGGTTGTCGGCCATCGTTTCGGCAAAGGGTTTCTCCACGTAGGCATCGCAGCCGGCCTGCACGGCCTCAATGGCGTGCAGCGCGTGCTGAAAATCGGCGGTGCCGATGAACACCGCGTCCACGCCCTTGCTGGCGTACAGCTCGTCGTTGTTGCGGTAGGCGGCCACGTTGTGGCCCAGCTTTTCCTTCCACAGGGCCGCGCCCTCCAGGCGGCGCTTGCTCCAGATGTCGGACACGCCCACCACGTCGAAGTTCAGCTCCTTATAGTGGTTGAGGAAACTGGGCATGTGCGAGTTGCGGTGGCGGTCGGAAAAGCCCACCACGCCGACCCGCACCCGGTCGTTGGCGCCCATGATGCGCTTGTAGCTGCTGGCCGACCAGGCCAACGTGGGCGACACCAGGGCCCCAGCGCTGGCCAGGGCCGCTTGCTTGAGAAACAGACGGCGGGGATTGGGTTCGTTCAGCATGGGGAAAGTGGGTGGGAAGGGGGGAAGGAAGGGATTACAACTGCTTGATTTTGATGCTCCGGAACGATACCTCGTTGCCGTGGTCTTGCAGCAAAATGTGGCCCTGGGGCGCCATGCCGAAGTTGGGCCAGACGTGGTACTTGCTCTGCGCCACCAGGTCCAGGTACTCCTTGGAGCCGCGGGTGTACTCCAGCACCTTCAAGCCGTTCAGGTAGTGCTCCACCCGGTTGTCGGGGTACACCACCACGCGGCCCACGTTCCATTCGCCAATGTGGTGGATAAAGCGCGGGTTCTTGAGGGACGTTTTTAGGTCGTAGAGCGAGGCAATCGTCCGGTCGCCGTCGCGCCCGAGCTTGGCGTCGGGGTGCAGGGCGTCGTCGAGCACCTGGTATTCCAGGCCGATGGCCGAGCCCTCGGTTTTCTCGCTCAGCGTCACGAAGTACTTCACGCCGCTGTTGGCCCCGGGCGTCAGCTTGAACTCGAACGACAAATCAAAGGCCTTGTACTGAGCGTTCGTGATGATGTCGCCGCCGTTGGCCGCCTCTTTGCCAGCCGAAGGCTGCACGGTCATCGTGCCCTCCGTCACCTGCCAGCCCTTGGCTGGGAAAGTGGGCCCCTTGGCGCTGCGCCAGCCCTGCGCCGATTTGCCGTCGAACAGCAGCTTCCAGCCGTGCTGCTGCTCGTACGCCGTCAGGTAGTTGGGCACGAAGTTGACCACGTAGATGTCCGCCGGAAACGCGCTGGGCTTCAGGTTGGTGGTCTTGATTTTGATGTTTTTGAAGTAGACCTTCTTGCCTTCCTGCTCCTTGGTGGTGATGCCGTGCACCTGCAAGCCGATGAAGCCCTTGGGGTCCACGGGGTCCACCACGTAGGCCACGGGGATGTTGTTGACCCACGTCTTCATCTCGTTGCCGATGCACTCCACCCGCAGGTGATTGTACTGGCCCACCTTGAAGGCCGTTTTGGCCGCCGGGTGCAGGTCGAGCGGGTACAGCCACTGGCGGCGGGCCTCGTCGTACACCCCGCCCGACCAGCTGCGTTCGGACGGGTCGATTTCCAGCTGCCGGCCAAACACCACGCCCTTGTGCTCCGGGGTGTCGAAGTGGCTGCGGGTCTGCACGCCCGAGTTGCTCACCGGGCTCTCAATCATCAGGTCCAGCTCCAGGGCAAAGTCCCCGTATTCCTTCTCCGTCACCAAAAAGGTGTTGCCGGAGTTCATTACGGTGGTGCCCACGATGGCCCCGTTTTCTACTTTGTAATCGGCCGTGCCGGCCAGGCGTTTCCAGCCCGTCAGGGTTTTGCCGTCGAACAGGTTTTGCCACGAATCGGTGGTTTGGGCAAAGGCCGGGCGGGGGCTGGCAAACGCCAGCGTTGCTGCCGCTACGCCGGCGGCAAGGGTCATCAGTTTTTTCAAAGCGGTGGGTTTTTTTGGAAGGACCCATAAATAAAGGCACAAGCAGCTGATTCGCAAGGCTGGCCGGGGCCCCGGGGAGCTGGCACGGCTGCCCGACGCCCGGTCAGGAGGGCCCCACGCCCCGGAAAGCTCGACGCGCCCGGCCACTACCACCCAGCGCGCCAAGCCACTGGTGCCCCAGGTTGCTTGCGTGTCCGCCGCGGTTCTTTTATTCCCACGGCCGGCCGCTGAGGTGCGGCCAGCGACTGCTTTGCCCGCGCGTGGCTGGGGCCCCGGTGAGCTAAGCCCCCGGCCGCCACACCCCCAAAAAGCGGCGCGCCGACTGCAACCGCGTGCAGGGCCCTGGCTGGCGGCGCTACAACCCTGCCAGCCGGCGGGCGGCCTTCACCACGGCCAGTTCGGCTTGGCCGGCGGGCAGTTGGGCGTCGTCGAGGATGGCGCGGGCCGTCATTTGCCACACGGGCATGGCGGGCTGGTTGGCCTCTAGCTGCGTGAGGCGCTCGAGCAGCACCGTGGCCAGGGCCCCCAGCCGCGTCGAGAGCGGGGCGTATTCGCTCAGGGCCGGGGTGGCCAGCAGCATCGGTTGCAGCGCCGCGTCGTTGGCCTGCCAGCGCAGCAACTGGGCGCGCAGTTGCACCAGCTGCCGGGCCAGGGCGGGCGGGCGCACGGGGGCGGCCAGGCCAGCCAGCACGCTGTCCACGGCCGTGCCAAACTGCCGGGCCACGTCCGATTCGGCCGGGGCGGCGTCCACGAGGCGGGTCAGGGGCGTTTGGGTGGTGTACTTAAAGCCTTGGAAATGGCGCTTGTAGTCCTTCACTGGTTCCAGCACGGCGGCCAGCGTGCTGAGGGCCCCCAGGGCCCCGGGCGGCGCCATTTGCCGCAACAGCTGGGCCGGGGCCCGGCGGTGCTGCAGGCCCAGGCCTTCCAACTGCGTGGATACCAGGGCTAGGCGACGGTACATATCGGGCACGTCCTGGGTGGTGGCCTGGGGCGACCACAGCCGCTCGGCCACCGCCGCGGCCCGGGGCCACACGCGCGAATCGTAGATGACGGAATCGGCAAATTCGCTCCACATGGCCACTTCGCCGCCTAGCACCAGCAACTGCTGGGCCGCGCTTAGGGGTGTGCCGGCGGGCAGCGGGTCGGCGGCGTAGTGGGCGGCGGCGGGGTAGTTAAGGTCGAGGTAGTAGCCGTTCGACAGCAGGGCGCGGTGGCCCAGGCGCACGGCTTCGTTCAGGCCCTTGGCGCCGCGCCAGCTTTGGATGACGACTTCCTGGGGTAGATCGGGGCCCAAAATTTCGTCCCAGCCCACCATCGTTTTGCCGCGCGCGGTGAGAATCGCCAGCATTTTGCGGTTGAAGTAGGTTTGGAGCTGGTGCTTGTCCACGACGTCGGCTGTGCCGGCTTTTAGCATCTTGTTGTCGCGCATGAACGCCACAATGCGCGGGTTGCGCCGCCACTGCCGCCCGTCGTTTTCGTCGCCCCCGATGTGGAAATACGGGTCCGGGAACAGCCCGCTCATCTCTGTCAGCAGCGAATCGAGGAAGGGGTACGTGCCGGGCTTGGTGGGGTCGATGGCGATGTTGAGCAGGCCCCAGCGCACGGGCACTTCCTTGATGGAGTCGTTCGAAGCCACCCGCGGGTAGGCCGCCACCAGGGCCCCGGTGTGGCCCGGCAGGTCGAACTCGGGCACCACCCGGATGCCGCGCGCCGCGGCGTAGGCCACCACCTCGCGCACCTGCGCCTGGGTGTAGTAGCCGGTGGCGCCGGCCACCTGCTGCAAGCGCGGCATTAGCTTGCTCTCCACCCGAAAGCCCTCGTC
Organism: Hymenobacter coccineus; assembly: GCF_001816125.1. Taxonomy (GTDB): domain Bacteria; phylum Bacteroidota; class Bacteroidia; order Cytophagales; family Hymenobacteraceae; genus Hymenobacter; species Hymenobacter coccineus. The sequence goes on along the minus strand of NZ_MDZA01000030.1, from coordinate 353 downwards.
GTCACACAAATGCCAGTGCATTACGTTCAGCTTCACGGCCGCCATGCCGTCGAGGTTGCGCTTGACCACGGCCACTGGCAGGAAGTGCCGGGCGGGGTCAATCAGCAGTCCGCGCCAGGCAAAGCGCGGCTGGTCCACTACGTCGGCCTCGGGCAAGTAGCGGCCGGCTTTGTCGAAGCGCGGGAGTTGCTCCAGCGTGGCCAGGGCCCGCAGCACCCCCAGGCCGGTGGGCGCGTCGATGAGCACGCCGCCGGGCGTCAGGCGCAGGCTGTAGCGCTTCCTCGCCGGGGCTGGGTGAGCTGGCCCGCGCGCCCGTAGCGGATTTGCAGCACCAGGCCCGGCGTTTTGGCCAG